>JACMLB010000085.1 GCA_014379805.1 Rhodospirillales bacterium | reverse complement strand
TGCGAACGATGACCGACGACAACACTTCCGAATCCGCTCTGCCGCCGCTGGTCGTCAATGGCCAGTACGTCAAGGACCTGTCCTTCGAGGTTCCCGGCGCCCCCGCCATCTATAGCGACATGCAGGGCCAGAACCCGAACATTCCCATTCATGTGGATATCAACGCCAACGGCGTGGCCGAGAACACCTTCGAGGTCACTCTGCACCTGAAGGTCGAAGCCCGGCTGGACGATAACCGCGCGGTCTTCATCGCCGAGTTGGCCTATGCCGGTATCTTTACCCTGAACGTGGCGCCCGAGCATGTGCAGCCCATGCTGCTGATCGAGTGCCCACGCATGCTGTTCCCGTTCGCCCGCAACATCATCGCCGACCTGACCCGCGACGGCGGTTTCCCGCCGCTGATGATCCAGCCCATCGACTTCGTGCAGCTGTTCCGCAGCCGCATGGAAGCCGCCCAAGGCGAGGTCGCCGGCAACGCGTAAGGCGTGGTTGGTGTGAGATAAAACAAAGGCGAGGGGCTCCGGGCTCCTCGCCTTTTTATTCGTTTTCGCTCGTCACTCCGAATCACCCAGCCTTGGCTTCCACCTCGGGCTCCTTCAGCCAGATGGGCTTCTTCATCTTGGCGATGAAGGCGGCATGGGCTTCCAACTCTTCTGCGGTTGCGGCATGGGGCCGCGGGGCGCGGGCTTCGCGGATCACGGCCACGGTGGACGCACCGCCCTTGCCCGAGGATTGGCCCAACTCGAACCCAGGCTGGCGGCCGCCGATCAGCTGCAGATAGACCTCGGCCAGCAATTCCGAATCCAGCAGCGCGCCGTGGAAGGTGCGGGCGGTGTTGTCGATTTCGAAGCGGCGACACAAGGCGTCCAGGCTGGCTTGGGCACCGGGGAACTTCTTGCGCGCCATGAGCAGGGTGTCCAAGGCCCGGCTCATGGGGAGGGTGGCGAAGCCCAGGCGAGCCAATTCGGCATTGAGGAACTTCATGTCGAATTCGGCGTTGTGGATCACCAGCGTGTCGTCGCCGATGAATTCCAGAAATTCCGCCACCACTTCCGCAAAGATGGGCTTATCGGCCAGGAACTGGTTGGACAGGCCGTGGACCTTGAAGGCCTCATCCGGCATGTCGCGTTCGGGGTTGATATAGCGGTGGAAGGTCACGCCGGTGGGCAAATGATTGACCAACTCCACGCAGCCGATTTCGGCCAGACGGTCGCCGGTCAACGGGTCAAAGCCGGTGGTTTCGGTATCGAGGACGATCTCACGCATACGTAATGTCACCGGCAGATATCAGGGGTCACGCAACAGTGTGACGGCGCGCTTCAAACGGCGCAAGACCGGAAGCTTGCCGGTGCCGGTGGGCAGCACCAAATCGGCGCGGCGGCGCTTATCCCCATCCGCCATTTGCTGAGCGCGAATGGCGGCCAGACGGGCGGGGGTCATGCCCGGACGGCGCAGCACGCGGGCGGCCTGAAGGAAAGCGGGGGCGGTGACCACGGCGACCAGATCGCAGCGGCGCTCCCCCTTAGTCTCAAACAGCAGGGGGATATCAAGCACCACCAACGGCGTCCGGCGGCGGCGGTGCCGCTTGAGGAAGTCGGCTTCGGCCCGGCGCACCAACGGATGCAGGATGGCTTCCAGCCGCTTGAGTTCCGCCGGATGGCCGAACACGCGGGCGCCCAGTGCTGCACGGTTGACGGTGTTGTTCTCGACCACGCCGGGGAATGCCACCGCGATGGCGGGGACGGCGGCGCCGTCAGGTCCCAGCAAAGCATGCACGGTGGCATCGGCGTCATGCACCGGCACACCCAGACGCCGCAACATGGCGGCGGCGGTGCTTTTGCCCATGCCGATGGAGCCGGTGAGGCCGAGGATATTCATATGACTGCGATCATTTGAGAACGAAGTCACGCAGCTCCGCCGTTACCTCGGGCCGCACGCCGAACCACGCCTCAAACCCGGGCACCGCCTGCCACAGCAGCATGCCCAGCCCGTCCACCACCGCATTGCCGCGCGCCGCCGCCGCACTCAGCAGATCGGTCATCAACGGCGCGTAGACGATATCGTTGACCACCGCCCATTGGGGCAGGGGGGTCAAATCGATCTCCAGCGCCGGTTGGCCGGTCATGCCCAGGGTTGTGGTGTTGACCAGCAGGGCGGCGCCGTGCAAAGCGTGGCCCACATGTTCCCATTCGGTGACGCGGAACTTGCCGCCCACGTCCAGAGCCAGCCGTTCCGCCCGTTCCACCGAGCGGTTGACCAACCGCACCTCGGGCACGTCGGCGTCGATCAGCGCGGCACACACCGCGCGTGCCGCACCTCCGGCGCCCAACACCACCGCTGGTCCCGATTGCGGCCGCCAGTTGGGGGCGCCCCGGCGCAGATTTTCCAGGAAGCCGAAGGCGTCGGTGTTGCGGCCCAGGACACTGCCGTTTTCCTGCACCACCAGGGTGTTGACCGCGCCAATGCGGCGGGCCAGCGGTTCCAGCTCGTCCACCAGACGCAGCGCTTGTTCCTTATGGGGCACGGTGACGTTGGCACCGGCAAAACCCATGCGGGGCAAGGCCCGCAGCACCTGCTCGAAATCTTCGGGCCGCACCGCCAGCGGCACATAGGCGCCGTCGATGCCCATCTGCTCCAGCCAATAGCCGTGCAGCCGGGGCGAGCGCGAATGGCCCACCGGCCACCCCATGACACCTGCCAGCTTGGCCTTGCCCGAGACGATCATGTGAGCAGTTCTCCGTTTTCACGCAGGAAATCCAGCAAGGCCAGCAACGGCAGGCCAAGGATGGTGAAATGGTCACCTTCCACCAGCATGAACAATTGCGCGCCGCGTCCTTCCAGCTGGTAGGCGCCCACCGAGGACAACACCGCGTCCCCTGCCTTTTCCACATAATCATCGAGGAAGGCATCGGAAAAGCGACGCATGGTGAGTTTGGCCGATTCGGTATGGTGAAACAGGCGCTTGCCGTCGCGCAACGCCACCACCGAACTGCTGAGCCGGTGGGTCTTGTCCCGCAGCGCCGCCAATTGGGCGCGGGCCTCGGCGGGGTTTTCCGGCTTGTCGAACCACACGCCGTCGCAATCGAGCATCTGATCGCAGCCAATGACGATCATGCCGGGGTTGCGGGCCGACACCCGCACCGCCTTGGCCTCGGCCAGCACTTCGGCCACGCGGGCGGGGTTGTTGGTTTCCTGGCGCATGGCCGCCTTGATGGCGGCTTCGTCCACCGGCGAGGTATCCACGACAAAGGCTACCCCGGCATTTTCCAGCATGGCCCGGCGGGTGGCCGAGCCCGAAGCCAGGACGATCATTTGGGCTTCTCCTGCTTTTTGGCCATGTGCTGATTGTGCAGTTGGATGATGGTGGCCGACGCTTCCTCGATGGAGCGGCGGGTCACATCCACCACCGGCCAGCCATGGCGTGAGAACAACCGCCTCGCGTTGGCGATTTCCTCGCGCACCTTCTCGAACTGAGCGTATTCCGATTGCTCGTCATGGTTCAGAAAGCGCAGCCGGGCCCGGCGGATGTCGGACAGGCTTTTGGGGTCCTTGGTCAGGCCCACCACCAGGGGACGGCGGGCGCTTTCCAATTCGGGCGGCAAGGGCACGCCGGGGACCAGGGGGTAGTTGGAGCATTTGTAGCCACGGTTGGCGAGGTACATACAGGTGGGCGTCTTCGAGGTGCGCGACACACCGATCAGGACGATGTCGGCAGCCTCGGTATCGCAAAGCAGCTGCCCGTCATCATGGTTCAGGGTGAATTGCATGGCGTCGATACGGGCGAAATATTCCGCGTCCAACTGGTACTGGCGGCCCGGCGTGGCGTTCATCTCGGCGCCCAGATAGCCGGCCAGCGCCCCCAACACCGGATCGAGCACGGGAATGCACGGCACATGCATGCGCCGGCAGGCTTCCTCCAGCAAACCGCGCACGGGCACATCCACCAGGGTGCACAGCACGATGCCGGGATTTTCCTCGATGCCAGCGATGACGCGTTCCACCTGTCCCTGGCTGCGCACCAGCCACCAATTATGCTGAACCGCCTGGACGCCTTCGAACTGCACCATGCAGGCGCGGGTCACCGAAGTGACGGTTTCGCCGGTGGCGTCAGAGACCAAATGGAGGTGGAACGTGCGCATGGAAGCCTGTGGGTAATCGAGAATAGTGGGGATAACCCGCCCCTCTGGGCATGGGGTCGAAAATAGCCCCCCGTTAGGCCTGTGGTCATCCGACCAATGGTCCGGATGCTGAAAACCTTTTGGGGGTGCGCGAGGATAACGTGAATCCCCAGGGCGGGCATCCGCTTTCCCCAGACTTGCCCCCTCTTACGGAATACCTCTTTGGTGAGAGGTGACGGGCATTTGGGTAGCAGGGCTCCCATCTTGTCCACAGAGGCACACGCACCGGCCCGACCCACGGGATAGTCCTGTGGACAAATTGGGGATAGAGTCCAATCCCCGATGTCCACAGGCACCCACTACTACAGCCACCTTTTATCCTAAAAACTATTCTTGTATGTCTTAGGGCCGGATAACCCAGCGAGAGTCCCAGTGAACGCAAAGCCGAATAAGCGATTCCTCCAAGCCCTCGCGGGCGAAACCCTCACTCCGCCGCCGTTCTGGCTGATGCGCCAGGCTGGCCGCTATCTGCCAGAGTACCGGGAAACCCGAAAGACCGCCGGCAGCTTCCTGGACCTTTGTTACAATCCAGAGCTGGCCGTCGAAGTCACCTTGCAGCCGCTACGGCGCTATGGCTTCGACGCCGCCATCCTGTTCTCCGACATCCTGGTGATCCCCGACGCGTTGCGGCAGCAGGTTGCCTTCCGCGAAGGCGAAGGTCCGGTGTTGACACCCATTCGCTCGGCAAGTGATCTGGATGGTCTCGACATCTCGGGCATGCACGATCACCTCGCCCCGGTTTACGGCACGGTCAAAGGGCTGTCCCAGTCCATTCCCAGCACCACCGCCCTGATCGGCTTTGCCGGTGCGCCTTGGACCGTGGCCACCTACATGATCGAGGGCAGCGGCTCGAAGGATTTCAGCAACGCCAAGCGCATGATGTGGGGCCAGCCGGAGCTGTTCGCCCGGCTCATGGACCTGCTGGTGGAGGCCACCGGCCAATACCTCATCCGCCAAATCGATAACGGGGCAGAGGCTATTCAGGTGTTCGATACCTGGGCCGGCGCTTTGCCCGAGACCGAATTCCGTCGTTGGGTGATCGAGCCCATGCGCAAACTGGTGGACCGCATCCATTCCGAGCGCCCCGGCGTTCCGGTCATCGGTTTCCCGCGCGGCGCCGGTATCCTGTATCAGGATTATGTGGCGGAAACCGGCGTGGACGGCGTCAGCCTGGATTCGTCCGTGCCGCTGGATTGGGCCGCCGAAAAGCTGCAGCCCAAATGCACCGTGCAGGGCAATCTGGACCCCATTCTGGTGGTGGCGGGCGGCGAGGCCATGGATGTGGCCATCGATCGGGTGCTCAAGGCGCTTGGCAGGGGGCCGTTCATCTTCAATCTGGGCCACGGCATCATCCCGCCGACCCCGCCGGAGAACGTGGCTCGGCTGGCGGAGCGGGTGAAAAGCTGGCGGGGCTGACCCCATGACCAAGACTGCCGTCGTACTGCTGAATCTCGGTGGACCGGATTCGTTGGATGCGGTTGAGCCGTTTCTGTTCAACCTGTTCAACGACCCGGCCATCATCGGCGCGCCCAAGCTGATCCGCACCCTGTTGGCACGGTTCATTTCCAGCCGTCGAGCCCCCATAGCGCGGGAGATCTATGGCCAGATCGGCGGCAAATCACCGCTGGTGGAGGAAACCTGGAAACAGGCTCAGGCACTGGAAACCGTGCTGGGGCCGGACCACAAGGTCTTCGTTGCCATGCGCTATTGGCACCCCTTTGCCGCCCAAGCCATGGCCGAGGTGCGGGAATGGGGCGCCGACAAGGTCATCCTGCTGCCGCTCTATCCGCAGTTTTCCACGACAACGACCCGGTCATCCTTGCGGGAATGGCACAAACTGGCCCAGGTCGCCGGTTGGTCGGTGCCGACCGAAGCGGTGTGCTGCTATCCCAACGAGCCCGGTTTGGTCTCGGCCGTGGCCGATCTGGTGCGGGCGGGATGGCACGGGGCCGCCAAGGCGGGCACTCCCCGTGTGTTGTTCTCGGCCCATGGCTTGCCGCAAAAGGTGGTGGATAAGGGCGATCCCTATCCTCGCCATGTGGAGCAGACCGCACGCGCCGTGGTGGGGGCTTTGGGCATTCCCGATCTGGATTGGGTGGTATGCTACCAAAGCCGCGTCGGCCCGCTGAAATGGATCGGACCAAGCACGGAGGAAGAGCTGGAACGGGCCGGTGAGGATGCCGTGCCGGTGGTGATCGTTCCCATCGCCTTCGTTTCCGAGCATTCCGAGACCTTGGTGGAACTGGACATCGAATACCGCCATCGCGCCGACGGGTTGGGCATTCCGGCCTATGTGCGGGTGCCGGCGCTGGGTCATCACCCCGATTTCATCGCCGGCCTCGCCCGGTTGGTCCACGATCCCCATTCCATGCGCGGGCGCGGCTGTGCCGCCGCCGGGTTGCGCTGTCCTTTCATGGTGGAAGCATGACCGGCGAAGCCTATCTGTGGATCAAGGCCCTGCATGTGATCGCGGTCATATCGTGGATGGCCGGATTGCTCTATCTGCCTCGGCTGTTCGTGTACCATTGCGAGGTAAAGCCGGGCTCTGAAACCAGTGAAAAATTCAAGATCATGGAGCGCCGGCTGCTGAAGGCGATCATGACTCCGGCCATGGTGGTGGCCTGGGCGGCGGGTTTGACTTTGGCCGTCAGCGGTGGGCTGTTTCAGGATGGATGGTTTCACGTGAAACTACTGCTCGTCATCCTGATGACGGGTGCCCACCACATGATGGGAAAATGGAAGAACGACTTCGCTGCTGACCGAAACACCAAGTCGCAAAAATTCTTCCGTGTGGCCAATGAGGGGCCGACCCTGTTGATGATCGTTATTGTCATCCTGGTGATCGTTAAGCCGTTCTAACCCCCTAAAGGCGTTGCGTGCCGTGTGATTTGACGTTTGACAGGGCCGAGGGCTTTGGCTAAAGCTGACGGTCAATTCCAAGGGGCCGGTTGAAGCCCCCACCTTCCCGACGCCCACCCTTCCAAAATCGTCAGACCGCACCGGATAACCGGACCCGACCAGTTTCGGGGCTCGCCATTGGCGGGTACGCGCGAGCAATGAGACGGACACTCCCCATGCATCTTCAGGAACTCAAGAAGAAGACCCCGGCTGAGCTGCTTGCGTTCGCCGAGGAACTGCAGATCGAGAACGCCAGCACTCTCAGGAAGCAGGACATGATGTTCGCAATCCTGAAGCAGCTGGCGGATAACGACACCGCCATTTATGGCGACGGCGTTCTTGAGATCCTGCAAGACGGTTTCGGTTTCCTGCGCTCGCCGGAAGCCAACTATCTGCCCGGTCCCGATGACATCTATGTCAGCCCCAGCCAGGTCCGCCGTTTCGGCCTGCGCACCGGCGACACGGTGGAAGGCCAGATCCGGTCGCCCAAGGATGGCGAGCGTTATTTCGCCATGCTCAAGGTCAACACCATCAATTTTGAGCCGCCGGAGAATGTGCGTCACCGCATCAACTTCGACAATCTGACCCCGCTTTATCCAGACGAGAAGCTGAAGCTTGAGCTGGAAGACTCCACCAAGCGCGATCTCACCACCCGGGTGATCGATTTGGTGGCGCCTTTGGGCAAGGGCCAGCGCGCGCTGATCGTGGCGCCGCCGCGCACCGGCAAGACGGTGATGTTGCAGAACATCGCCCATGCCATCGCCGCCAATCAGCCCGACATCTATCTGATCGTGCTGCTGATCGACGAGCGTCCCGAAGAAGTGACCGATATGGCCCGTTCGGTGAACGGTGAAGTCATCAGCTCCACCTTCGACGAGCCGGCTTCGCGCCACGTCCAGGTCACCGAAATGGTGTTGGAAAAGGCCAAGCGTCTGGTCGAGCATAAGCGCGACGTGGTCATCCTGCTGGATTCCATCACCCGTCTGGCCCGCGCCTA
>JACMLB010000084.1 GCA_014379805.1 Rhodospirillales bacterium | reverse complement strand
TGGACCTGATGCTGCCCGATATGGACGGCTATGAGGTTCTTCGGCGCCTGCGGGCCGCCCGGGTCGAAACACCCGTGCTGATCCTGTCCGGCTTGACCGAGTCCGATAAGAAGATCAAGGGCTTGGGCTTTGGTGCCGATGACTATCTAACCAAACCATTCGATCGCGGCGAATTGGTGGCGCGTATTCAGGCCATTGTCCGCCGTTCCAAGGGCCATGCCCAGTCCATCATCAAGACCGGCAAGCTTGCGGTGAATTTGGACGCCCGCACGGTGGAGGTGGAAGGCGATCCCCTGCATCTGACCGGTAAGGAATACGGCATCCTTGAGCTGCTGTCCCTGCGCAAGGGCCAGACGCTGACCAAGGAGCAGTTCCTGAACCATCTCTATGGCGGCATCGATGAGCCTGAGTTGAAGATCATCGACGTCTTCATCTGCAAGCTGCGGAAGAAGCTCGCCACCGCCACCGGCGGCGAGAGCTACATCGAAACCGTTTGGGGCCGTGGCTATGTGCTGCGCGATCCCGACGGCTCGCCCAGCCGCAACGCCACCGGCACGGCACAGCATCACTCGGCGGTATAGGCAAGCGGCGCGGCGGCGGGGCACACCCCCGTTGCCGCGCTGCACCCCTCCCCAAAACGACGCTTGACGCTGGGAGGTTCCCAGCGTTTGCTACCCTGGCATTTTTTGGAATAACCCCAAACGCCAGGGTCTTGTCATGTCCGCACCCGCCAAGCCCAGCGGCGAGCCGATTACCTCTAAACGCCAGCTTGTCGAATACCTGGCGTCCGGCTGCAAACCGGTCGAAGACTGGCGCATCGGCACCGAGCACGAGAAGTTCGCCTACACGCTGGATGACCTGCGTGCGCTGCCCTATGAGGGCGAGCGCAGCATCAAGACCGTGCTGCAGGGCCTGGAAAAGCTCGGCTGGCACCCGGTGGCTGAGGGCGGCAAGGTCATCGCCCTGCTGGACGATACCGGCGCCTCGGTGACCCTGGAGCCCGGCGGCCAGCTGGAGCTGTCCGGCGCGCCCCTGGAAACCATCCACCAGACCTGTTGCGAGACCTATGTCCACCTCAATCAGGTGAAGCAGATCGCCGCCCCCCTGGACATCGGCTTCCTGGGCATGGGCTTCAATCCGAAGTGGAAGCGCGAGGACATCCCGTGGATGCCCAAGGGCCGCTACAAGATCATGGGCGAGTACATGCCCAAGCGCGGCACCAAGGGATTGGACATGATGCTGCGCACCTGCACCGTGCAGGTGAATCTGGATTTCGCCTCGGAAGCCGACATGGTGGAAAAGTTCCGGGTGTCGCTGGCGCTCCAGCCTTTGGCCACCGCTTTGTTCGCCTGCTCGCCCTTCATCGAGGGTAAGCCGTCGGGGCTGTTATCGGCCCGCTCGGACGTCTGGACCGACACCGATAACGACCGCTGCGGTATGCTGCCCTTCGTGTTCGAGGACGGCATGGGCTTCGAACGCTATGTGGATTGGATGCTCGACGTCCCCATGTACTTCGTCTATCGCGACGGCAAGTACATCGACGCCTCGGGCCAGTCGTTCCGCGACTTCATGGCGGGCAAGCTGCCGGCGCTGCCGGGCCAGCACCCGACCTTGGGCGATTGGGCCGACCACCTGACCACCGCCTTCCCCGAGGTGCGGCTGAAGAAGTATCTGGAAATGCGTGGCGCCGATGGCGGCCCGTGGCGCCGCCTGTGCGCGCTGCCCGCCTTCTGGGTCGGATTGCTGTATGACCAGGGCGCGCTGGATGCGGCGTGGGATCTGGTCAAGGATTGGACCATCGAGGAACGCGAGCAATTGCGCGCCGACGTGCCCCGGCTGGGGCTCAACGCCCAGGTGCGCGGCACCAGCGTGCGCGATCTGTCGGTCGAGGCATTGCGCCTGTCCACCCAGGGACTGAAGAACCGCCGCCGCTTCAATGATTCGGGCCGCGACGAGTCCATCTTCCTGGACACCTTGCAGGCCATCGCCGAATCGGGCCGCACCCCGGCCGAGGAAATGCTGGAAGCCTATCATGGCCGCTGGCACGACAGCGTCGATCCGCTGTTCAAAGAATATGCCTATTAGGAGGGCGATCATGCCGGAGTGCAAAGACCTCGCAGAAGTCCGCGAGCATATCGACCGTCTGGACCGCCAGCTGGTGCCCCTGCTGGCCGAGCGCGCCACTTATGTGGAACAAGCTGCCCGTTTCAAGGCAACCAAGGCGGCGGTGGTGGATATTCCCCGCATCGACGCCATCGTCCTGAAGGTCCGCCACCTCGCCAATGAAGAGGGCATGGACCCCGATCTGGTGGAGCATATCTACCGCTCCATGATCGACGCCTTCATCATCCATGAGGCCAAGATTTATAAGAAATTGAACCCTGACGACTAGACATAAGCCATATGTCGAATAGCTAGCCATGCAAACTTGCGGTTTTCCATCAATGCCATCACCATAACCCATTACGCGCATTAACGCGCGCTTGGGAGAGTTGGGCATGCTGCAGGATTTGACCATTGGCAAGCGGCTGGCCGCGGCCTTCGGTTTGATGGTGGTGCTGATGGGGCTGTTATCGGCCTTTTCCGTGCACACCTTCGGTTCGCTTGCCGAAAGTACCAGCGTCATTACCGGTGAAGCGGATGTGGTGGCGGCGTCCATCGAGGCAAATCGCGGCACCGTGACCTTGCGCGCCGCTGTGCGCGAGTATAACCGCGATACCACCGAGGCCAACCGCACTGCTTACCTTGCTGCCATGGGCAGTTTGGGCAGCCATTTGGATTCCGTCCGTCCCACTCAGCCCGACCAGCAAGCCCTTGCTGAGTCCTTGCGCACCGATTTCACCCGCTACAAGGCGCTCAGCCAAGCGATCGACGCGATCCTGGCCCAGCGCAAGGCCGCCCATCTGGACATTCGCAAATACGGCGACGTGGCCGCCCCCGGCATCGAAAAGGAAGCCGACCACTCCGGCAATGCCTCGTTGGTCAAGGCCCATGCCGCCATGCTGGAAGCGCGGCTGTTCGTGCGCCGCACCCTGGAGGCATCGAGCGGCGCCGAGGTTGAGCGTGCCCGCATGCTGATCGCCCGCGCCGGTGACCTGACCCGCGCCGCAGGCTTGGCAGAATTGGCTGATCAGGTGGTCCTGTACGGTCAGTCCTATGAAACCCTGATCGTCCGCAACGTGGACTTAGCCAAGCAATGGACCGAAGCGGTGGCTGTGGGCGAACGCTTGTCCCGCGTCGCCAATGATCTGCGCCATCTGGCCGAGGCTCGGGAGCAGCAGGTGCGCGCCGACGCCTTGGCGCAGGAGCAAAGCGCCCGTGCCTTGGCGTTGACCTTTGCGCTGGTGGCCGTATTGGCCGGTGTGGCCTTAGCCGTATTCATCGGACGCGGCATCAGCGTGCCGGTGAAGCGCCTGACCGGGACCATGGCCCGTCTGGCCGAAGGCGATCTGAGCGTCACTGTGATCGGGGCCGACCGCGGTGACGAATTGGGCGCCATGGCCCGTGCCCTGGCGGTGTTCAAGGACAACGCCCAGGCGGTGGCCCGCCTGCGTGAGGATCAAGAGCAGGCCGCGCGCAAAGCCGCCGAGGACCGCCGCGCCGCCATGGCTCGATTGGCCGATCAGTTCGAGGCCAGCGTATCGTCGGTGGTGACCAGTGTGTCGCAGGCGGCGGAACAGGTTCATGGCTCTGCCGCTGAAATGCGCGGCATCGCCGACAACGCCGCTACCACCAGCGATCAGGTGGCGAGTGCCGCTGAACAGGCCAGTGCCAACGTGCAATCCGTGGCCGCCGCCGCCGAGGAACTGGCCACCTCCATCGCCGGAATCGGGCGTGAGGCGGGCCGCGCCAACACCATTGCCACCGGTGCGGTACAGGAAACCAATGCCGCCACGGAAATGGTGGGCGGATTGGCCAATGCGGTGGGCCGCATCAACGAGGTGGTGCTGATGATCAGCGCCATCGCCAACCAGACCAACATGCTGGCGCTGAACGCCACCATCGAAGCGGCCCGCGCCGGTGAATCCGGTAAGGGCTTCGCCGTGGTGGCCGGTGAGGTCAAGAACCTCGCCAATCAGACGGCCAAGGCGACCGAGGAAATTTCCAGTCAGATCGAGCGGGTGCAACAGGCCTCGGATCAGGCGGTTGCCGCCATCGGGGGAGTTGCCGAGACCATCAACCGCATCAACGAGATCAGCAGCGTCATCGCCTCGGCGGTGGAACAGCAAATGGGCGCCACCCAGGAAATCGCCCGCAACGTGGACCGCGCCGCCGCCGGTGCCGGCACGGTCACCGATTCCATCGGCGCCCTGGGCACGGATGTGCGTCAAACCGGCACCAACGCCGATTCGGTGCTGCATTCCGCTGTGCATCTCAGCGATCAGGCGCGGGTTCTTCAGGACGCCGTCGGCGGTTTCCTCGCCAGCGTGCGGCAAGGGTAAGGCTAGCGTGCGCTCGGCCCTAACCCAGGATGAGGTGAGCGATACACCAACGGGCTATCCCCTTTTCCCACTAGCCGGAGCAATTTAGTCGGGATTATGACATTGGGTTCAGTTGGCTCACGCCCGACTTCCCACCTGTGTCATATGGGTATTCCGATGGAAATTGATGTCACCATCTTAGGTCTCGCTGTCTTTGTGACGATGGTGCTCAACGGTGCTTACCTCGTTTGGCATCATCGTTATTCCCGGGTGTCACTGCAGCGTGCCGAAAGCAAGACCTCGGCCATCCTTGATGCGGCGGTGGACGGGGTGGTCACCATCGACAAGAACGGCTGCATCGAGACCTTCAACGCCGCCGCCGAGCGCATTTTCGGCTATGGCCGCGACGAGGTCATCGGCCGTAACGTCAAGATGCTGATGCCGGAGCCCTATCAGTCGGAACATGACGGCTACCTTGCCGCCTACAAGGTCACCGGTAAGCCGCGCATCATCGGTATCGGGCGCGAGGTTCAGGGCCGGCGCAAGGATGGCAGCGTCTTTCCCATGGATCTGGCGGTGGGCGAAAGCCGTAACGGCGACCGCCGCCTGTTCGCCGGCATCGTCCGTGACATTACCGAGCGCAAGGCGACCGAGCAAAAGCTGCTGGAAAGCGAGGCCAAGACCCGCGCCATTTTGGACACCGCCGCCGACGGCATCATCACCATCGACGAGAACGGCGTGATTATGACCGTCAACCCGGCGGCGGAACGGCTGTTCGGCTATCAAGCCGCCGAGATCGTTGGGCGCAATATCAACATGCTGATGCCCGAGCCCTATCGCTCGGCCCATGACGGCTATCTGGCCTGGTATCGCAACACCGGCGAGCGCAAGATCATCGGCATTGGCCGCGAGGTGGAAGGCTTGCGCAAGGACGGCACCACCTTCCCCATGGAACTGGGCGTGGGCGAGGCGGTGGTGGGCGGCGCCCGCATCTTCACCGGCATCGTGCGCGACACCACCGAGCGCAGGCGCGGCGAGGACAAGCTGCGCGACAGCGAGGCCAAGACCCGTGCCATCCTGGAAACGGCGGTGGACGGCATCATCACCATCGACGAATTCGGGCTGGTCTTGACCGCCAACCGCGCCGCCGAGCGTCTGTTCCAATACAGCTCCGACGAAATGGTTGGGCGCAACATCAACATGCTGATGCCCGAGCCTTACCACTCGGCCCATGACAACTACCTCAAGCGTCATCGCGACACCGGCGAACGCCGCATTATCGGCATTGGCCGCGAGGTCGAGGGGCGCCGCCGCGACGGCACCACCTTCCCCATGGATCTGGCCGTGGGGGAGGCGAGTGTGGGCGGCAAGCGCATCTTTACCGGCATCGTGCGCGATATTACGGCCCGCAAGCGCACCGAGGAGGCGCTGCGCCAAAGCGAGGAACGGCTGCGCCTGCTGGTGGACAATGTGCGCGATTACGCCATCACCTGGCTGGACGTGGACGGCCATATCGCCAGTTGGAACGGGGGCGCCGAACGCCTCTATGGCTGGACCGCCGAGGAAGCCATCGGCATGTCCACCAGCGTGTTCTATCCCTCCGAGACTAAGGACATGGCGCAACGGTCGCTGGCCAAGGTGCGCGAGGATGGCCGTTACGAAGACGAAGGCTGGCGCGTGCGCAAGGACGGCAGCCGGTTCTGGGCCCATGTGGTCATTACCCCGCTATGGGATGCGGGCGGCCATATGCGCGGATACGTGCGGGTGTCACGCGATATCACCGACCGCATGCGGGTCGAGGCAGAACTACGTGCCGCCAAGGATGAGGCCGAGCGCGCCAACATGGCAAAGTCCAAATTCCTGGCCGCCGCCAGTCACGATCTGCGTCAGCCGGTTCAGGCGCTGGTGTTCTTCGCCTCGGCCCTGGAATCCAAGATCGGGCGTTCACCGGCGGCCACGGTGCTGGGCGACATGAAGGGGTCGCTGGAAGCATTGAATGTGCTGCTGGATGCGTTGCTCGACGTGTCGCGCTTGGATGCGGGCATCGTCACGCCGCAGCCCACTAATTTCTCGCTGTCGGTGCTGATCGACCGGCTG
Source organism: Rhodospirillales bacterium (assembly GCA_014379805.1). Classification (GTDB taxonomy): domain Bacteria; phylum Pseudomonadota; class Alphaproteobacteria; order Rhodospirillales; family Magnetospirillaceae; genus Magnetospirillum. Next base: position 2,322 of record JACMLB010000084.1, on the reverse strand, counting down.
ATGGCTGAGTTCGCCCCCCTGGCGGCGGACAAGAAAGTCACCCTGACGGCGGTGCCCAGCTCGGCCCTGGTGCGCACCGATCCCATGCTGCTGGGCCGTGTGCTGCAGAACTTCCTGACCAACGCCATCCGCTACACCCCGCGTGGCCGCATCCTGATCGGGTGCCGCCGCATGGGCACGGTGGTGCGTATTCAGGTGTGCGATACCGGCATCGGCATCCCGCCCGACCGGCTCAACGACATTTTCACCGAGTTTTATCAGGTGGGGAACACCGAGCGCGACCGCAGCCAGGGCCTGGGCCTTGGCCTTGCCATCGTCAACCGGCTGTCGCACTTGCTGGATTGCAAGGTCGAGGTCCGTTCCAAGGAGGGGCGGGGGTCCATGTTCAGCATCGACGTACCCGTGGTCAGCTATAGCAGCGCGCGCAACGTCACGTTCCTGGATACGGCATCGCGGCGCGAGGAAGTCAAAGGCTTGGTGCTGGTCATCGACGACGAGGTCTCAGTGCTCAAGGGGTTGAGGATGGTGCTGGAAAGCTGGGGCTACGAGGTGGTCACCGCCATGGCCGAGGCGGAAGCGCTGGAGTTGCTGTCAGCCTTGCCCCGGCCGCCCGACATCATCATCGCCGATTACCGGCTGCGCCAAGGCCACACTGGGGCCGAGGCCATCCTGCACATCCGCAGTCAGTTCAACCGCTCCATCCCGGCGCTGCTGATCACTGGCGATACTGCTCCCGAACGGCTGCGCGAGGCCGAGGCCCACGGGCTCAATCTGCTACACAAGCCGGTCCAGCCGGGTAAGCTGCGCGACGTGCTGGCGGAACAGATGCAGCCGTAGAAAGCGGCCGTGACGGCGGCATTTGTGACAGGAGCATGTTGCACTGCAACATAGGGCTTGCGTCCTGGCTAAATTTGCCTATTGTGTCCAAATGCTGCGCCGCACCATCCGGCGGCCCATCCAACCCTTCGCAAGGAACCGCCTGACATGCCTAACGCCACCATCGAGCAGATCACCGCCGCCACCAAAGCCAACGCTGAGTCCCTGACCAAGAGCGGCAACGCCGCCATCGCCGGTTTCCAGGAACTCGCCAAGGCCTATCAGGCGCTGGCCACCAAGAATGCCGAGAAGCTGACCGCTTCCATCCAGGCTCTGTCCTCGGTCAAGAGCCCGACCGAATTCATCGAGCTGCAGCAGAAGCTGATCCAGGAAGGCGTTGACGCCGCCGTGAGCGACAGCCGCAACATCGCCGAGCTGACCACCTCTGTCTTCACCGCCGCTTTCGAGCCGGTCAAGGCCCAGGTCGAGACCTTCCAGAAGTTCGCCAAGAAGTAATCAATCCGGTCTTCCGGTTTGATGGAGCCGCACCCTGGCAACGGGGTGCGGCTTTTTCTTTGGCTCATTGCCCAAAAACAGTCGTCACCCCGGACAAGCGCAGCGCAGATCCGGGGTCCATGGTGCCGTTTCCCACCATGGATCCCCGCCTTCGCGGGGATGACGCTTTAAGCGGGCTGGCGGCGCCAAAGAAAAAGGGCCGGCAACCGAAATTGCCGACCCTTTCGAAACGCGTTGGTGGAGCTGAGCGGGCATTCGGCTGACCGGAGTTTGAGGTATGTCGCACCCCGATTTTTGAAATCAGCGGGGATCACGGCCAAGCCGTATTCATGCCTTTCACCCGTGCGACAAGGCGACAGCGGCGACAGGGGCTACGACGGCAGCAGTTCCCCTGCCGCCACCATCTCGTGCTTCAGCCGTTGGACCAGAGCCGCGCTGACCTTGACCTTCTTGGCGGTGGCACGGATGCCAGTCCCCGCGACCAGCAGCTTCTTCGCCTTGTCGATCTTCTTCTCGGTCGGGGTCGGCGGACGACTAATGCGCTTCACCCCTTCCGCTCTCACGCGGTTCAGCCCGGCATTGATGCGCTCGACCAGAATCGAGCGTTCCATTTCGGAAAAAATCGAGAGCATGGCGAACATCGCGCGACCGGTGGTGGTCGAGGTGTCGAGCGCCTGTTTGTGCAAATAGAGGTCCACGTCACGCTCGCGAATCTCTTCCAAAAAGTTGATGAGATCGCGTAGCGACCTGCCGAGACGGTCCACTGCCCAGGCTGCGACCATCTGGAATTCCTTCCGCGCGGAAGGTCGGCAAGCTGGTTCTCGACGGTCTGACCCGAAGTAGACACCCTGACCTGCCTTGGGAAATTTCCTCCAGTTTGAAGTAGAGTCCGGCCCCTCAGAGGACGGACGACATGAAGCGCAGCAGGTTTTCAGAGGAACAGATCATCGGCATCCTGAAGGAACAGGAGGCCGGGGCACCGACGGCGGA
>JACMLB010000012.1 GCA_014379805.1 Rhodospirillales bacterium | reverse complement strand
TCGCATGGCGGCGGCGTTATCGCCGTCGATATTGCCGAAATTGCCTTGGCCTTCCACCAGCGGATAGCGCACGGCGAAGTCCTGGGCCAGACGCACCAGGGTGTCGTAAACCGCCACGTCGCCATGGGGATGGTATTTACCGATGACGTCGCCGACCACGCGGGCACATTTCTTGAAGCCGCCTTCGGGGTCCAGCTTCAACTGGCGCATGGCGAACAACAGACGGCGATGCACCGGCTTCAGCCCGTCACGCACATCGGGCAGCGAACGCGACACGATGGTGGACATGGCATAGGCAAGGTAGCGCTCGCCCAGGCATTCGGTGAGCGGCGTCTCGCGGATTTCGCCCGCGATCACAGGATCGGTCATAGATTTCCCCAGTTACCCGCTAACTTTCAGCGAGGCATATATAGTATTTTCAGGGGCGGAAGCGGTCAACCAGTCGTGAGCGTGCGGCCGGCATGGGGACGCGATTAGGCCCCAAAACATGGCGCTCAAGGAAGAAGCCGGACAGCTTCAATCCATCGAACACCGCCTGACGGTCCCCTTCGCCGCCCATCACCAAAAATTCCGGTAGGATCAACAGCTTGTCCCGATAGGGCTGGCCCGCCTCCAAGCACACCGCCCGGCCACTTTTGGGGCTGACATAAGCCAGACCCTCCATGACGCCGGTGGCGACGCATTGGGTCAAATCCAGGCCATAACCCACGTCACGCAACAATGCCAATTCCCAATGGACGTAGACGCTGGGCCACGCGTCGCTTTTGAACGCCTCCAGCAGCGCCACCAGGGCGGCGAAAGCGGCGGGGTGGGACTCGCGTTCGGGCAGTACGACGTCAGTCAAGGCACAGGCCGACGCCAAGGCGGCCAGCCGGTCGGGATCGTCCAGGATATCGGCGGCATGGGCCTGGGCCAACTCCACCCGATAGCTGCCCAATTGGTCGGCCAGTCGTGCCCGCCACCACGCTTTCACATGGTTGCCCGGTTGCAGCGTGCCCCGGTTTGCGCGGCCTACGCCGCCATGGACCAGACCGGGATGGCGGCCATGTTCGCGGGTCAGCAGGCTGGCGAGCACACCGGTTTCGCCGTTGCGGCGGACGGCCAAAATAATGCCCTCGTCCGCCCATTCCATTACGAATCGCTCCCAAGCGTCGCTAGGGCCATCAGAGGAAACTCCAGACCGTCGCCCCGGCCCCAACGAGGGCCAGCACCATGCCGGTGGCGGCGATGCCCACCGACCAGCGCTCGATAGGCGGCGGGTTATCGAAGGCCTCGGGAGCCCAGGCACCCTTGCGCATGCGGTGCTGCAACACCGCCACCATCAAAATGGTGCCGAGCCAGATGAGGATCAGCCCGATGGCGCGTGTGTCCATTCCCAGCCTTAGACGTCGAAGTCCAGACCCATTTCACTGTAATGGGTGCGCCGGTCCTGCCAGTCTTCCTTGACCTTGACGTGCAGGAACAGGTGAATGCGGCGCTCCAGAAGCTTTTCCAGCTCTTCACGCGACGCGGCGCCGATGGTCTTGATCATGGCGCCGCCCTTGCCCACCACGATGGCCTTTTGGCTGTCGCGCTGGATATAAATGACCTGATCCACCCGGGCCGAGCCGTCTTCGCGCTCTTCCCACTGCTCGGTCTCCACGGTCAGAGCATAAGGCAATTCCTCATGCAACTTCATGAAGGCCTTCTCGCGGGTGATCTCGGCGGCCAGCATGCGCTGGGGCAGATCGGAAATCTCGTCTTCGGGGAACATCCACGGGCCCTGGGGCGAGCGTTCGGCGAACAGCACGGACAATTCCTTGAGGCCGCTGCCCTTCACCGCCGAGACCATGAACACCTCGGAGAACAGACCTTCGGCGTGCATTTCCGACGTCAGGGTCAGCAGCTTTTCCTTGGCGACCAAATCGACCTTGGTGAGGATCAGCACGGCCTGGCGCTTGGTCGCCCGCAGCCGATCGACGATGGCGCGGCTATCGATGTCATAGCCCTTCTGCGCATCCACCAGCAGACAGATGAGGTCGGCATCGGCGGCACCGCTCCAAGCGGCGGCCACCATGGCGCGGTCCAGGCGGCGCTTGGGGGCGAAGATGCCGGGGGTGTCCACCAGGATGACCTGGGCGGGGCCGGACATGACGATGCCCAGCACGCGGAAGCGCGTAGTCTGTACCTTGGGCGAAACGATGGAGACCTTGGCCCCTACCAGCGCATTGACCAATGTGGACTTGCCGGCGTTGGGCGCGCCGACGATGGCCACATAGCCACATCGCTTCTCGATATCGGGGATCTCGGTCATTTGGTCACATTCTCCAGCATCGCGGTCGCGGCAGCCTGCTCGGCTGCGCGTTTCGACGTTCCTTTAGCGGCCACCGTCTCCACTCCCTCGACCTCGACGGATACCATGAAGATGGGGTCGTG
>JACMLB010000083.1 GCA_014379805.1 Rhodospirillales bacterium | reverse complement strand
TCGCTGACGTCGCACGGCAGCACCAGATCGGAGCCGGCTTCCGCCGCCAGCGGACGCACCCGCTTTTCCAGCGCATCACCCTGATAGGTGAAGGCAAGTTCGGCACCTTGAGCGCGCGCAGCCTTGGCGATGCCCCAAGCAATGGAGCGGTCGTTGGCGACGCCCATGATGAGACCCTTCTTGCCGGCCATCAGGGGGGTGGGAGCGGTCATGCGATCCTCTTTACGTAATGCTATGGTGGTGCCTGGACAGGCGGGCGGCATCCTACACGAAAGACATGAGGGGGCAAAGGTGCAGACACAGGCCAAACGATATGCCGGCTTCGTCCGCTACGTGGCAGGGCGCTTCAACAAAGACCGGGCAGCCAGCATGGCGGCGTCACTCAGCTACACCTCGCTGCTGTCGCTGGTGCCGCTGCTCGCCATCGCGCTGGCCATGCTGGCCGCCTTCCCGGTGTTCGACAGCATCCGCAAGGACTTGATGACCATGGCGTTCCAGAACTTCGTGCCCTCGGTGGGCTCGGTGGTTCAGACCCAGGTGGACCGCTTCATGGCCAATGCGGGCAAGCTGACCGCCGCTGGCGTGGTCGGGCTGGTGTTCACCGCCGTCATGCTGCTGGTCACCATCGAGGATTGCTTCAACCGGCTGTTCCGAGTGGCGCGGCAACGCTCGGCCCTGTCCAAACTGCTGGTCTATTGGACCGTGCTGACCCTTGGCCCGTTGCTGATCGGCGCCTCGCTATCCCTGCAGGGCTATCTGACCGCCGCCAAAAAATGGGAGTTGACCCAGGTCATCAGCCCGGTCATCGCCATGCCCCTGCCCTTCGTTCTGTCGGCCCTGGCCTTCACCGGCCTGTTCGCCGCCATCCCCAACCGCCGGGTCCGCCTGAAGGACGCGCTAATAGGCGGCATTGTGGCGGCCCTGCTGTTCGCCGGCCTGCGCTGGGGATTCGCCATCTACATCACCAGTTCCAAGGCCTACACCAATCTGTACGGCGCAGTGGCGGCCGTGCCCATCTTCCTGTTCTGGATGTTCCTATCCTGGGCGGTGGTGCTGATCGGCGCCGAGGTCACCGCCGCCCTGCCGGAATGGCGCGCCGGCTATCACCAAGCGGAACGCCGCGCCCAAGGCGCCCGCCGCCTGACCCTGGCCCTGGACGTGCTGGCGCTGCTGCTGAAAGCGTCGCTGGAGGCTACCCAGGGACTCAGCCGCCGCGACCTGCTGGACGCCACCGCCGTATCCGAGCGCGATTTGTCTCCGGTGCTGCGCCGCCTGTGCAGCACCGGCTTCGCCGCCCCCCTGGTGGGCAGCCGCTTTCTGCTGGCCCGCGACCTGCAGGCCGCGACCCTGGACGATCTGATCGTGGCGCTGGAGCTGGAACTGACTTTGGACGACGCCATTGCGACCTCGTCGCCTTGGCGGGCCAAGGTGGAGGAGCGCATCACCGCCGCCCGCCAAGCCCATCGCGAGACTTTGTGCGTGCCGCTGCGGGGGATGCTGACGGCAGAGGAGTGATATCTACGGATTGACGATAAGCACAGCAAAAACACAACCATACCTAGGTATCAGAGACACACACCACCCGATGGCGGACAGTCCTCTGACATACACAACCGTGGCCTGAATTGGCGACGGCAGAATGTCAGACAGGCACCTCATGTGCCGACCACCAGAAGGGTGATTCCATGACGCTCAACCGCATCTCTCTCCACGATTCCGTCCGCATGGCCCCCGCCGACCTTGTCGGCGGCACCGAATTTGTTGAACCGCTCAACAGCAGCACCGCCAACGCCGGGCAGCCCTCGCTGACCATCCTGGCCGATGGCGGCCATGTTCTGGTGTGGGAAGAGCAGGACGGCTATGCCAATGCGCTGAAGTGGCAACGCTTCGACTCCGCTGGCAATCCCGTCAGCCCGGTCACGACCCTCGGCGGCGGCGGCGGCACGCACTCCCCTTCGGTCACACCGCCATGGCGGATGGCGGCTTCGCCATCGCCTACGCCACCTATAGCGGCATCGAGGTGCAGCGTTTCGATGCCGCCTCGGTCGCCACGGGCACGCCCATCCAGGCGGATTACCCCGGCAATTACGATACTTCGCCCACCATCAGCGGCCTGCCCGATGGCGGTTTACTGATGACCTGGATGGGCTACCGTATGGATCCGTCCGATCCGTGGAACGACGGCATTGCCGTACGCCGCTTCGACGCCGACGGCCTGCCGCTGGGCGAGCCCCAGCAGGTCAACACCGAGTCCTATGGCAATCAGGGCGCCATGTCGGTGGCGGTGCTGGCCGATGGCGGCTGGGTGGTGACGTGGTCGTCCGACAAGGACGACATGCAAGACATCTACGGCCAAGTCTACAACAGCGACGGCACCCTGCGCGGCGGCGAGATCCACTTGGCCAATGCGGGCTACCAGTTTGCGCCATCGGTCAGCGCCCTTGATGACGGCGGCTTTATTGTCGCCTGGGGCAGCGACGACATCGTTGCCCAGCGGTTCGACGCCCAAGGCACCGCCTCGGGCGACCAGTTCGTGGTCAACCAGAACCTGGCGGGCGAGCAGGGCGCTCCGATGATCCCTACCCCAACCACACCGTCTCGGAGGACGGCGCCTTCGAGCATGACAAATACGCCCAAGGCCTTGTGCGCGATTCCGATCCCAATGAAACCGCCCGTTACTTGAAAAACGTCATCACCTGGAATGGCGATGTAGGACGCGGCGATGTGGCCGACCTGCTGGGCCGCTTTGCCAAGATCGACGGCGCCAAGGCCAAGACCCTACAGGATGCCCTGCACAAAACACCGGCGGCGCCATGGCCGATTTGGCCGAAGGCGCCAGCCCCTCAACCGCCCCGACCAACCCCTTCGGCCCGTCCGAGGGCGCCGACCGCTGGGAGGCCGGCAACATGGCGAAAGCCCTGCTGGGCCGCTCCGATTCCTGACCTGCTCTGGAACTCTCATCCGGCTGAAAGTAGAGCCTTGGCCGAAGTTACGCCGTCGGGCGCGGTTTGGGCAATGGGGCCAGGATTGGAGCCCGGAACGGGCGGAGATCCTGGCCCCATTGCCTT
>JACMLB010000082.1 GCA_014379805.1 Rhodospirillales bacterium | reverse complement strand
TGGGCGGCGCGGATGGCGGCGACGTAACCGCCGGGGCCACCACCGATGACCACCAGGTCGAAGCTGTTCTCGGGCATCTTTTTCTCCACGAAGCTCATTGATGTTACTCGCGCGTGCCGGGGAAATGTTGGGCCAGCCGGCCTTCGACTTCCAGGTCGAAGGTTTCGCCCAGACGCCACACATGAAGGCCGATGACCTCTCGGAAGGCACCCAGCAGCTGGAAAAAGCCGAAGGTCGGCATGGAGAAGCGGCGGCCGGATTTCTTGTCCCAGGCCTCGGCTTCGTCCAGATATTTGCGACAGGCGGCGCGCATGGCCGCCAGGGTCTCGTTGGCCACGGTGTCGTCGGGCAACAACAAGCTGGTATCGGCAATCAGCCGGCGCAACTCGCCGACAGCGCGATAGCAGCGTTCCTGCTCCTCGGGAGCAATCATATGGCCGTTGAAAACGGGGTTGCCTTCCAGCATGGCGATCAGCCCGGCCAAAGCCTGACATTCCGCCGCCGAGGGCGGTTGCCCGTTTATGGGGGAGAGGACGGCCACGGGGCGGTCCAGTTCACGTACCTTCACCCGCATGGGAGTTTACCTTTTCGTCAGCGGCCGCCACGCTTGGTCCATGTCGAAGACAAGGTCGTGATCGGCCACGTAGCGCCACAGGAAGGCATCGAAGTCGCTGCCGTATTGATTGTCGACGAAATGGGTCAGCGCCTCCGCCTTGGCGGAATAGACCGGCATCAGGTCGAATTGCCAGCCAGGTCCGGACCGCCGGGCGCGTAAGAATGCCCCCTCGTCCTCGCCGGCCAGCACCCGGCGCACCAGCCAATTGCCATCCTCGTCGACCCCGGCATGTTCGCCGATGGTCAGTTCCTCCACCAGCGCGTCCAGATAAGGAAACGCGGTGAAGGCCATGAGGAAGGTGGCATGATTTGGTGCGTCGGTAATATCGGCGGCCACCGGCATGCCGCGGAAGCGGGTGACGAAGAAGCGGGTCACCGGATCGCGCTCCGACAGGGCTTCGCGGCCCTCATCGGCATAGATGCCGCTTAGATCGTCGCCCCACTGAAGACAGGTGCCGAACAGGGCATTTCCGGCCTGAGCCATGCGCCCCTCGCGCAAATTGTCTTTCAGCGTCTCGAACGCCGTCCGCAGGGACGGCATTCCACGAGCGATCTCTTCCTTCTCCATCACCCGGTTTTCCTTACAGCAGCATGCTGAGCGGGTCCTCGATCAGCTTCTTGAACGCCGCCAGGAATTCGGCACCGACGGCGCCGTCCACCACGCGGTGGTCCACCGACAGCGTGCATGTCATCACGGTCGCCACGGCCAGCGCACCGGCCTTGACCACCGGACGCTGCTCGCCCGCACCCACGGCCAAGATGCAACCCTGCGGCGGGTTGATAATGGCGGCGAAGTCCTTGATGCCGAACATGCCCAGATTCGAGATGGTGAAGCCGCCGCCCTGGAATTCCTGGGGCTGGAGCTTGCCGTCACGCGCCTTGACCGCCAATTCCTTCATCTCGTTGGAGATGGCGGACAGGCCCTTATGGTCGGCATGGTGGATGATCGGGGTGATGAGACCGTTGGGGGTCGCCACCGCCACCGAAATGTCCACGTCGGTGTAACGCTTGATGGCCTCTTCGCCCCAGGACGCATTGGCCGCCGGCACCTTCTTGAGGGCCAGAGCCACGGCGCGGATGACGAAGTCGTTGACCGACAGCTTGTAGGCGTCGGAACGGCCATTTAACTCGGACCGCACCTTCAACAGCGCATCGACTTCGCAATCGATGGACAGATAGAAATGCGGAATGGTGGACTTGGCTTCGGTCAGGCGCTTGGCGATGACCTTGCGCATGGTCGAATTGGGCAGTTCCACGAAAGCAGGCTCGAACGGGCTGGCAGCCGTCGGAGCCGGCGCAGCGGCAGGCTTGGCAGCAGCCGGAGCGGCGGCGGCAGGAGCAGCTTTGACGCCGCCCTTGATCGCCTGTTCCACATCGGCCTTGACGATACGGCCATGCGGACCGGACCCGGTCACCAGCTTGAGGTCGATGCCGCCGTCAGCGGCCAGACGCTTCGCCAGCGGGCTGGCGAAGACGCGCGGACCACCATGGACGGCAGCGGCGGGAGCCGAAGCGGCGGCAGCGGGAACCGGAGCCGCTGCGGGAGCAGCAACCGGTGCGGCGGCAGCGGGCTTGGCGCCCACATTCGCCACGGCCGAGCTGTCCTCGCCTTCTTCCAACAGAATGGCGATCGGCTGGTTCACCTTCACCCCGGCGGTACCGCCGGGGATCAGGATCTTGCCGATGGTGCCCTCGTCCACCGCTTCGAACTCCATGGTGGCTTTGTCGGTCTCGATCTCAGCGATGATATCGCCGGACTTGACCGCGTCACCTTCGTTCTTCAGCCAGCGGGCCAGGGTGCCCTCGCTCATGGTCGGCGAGAGCGCGGGCATCAAAATCTCGATGGGCATGACGCTCTCCCCTTACTTTTTGTAGCAGACCTTGCGGGCGGCGTCGGCGACGTCGTCCGAACCGGGCAGAGCCAGCCGTTCCAGATTGGCGGCGTAAGGCATGGGCACATCCGCGCCGGCCACACGGGCCACCGGAGCATCCAGCCAATCGAAGGCCCGTTCCATGACCAACGCGGCGATCTCGGAACCGATGCCGGCAAAGGCCCAGCCTTCTTCCGCCGTGACGACACGGTTGGTCTTCTGCACCGAGGCGATGATGGTGTCGATGTCCAGCGGACGCAGGGTCCGCAGGTTGATCACCTCAGCCGAGATACCTTCGGCCTCCAGCTTGGCGGCGGCGTCCAAGGCGACACCAACCATGCGGGAGTAAGCGATGATGGTGACGCTGTCACCAACGCGCTCGACCTTGGCCTTGCCCAGCGGAATGACGAAATTATCGTCCTCGGGCACATCGAAGCTTTGGCCGTAGAGGATTTCGTTTTCCAGGAACACCACGGGGTTGGGATCGCGGATGGATGCCTTCAGCAGGCCCTTGGCATCGGACGCCGAATAGGGCGCCACCACCTTGAGGCCCGGGCAGTGGGCGTACCACGACGAGAAGTCCTGGCTGTGCTGGGCGCCAACGCGGGCGGCGGCACCGTTGGGGCCACGGAACACGATGGGGCACGTCAACTGGCCGCCCGACATGTACAGCGTCTTGGCCGCCGAGTTGATGATGTGGTCGATAGCCTGCATGGAGAAGTTCATGGTCATGAACTCGACGATGGGGCGAAGACCGGCGAAGGCCGCGCCCGCCGCCATACCGGCAAAGCCCATCTCGGTGATGGGCGTGTCGATGATGCGGGTGGCACCGAATTCGTCCAATAGACCCTGCGAGATCTTGTAGGCGCCCTGGTACTGGCCGACTTCCTCGCCCAGCAGGAACACGTTCGGATCGCGCCGCATTTCTTCGGCCATGGCGTCGCGCAAGGCTTCACGCACGGTCTGGCGGTTGTACTTGTCGTACTCGCGCTCCGGGATTGCCGGCTGGGCCAGGACCGCGGGGATTTCCGGGGTGCAGGGACGGCAGTCGGTGTGGTTGACCGGCACGGACGGCACCGGTTGTTCCATCATTTTGGAGACAGCGGTGGAATCCTCGCCCTCTTCCAGAATGATGGCGATGGGGGTATTCACCGCCACGCCCTCGGTTCCACCTTGAATCAGGATCTTGCCCAGGGTGCCTTCTTCCACGGCTTCCATTTCCATGGTCGCCTTGTCGGTTTCGATCTCGGCGAGCACTTCGCCCGACTTGACCGCATCACCTTCGTTCTTCAACCAACGGGCCAGCTTGCCCTCGGTCATGGTCGGCGACAGCGCCGGCATCAAT
>JACMLB010000081.1 GCA_014379805.1 Rhodospirillales bacterium | reverse complement strand
GCTCGGAATTCATGCGGGTGACCATGGCGCGATGGCTGTAATCGCCGTCATTGCCGAACGGAACCTCGCGCAGCAAGAAGTAGCGCACCTGATCCAGGCCGTATTTCTCGATCAGATGGATGGGATCGATGACATTGCCCACGGACTTGGAAATCTTGGCGCCCTCATTGGTCCACCAGCCATGGGCGAAAACGCGCTTGGGCGGCTGCAGGCCGGCGGCCATGAGGAAGGCCGGCCAATAGACGCTGTGGAAGCGCAGGATGTCCTTGCCCACCATGTGCAAATCCGCCGGCCAGTACTTGGCGTAATCGCCGCCCTGGTCGGGATAGCCCGTGGCGGTGATGTAGTTGGTCAAGGCGTCAAGCCAGACATACATCACATGGGCTTCGTCGCCCGGCACCGGAATGCCCCATTTGAAGCTGGTGCGCGACACGGAAAGGTCCAGCAGGCCGCCCTTGACGAAACTGATGACCTCGTTGCGGCGGGAATTGGGGGCGATGCAATCGGGGTTGGCGTCGTAATAGGCCAGCAGGCGATCCTGCCACGCCGACAGCTTGAAGAAGTAGCTGGGCTCCTTGACCCATTCCACCGGAGCGCCGGTGGGAGCCTGCTTGGCGCCGTTGACGGCGGTGACCAGTTCGTCCTCGGCGTAGAACGCCTCGTCACGGACCGAGTACCAGCCCTCGTAATGGCCCAGATAGATGTCGCCCGCCTCGATCAGCTTGTTCCACAGGGCTTGCGTGGCGGCCACGTGACGCGGTTCGGTGGTGCGGATGAAATCGTCGTTGCTGCAATTCAGCCGGGCCGCCAGCTCACGGAAGTTGGCCGAGTTCATGTCGGCCAGGGCCTGCGGGGTCATGCCGAAGGTTTCAGCCGACTTTTCCACCTTCTGGCCGTGTTCGTCGGTGCCGGTGAGGAACTTGACGTCGAAGCCGTCCAGCCGCTTGAAGCGCGCCAAAACGTCGCAGGCCAGCGTGGTGTAGGCATGGCCGATATGGGGCTTGTCGTTGACGTAGTAGATCGGCGTGGTGACGTAAAAAGTCTTGGCCCCGCTCATGGTCCTCTCCTTCGTATTCTTTTTGAGAGCACTCGGCTCAAGGACTGGGGTTCAAGTTCAAGCCCGAGCCAGACGCTCAATCGCCAGGAACGCCGTCAGCATGGCCTGCTTGCGGTCCAGATTGACCGCGTCGGTCCGGGCGAAAAGGGCGGTCACCTTTTCCCACACCTCAAGCCAGCGTTCAAGGTCGGCGGCGGTCAAAAGCCGCCCCATCAGCGCCGCCTCGCCCGGTACCACCTCGCTCATGCCCCTGCCCTCGCGTCCGCCGGCACGGATCAGACGGGCCAGCCACCAGCTTAGCAACTCGGTCACCGTGCGCCACGCGGCATCGGCGTCGGCCTTGGCAACCCGGTCGGCAAAGGCGTGCAGCGCCGGCACGTCCAGCTTGGGCAAGGCGGACAGCATGGCGATCAGTTCGCGGTACAGGTCCAGCCCGCCTTCGCTGGCCAAAGCCAGCGCCTTGCCGACGCTGCCCTCGCCCAGCCGCGACAGCGCAGTGATGTCCTCGCCGCCCAAATCAGGCCGGGCATTCATGAGCAAATCGGCCACGGTGGGCTCAGGCAGCGGGTTCAAGGTCAGGCGCCGGCAACGCGAGCGGATGGTCGGCAGCAACCGACCGGGGCTGTGGGAAATCAGCAACATCAATGCGTTGCGTGGCGGTTCCTCAAGCACTTTCAGCACCGCATTGGCCGCGTTGCGGTTCATCTCGTCGGCGGCGTCGATGATGACCACGCGCCAGCCGCCCTCGGCGGGGGTCAGCGACATGAAGGCGCCGATGCCGCGCACGTCGTCGATGACGATCTCGGTCTTCAGCTTAGTCTTCTTGTCGTCGGAATAGCCGCGCTGGACCACCTTGAGGTCGCCATGACCACTGGCGGAAATGCGGCGGAACACCGGGTGGCTGGCAGGCAGCGCCAGACTTTCCGGCCCACCGCCGAACAACCCGCCGCCCTCGCCGCCGCCAGCCAGGGCGAAGCGGGCGATGCGATAGGCCAAGGTCGCCTTGCCGATGCCCTTGGGACCAGAGAGCAGCCATGCATGGGCAAGACGGCCAGAATTCCATGCGTCGAGGAAAGCGCGCTCGGCGGCGTCGTGGCCGGTCAGATCGGGATTGTCGCGGGGGTCAAGGGCTTCGGTCATAGGACGCAGAAGCCCAGCAGCCGGCGTTTGATGGTCGCCATGATGGATTGATGTACACCGTCCAAGCTGGCGGTGGCGTCAATCACGGCGCAACGGTCGGGTTCAAACTTGGCGATATCCAGGAAGCCTTGGCGCAGGCGGTCGTGGAAAGGCGTGCCCATGCGCTCGTAACGGTCTTCGGCACCGCCCCGTCCGCCGGCCCGCTTCAGCCCCTCCTCCACCGGCAAATCCAGGATGAGGGTAAGGTCGGGGGCGAAGTCACCGATGGCGAGCCGGGTCAGGCCCAGGATGAAATCCTTGGGCAAACCGTGACCATAGCCTTGATAGGCCAAGGTAGAATCGGCAAAGCGGTCGCACACCACCCAGGCACCGCGCTCCAGCGCCGGCCATATGGTCTTGACCAAATGGTCGCGCCGGGCGGCGGTGTGCAGCAAGGCTTCAGTATGGGCGTCCCAGCGATCGACCTCGCCGGTGACGAGAAGGGCGCGGATGGCCTCCGCGCCCTTGGAACCGCCCGGTTCACGGGTGGTCACCACCTCGATGCCCGCACGGGCCAGCGCCTCGGCCAGCATTTTCAGCTGGGTCGATTTGCCGGCGCCCTCGCCGCCCTCGAAGGTGATGAACCGTCCACGTTCCATGCCTTAACCCTTGGCTCCCCACAGGATGTGCTTCAAGGCGGCGCTCATGCGGCCCATGAAGCCCAGCTTGTTGACGTCGGCACCGGCCAGCAGCGGCATTTCCACCGTGGCGACGCCGGGCGCAGTGATGACCAGCTTGCCCACCGGCTGACCCTTCTTGATGGGGGCGGCGATGGGGCCGGAATAGACTGCGGTCACCTTCATCTCACGGCGCGACTTGCGCGGCATGGTGGCTTCCAGCTTGTCGCCGGCCACCAGCGGCACGGTTGCCGCGTCACCCAGCCAGACATCGGCATCGGCCACCACATCGCCAGCCTTAAACAGGGCGTAATTGTCGAATTCGCGGAAGGCCCACTCGATCAGGCGCGCGCTTTCCTCGGCACGCTCCTTCATGCTCTTCATGCCGTTGAGGACCATGATGACACGGCGGTCGCCGCGCTTCACGGTGCCCACCAAGCCATAACCGGCGGCCTCGGTGTGGCCGGTTTTCAGGCCGTCGGCGCCGGACACGGCATAAAGCAGCGGGTTGCGGTTACCCTGCTTGATGCCGTTGAACATGAATTCGCGCTTGGAATAGATGGGGAAGTATTCCGGGAAATCAGCGATCAGCCGGCGCGCCAGGATGGACAAATCGTGCGCGGTGGTCAGATGCTCCGGCTCGGGCCAGCCCGAAGCGTTCTTAAAGGTGCTGTTGCGCATGCCCAGCTGGTGGGCGCGCCGGGTGGCTTCCTCGGCGAAGGCCTCTTCGTTGCCGGCATAGGCCTCGGCCAGCACCGAACAGGCATCGTTGCCCGATTGGATGATGACGCCGTGGATCAGGGCGTCCACCGAAGCGGTCGAGCCGATGGGCAGGAACATCAGCGAACCGCCTGATTTGACGTGCTTTTTCCACACGGTCTCGGACACCGGCAGATGGTCGGACAGCTTCCAGCTGCCTTCCTTGAGTTTCTCGAAGACCAGATAGGCGGTCATGAGCTTGCTCATGGACGATGGGACCATCAGCTCGTCGGCGTTCTTGTCCAGAAGCACCGTGCCGGTCTTGTAATCCAGCAGGACGGCTTGGCGCGCGGAAGTCTCGATGGACTCGGCGCGAGCGGCCGAGGCCGTCCCCATCAGGATAATCGCGAAAGCCGCTATCAGCGGCCGGCGGAAGTTGAACGACGTCATCGTCACCTGAACCTCAAAAAAGCGAAACGCGGACTGGGAAATTGGAGCCTTTGCCTAGCCCTCAAATACGTCGGAACTAGGGCGTTGGCGACTGGACCCAGGTGTGGTTTGGGCTAGACACTAGTCGACGATCACCTTGGCGTCCTGCTGGCCGGTGGCGATCACCGATTCCAGCAGCCGGTCGGCCTCGGAGACGCTGGCCAGCGGGCCGAAGCGGACGCGGTAGACTGTCTGCCCCTTAATGTTGGCCGGTTGGATTTGCGGATGCCCGACCCCGGACAGGCGGGCTTGCAGGCGGATGGCATTGTCGTGGCGACTGAACGAGCCGGCCTGGACGAAGATGCCGGTGGCCTTGACCGGCACGGTCTCCACGTCCTGAGAGGCCAGTTCCCGTTCGGTCTGCTCCATAAAGGCGGCAGCGCGTTGAGCCGAGCTTGAGGTTGCCGGACGGGCGGACGCCAACACAGGTTTGGCCTGTTCGCGACTGCCCGGTGCCGGCAGGGTTTCTGCGGTCATGGTGGCGCGCGGCGCGGCGGCCACCTGGGGCTCGGCGTCCTGCTTCAGCTTGCCGGCCAGTGCGCGGCTTTCCTCGGGCAGAACCTGAACGCGCACCTTGGCGGTGCCGGCGGCCTCCGTTCCCAGCAATTGAGCGGCGCGGCGCGATAGATCGATGATACGGCCATTGGCGAAGGGCCCACGGTCATTGACCCGGATCACCAGCGACCGCCCATTGTCCAGATTGGTCACCCGCACCACGGACGGCAGCGGCAGGGTCTTGTGGGCGGCGGACACGGCATTCTGATCGAAACTCTCGCCATTGGCTGTCATTTTGCCGTGGAAATCAGGACCGTACCACGAGGCGATGCCGGTCTCGTCGTAATCGAAATCTTCGCGCGGATAGTACCAGACGCCGGCCACCTGATAGGGCTTGCCGATCTTGTAGCCGGGCGCGGCGGTCGACCCGACCGGGGGCGGATTATCGCCGGGCGAAGTCGCCTTCTTGGCGTAATGGCCGAACAGGTTCATCTCGGCGCAGCCCGAAAGCAGCGCCGTCGACATCAGCAGCGCGGCCACGCGCCCCGTTCGCGGAGCCCTCCGCATCATCTAGGTGTCCCCCTCGGTCGTCGGCCAGATATGTTGTAGTCTACTTGCCGCCGATCTTCTCTGCAAGATGGCCCGCAGCCAAGGCGAACGAGGTGGAGCGGTTCCACTTCATGATGGTGCGGAAATTGTCATAGACCAGAAAGGCGGCGCCGTTGCCGTTGTCTGGGCGAATGAGCGACGCTTCGATGGCAGTCTTGGGCAGCGGCTTGCCATTGGCCGCCTTGACGCCCAGCTTGGACCATTCGGTGACGGCCCGCTTCTGCTCCAACCCGATCAGCCGGTCCGAGAAGTTGGCCGGCAGCTGCACCGCCCTGCCCCAGGTCTGATCGCCCTGCCAACCGGTGCGTGACAGGTAATTAGCCGCCGAGGCGAACACGTCGGCCCGCGTGGTCCAGATGTCGCGGCGGCCATCGCCGTTCCAATCTTCGGCAAATTTCAGGAATGAGGATGGCATGAACTGGCACTGGCCCATGGCCCCGGCCCACGAGCCCTTCATGGCATCGGCCTTGATGTGGCCGTCATCGACGATCTTCAGCGCGTCCATCAACTCGCCGCGGAAATAAGCGGAGCGCCGGCCGTCATAGGACAGGGTGGCCAGCGACGAGATGATGGAATAACCGCCGGTGACGCGGCCGTAATCGGTCTCGATGCCCCACATGGCCACTACGAATTTGGGCTGCACGCCGTAGCGCTTTTCGACCTCTGCCAGAACCTCGCGGTTTTCGGCCAGCATGCGGCGGCCCTTTTCCACCTTCTGCGGGCTGACCACGCGATCCAGATACTGCTGCAGGGTGAAGGTGAATTCGGGCTGCTTGCGGTCCAGCTCGATCACCTTGTCGATGTGCTCGATGCCGGAAAGTGCGGTCTGGGCGGTCTCGGGGCGGATGCCGCGCGAGATAGCATCAGCCTCCAACTCTTTGACAAAGCTGGCGAAATCCTTAACCGCCGGAGCCTCTTGGGCCGAGCCGGTCAGGGGCGCCAAGGTCAACACCAGAGCGGTGGCTCCCGCTGCGAAAAATGCCGAAAGCCTGTGTGCCTGAGCCATGAAGGGACCTCTGCTGTCCTGTGCGCCGGGAGAAGCTGCAACCTGCCACATCCCGCCCACGGGCTGCAACCGCAGCCGCAGGATTGTCACACGTCAGGGGCTGGGATAAAGGCTATCGCTCCAGCCGCGCAGGCGGTAATAGGCCATGCCAAGGAATTCGTGCGACGCATTGGCGACCGCGTTCATGCCGCCGCCCAGATTGAATCGCAGTCCGCCGTTCCTGCCCGTGGTGACGTAATCCACTGGATAAGGCAAAACCTGCCAGCCTGCAGCCCGAAAGGCCCCGACCGACCGCGGCATATGGGTGGCCGAGGTCACCAGCAGCCAGGTCTCCCCCGGTTGCGGCGTGACCAGATCGCGGGTGAAGCGGGCGTTTTCCCAGGTGTTGCGCGACTGGGCCTCGTACAGCACGCGCCCCGAATCAAAGCCCAGCGAGTCCAGGAATGCCCGCGCCACCGGTGCTTCCTTCAACTCCTGGGCGGTGACACTGCCAGTGCCGCCGGTGAACACCAGCCGTGCCTGGGGATGGCGCAAGCCCAACTCCACCAGAGTGGTGAGACGCTCGACCGTACCATTGACGCTGGTTTGGCCCCGCGCTGCCGAGATGACCGGGTCAACCGAGCCACCCAGCACCACGATTCCGTCGATGCGCGCGGGCAAAGATGGTGCGGGGAAACGTTTTTCCAGCGACGCCACCAGCCAGTAATCCCACGGCAACACCGCCAGCAGCAGCAGGATCACCGTCACCGCGCAAACCAATGCGCGGCCCAGAACGGCCCGTCGGCTGAACAACAAGGCGCAGGCGGCCAGCAGGACCAGCAGGACCATATTGGCGGGTTGGGTCAGCAACCCCATGAGTTTAGAAAGCACAAACATCCAGCGGATATGACACGCAAAGCGGGGACTGTCACTCCCGGCTTTATCATGGTAAAGGGGGGCTGACAGCTTGCAGACGGAGGCATGATGGAAAATCTGATGGACGGTTTCCGGCGTTTTCGCGAAACGTATTTCGAAGACCATCGCCGTCTTTTCGAGGCTTTGGCAGCCAAGGGGCAGAACCCCAAAGTCCTGCTGATCGGCTGCTGCGACTCGCGTGTGGACCCGGCCATCATTTTCGATGCGCAGCCGGGCGAAATGTTCGTGCTGCGTAACGTTGCCAATTTGGTGCCGCCCTACGCCCCCGACCAAGGCCATCACGGCACCTCGGCGGCGGTGGAATTCGCCGTGTGCGGGCTTGAGGTCGAACACATTGTGGTTCTGGGGCATGCCCGCTGCGGCGGGGTGCGCGCCCTGATCGAAGGCTCCACCGGCGCCGAGACTGACTTTGTCAGCGGCTGGATGCACATAGCGCGCTCGGCCCGCGACCGTGCCCTGGCCCTCACCTTGTCTGCGGGCCAGCCCATTGAGGCGGCCCGGCGCATGTGCGAGCAGGAAACCGTGGCCATCTCGCTGGGCAATTTGATGACGTTCCCGTGGATCCGCGAGAAGGTCGAACAGGGGCGCCTGATGCTGCACGGTTGGTTCTTCGACTTGGATTCGGGCGAACTGTTCCGCCTGGACCCCATTTCCAACACGTTCTTGGCTGTTTAGACCGCTAAACCTCAGGCATCGGGTCGTTGTCCCGGGGATCGGCCCGGGCACCCAGATGGATTTTCAATCCTGGCGACGGCACGTGGGCGACGAACCGCGCCGTCGCCATGGCGACCCGGCGTTTGGTCAGCGCACCTTGCAGTACCAGCAACGCCAGTACATCCACACCGCATAGCAGCAGTGCCATGCGCATGGCGGCATCACTTAGCGCGGCCATCAGCGGAATGGCGAAAAGCAGCGGCACGAAGGCGAACAGGCAGGCATCCCGCCAACGCTTGGTCCGGGCGACGGCGGCGGCTTCCCCTGCGGCGGGCGATTGCAGCACCAGATCGACCCGCGCCTCTCTCACCAACTGGGCCGCAAGTGCCGCATAGGACGCAGGCAATCCCTCGAACCGGGCCTCCAGCCATAGGCCGTCGCCGGCTGGCTCGAACAACACACGGACGCTTTCCGCAGGCCAGCGCTCGCGCGGAATATGCGGCCGGACCAGTTTAAAGATAGTGCGGGAGAAGGCGGATTCGGGGGGGAGTGGGATGCGCTTATGGTGCATCAAGCGGCCGCCGAATGCCAGCCCGAACAGGGAGCGCGCATAAGGCAGGCAGGGCGTAAAGCTTAGCATATCCGCACAACGCATTGATTCATAAGGGTGTTTTTACGTCACTTAATGCACCTTCTGCGTTAAAGTAACGCGTGACATTAAGGCGAATCTCAGTAATTACATTAAGTAAATCGACCAGAAGGCCGAAGCATCCAAAGCATAAGGCACTAGACAGGCCCGTATAATTCTCGGATAAATCCTAGGGTACATCTGCTGCTTTGGTGAAATCGGTTTGCGTTCGATGAAACTTCTCCGCTCGCTTCTCCTGCTGGCCGGGCTTGCCGCCCTTCCCGCCTGTGCCTCGTCCGAAGGGCGGGACACCGTGAAGCCGTTCGAGCCCACCCCTACCGTTCAAGCCCAAGCAGCCCCCAGCGCTCCGGTATCCGTCGCAACTCCCGCTTTGGCGGCGCCGCGTTCGTTCGTGGTGCATTTCGATTTCGACAGCGCCGACATCCGCGCCTCGGCCATGCAGATTCTATACGAGGCGTCGCAGGTGGCTGGCAAGGCCAAGCCCACCGCCATTCGCATCCACGGCTTCACCGATGCCAGCGGCAAAGACAGCTATAACCAGCGCCTGTCCGAACGCCGGGCCAAGGCGGTGGCGGATCAACTGACAACGCTGGGCGTCAAAGTCGCTACGGTGGAAACCAAAGGCTTCGGCAAGGCCAATCCGGCGACCAAGACCAAGACCAAGGGGAAGTCCAAGGACAATCGCCGGGTCGAAATCGTGTTCGAAGGTGGCGACGTCATCGAGGCTGCCGTTGAGACGATCAAGACCGCCAGCGTTACCCCCCACGCCGTGGTGCCGCTCAAGGCCCACCCCATCAGCATGGCAACCATCGCCAGCCCCACTCACAATTTTTCACCGCCCCTGCCGTTGCAGACCGCCCATAAACACGCTATCAAGCGTGACCGCGTCCAAATCGGCACTGCGTGGATCCCTCCGGCCTTGGCCATGACGGGCTCCCCAAGCCGGATGGGTGGCCGAGCGGTTTAAGGCACCGGTCTTGAAAACCGGCGAGGGGCAACTCTCCGTGGGTTCGAATCCCACCCCATCCGCCAGATTTGAATGTTCGCCCGTCGTTGATGGGTTGCAGCGCGAAAAAAACATAACAAAACCAAACCGGTAGCCATATCACCGTCTAGCGGTGTTTTGCCGTGTCTGCCCCAATCCACGTCGCCATGATGGGTCGGATGATGGGGCAGTCTCCCACCAATGCCTCCTGGCAAATCTGACCCGTCAGCGCCACCCATCATCATGGGTCCAACCTGTTGATGTGGCGGCAGAAATGGCGAAGAAGGTGGTAGGGCTGACGGCCCGTGGAATAGAGACGGCTAAGACCCCAGCAGCACCGCGTGCCACCATTCAAGGGGTGGGCATGGTGCGCGGCAACTCCTGCCCGAGCGTCCGACCGATTGCAAGCAACAGGTTTTTGGCAGAGAAAGGTTTGACCAGGATCGGGACATCGGCAAACCGGGGCGGCAAATCCGTGCCGTCGCAGCCGGTGAGGAAGATGAACGGCACCTGACGCGACGACAAGGCGTCGGCGACCGGATAGACGCGGTGCCCGGCCAAATTGACGTCCAGCAGGGCCAGATCGGCAGGTTGCCCGGCGATGGCCTCCAGCGCCTTATCCACGCTGGGGATCGGCCCCACGACCGCATATCCGGCATCTTGCAGAGCCAACTCGATGGACATCGCTACGAGGTACTCATCCTCGACCACCATCAACGTCGTTTCATGCGGAGCCTTCATGATGCGCCCTCATCTTTGCCCTGAGGGCGCGGCCCATCCAGAGGCATGGAAATTTCGGCTTCTAGCCCAGCCGGAAAAAAATCCACATTGGCCTGACCGCGCAGTTCATAACTGATCCCGCGCTCGATCATTTCCAAACCAAAGCCTTTCCGGGCCGGTGGCTGGACCGGTGGGCCGCCGCTTTCACGCCAACGGATGACCAGAACCGTACCATTGGGTCTGGTGCGTGGCCAAGCGCCAGAAGATGCGCATTGCATGCTATTGATTATTTAAAAGCTAAAAATGTATGAAAAACCATGGGCTTTTCCTGTGGGTAATGCGGCACTGCGGTATGTCGCAATTAGCACCATCCACAATGAATACTTGGCTGCGCACAGGTTCTTAAGTTAGTATAGAACATGCTAAGGGTACTCTTGGGGGAGGCCGATCATGTTTGGGCAAAAAAATGACAGCCTGGCGCAGAAGCAAGAGGCCGAAAAAATCGCCCTCGAGCGCGCCATGCAAGCCTGTCGCGACGAACTGAAGAAGATGCACGAGGCGACGCCAGACGACGCCGAACGTATGAATAAATTGCTGAAGGACCGTTGTGGTCAGGATAAGACCCTGCCCTTCGACTTCAAGCGCAAAGTCCTGGAACGGGCCCGCCTTTACGAATGCAACGCCAATATGCGCGCTGCCGATGCGGCCCTGCATACCGCCCTGCGTCTGGCCGCCGGAGAACAGATGGTACAGCGCGCCCAAAAATTGGGCGAAGGCCGCCGCTACTTCTCCAAAGCCTGCATGCTTGGCGCCGGCGACGACTTCCGTGCGGCAGCCCAACGCCTGATGGAAAACATCATGATGACCGGCGGCGTCCAGCATAAGGGGCCGACCCGGGCCAAACCCGCCGATTTCGCTCCGCGCGCACCCAACCGGGCTAAGGCGTAACCTTTCCCTGCTTGACCGCCATCATGGGCATCTCCCCTTGTCGTCCGCATGCTTGCGACGCCGATAAGGGAGGCCCTGATGAACGAATCTCAAATCACATTGGTACTGGCGGTGCTCGCCATCCTCGCCACAGCGGGGCTTTTGTTCCGCTTAGGCGCACTGGGCGGCAAGGCCATGCTGACGGTGTTCGTGTCCACCACCAGCCTTGCCGGCTTCCTGTATTGGACGCTTATTCCGTCATAGCGCCTTCACCGCGCGCTCCAATTCAGCGATGCGGCGTTCGGCCTCGGCGGCGGTCAGGCTGCTGTCGAAGCGCTCGCCCCGCTGCCAGCACAGTGCCTTCAGCCGGTGCGCCTGCTCATCCGACATGCCGTCGCGATGGCCCATGGACTGGGACCCCCAATAGCGTTGAGACGGATTGGTGTGATTGGTTGCCATGGTATCCTCCGCAAGGTGGCCTCACTTGGTTCCAACACCTCACCGTCCGGGTGGTTCCGAACGGGTGGCGACGGGACGCGCCTCCCACGCGGCGGTCAACAAAGCCAGCACCGCCACCAAATTGGACCGCATAGCCCGTGCGCCTTCGTCATTGATGGCGAAGGACAGCAATTTCAGCGCCTGGGTATCGCCATGCCAAGTCAGCCATGCAGCGCCGGCCACCACCGCGCCGGCAGCGCCGAGCCAACCCAGCGGCAGGCTGTCCCAGGTCTCGCCGTCCTGCCGGAACAACGGCCCGGCGGCGGCAAGGATGGCAGTTGATCCGGCCAAAAACGCCGCCGTCAGCCAATCGGGTCCGCGCATGAGGGCCAGTACCGCCCCCAAGGCCAAGGCGGGCATGGCGAAGCGATGGCTCCAATCTGCCCGCCGCAGCAACCCCCAAGACAGCATCAGCAGCACCGCCGCCACTGCACCCGACAGCAAATGGGCCGGTTCCGCCAACCAAATTGGCAAACCGGCGGGCGGCGACACCGCGCCTGTCACCAGCAAGACGGCGCCGCAACCGAATACCAGCAGTGCCGCCAAGGCAGGACCAAGTCCCGCCACCCATTCCGGTTCGGGGGTGTGGCGGCGGCGCTGAACCAATTCGAACACCGCCAGCACCAAAGCGGCCAGCACCAGCGGCAGCAGATTATAGAACACGCGAAACACCAGCAGGGCCGCCAGGATTGTCTCCGCCGGAATGCCCGGCAGCAGCAGCACCAGGGCGCCTTCGAACACGCCCAGGCCGCCGGGCACGTGGCTGATGGTTCCGGCGATGGTCGAGACCACGTAGATGCCGATGAAGGCGGGATAACTCAAACCGGAGTCGCGCAATGGCAGCAGCAGGTAAAGCGCGCCCGCCACCAGGGCCAGATCGGCGGCGGCAATGAGTATTTGCCCCACGGCAAGGGACACCGACGGAGTCGCCAGCCGCCACATGCCCACCGCTACTGAGCGTTTCGCCAGTGCCGTCCAGGCGAAGTACAGCGCTAGGATGGCCGCCAGCAAAACGCCCAGGCCGGTGATAAGCCCGACCGGCAGCCGCAGCAAGGGCGCCACGCGGGCGCCCTCGGTGATGAAGGCGGTAGCAGCCAGCGCGCTCACGCCCAAGGCGAAGGTCAGACCGGCGAAGGCGATCACGCCGCCCACCTCAGCCATGCCCAGGCCAAAAGTGGAATACATGCGAAGCCGTATGGAGCCGCCGGTCAGTACGGCAAATCCCGCATTGTGGCTGACCGCGTGGCTGACGAAGGAAATCAGCATGGTCCAGCCCACCGGCACGGGCCGCCCCACATGGCGCAGGCCCAGCCAGTCGAAACCGGACAGCGCCACATAACTGCCCAGGGCGAGCAGCAGCGCGGCGACCAAGGTGCCGGCGGGATACCCCTTGGCGGTAGCGACCACTTGGTCGATATCGAAGCGGCCCAAGGTGCGGTGCAGCACCCACAAAGCCAGCAGGAACACCGCCACGCTGAAGATTGCGGCCGCCGTCTTGCGCACGGAGGGCCGGCTGAGCGTCTTGACGATCCCACGCATTCTCCGCCCTCCTCTACCCCATCAACGCAACGCTGCGCCACCGGTTCGCGTAACGAGACCGGGCAAATGATACTGGGGGCCACTTCTCCCTTATGGTCAGGTGGATTCCGTATTATCCTTGCGCTCTTCCGGGAAGCCCTACGAGTGGAAACCAAATGATTCGGCTGGCCAACGTCCTGATCGTCGATGACAATACCAGCCGTGCCGACGCACTGGTTCAGCGCCTGGGACAAGGCGGCTATCACGCCGTGGTGGCGCTCAACGCGACTGAAGGTTGGATGCACGCCCGGCTGGAGCATCCGGATCTTGTTCTGATTGCCTCGGAAGCGGTTCCCTTTGGCCGCAGTCTGAAGGCCGATTCGGTCAGCGGTGACATCCCGGTAATTGTTCTGGCCGAAACGGTGACTCCCGATCTGTGCGCCCTTGCCCTTGATGCCGGCCTGGATGACGTCATCGCCCTGCAATGCGGCGATGACGAGTTGTTCGCCCGTATGCGCCCGCTGGTGCGCCTTGCCACCATGCATGCGGAATTACG
This sequence comes from Rhodospirillales bacterium, assembly GCA_014379805.1. Taxonomy (GTDB): domain Bacteria; phylum Pseudomonadota; class Alphaproteobacteria; order Rhodospirillales; family Magnetospirillaceae; genus Magnetospirillum. The sequence continues at coordinate 20,191 of JACMLB010000081.1, read as the reverse complement.
CCACCGCGCGCAAATTGCCGAGACGTTCGGAGTTGCCGCTCGCGATCGCGTTTCCGGCCCCGAGAACGCGTTGCCCGCCATTCTGCTGATCGGTGACGACGCGGCCCGCGCGCAAGCCGTATTGGGCGATTGCTGCGACATCAGCTTGACGGACAATCTTTACGAGGCTGAGGGGCTGCTGACCCAGCGCAACTTTGACGCCGCCCTGGTCGCGTTCGATGTGGAACCCGATGATCTGCTGGGATTCTGTTCGCAAGTCCGCAACAACCCGCGCCTGTTCAACCTGCCCATGGTGGTTTTGAGCGGTGCCGATACCGCTGAGGCCTATCGCCGTGGCGCCACCCGTGTGCTGCCGCGCCCGGTGGACCCCGTCGTGCTGCGCTCGGTCATGCTGACCCTGGTGCGCCGCCAGCAGTTGCGCTGGAGCATCCGGGGTGCCCTGAACGACAGCTTGCAGGGCGCCGCCCGCGACGACGCCACCGGCGCCTATAGCCGCGTTTTCCTGGACGCTTTCCTATCCAATCGACTGGATGCGGCGAAGGCCCAGGACCGCCATCTGGCGGTGGTGTTCTTCGCGTCCCCCAATGTGGACGGCGTGCGCCGCCAGTTCGGCGAGGACGCGGCACTGCATCTGACCCAGCAGGTCGGCCAATGGATCACCGGCCTGCTGCGGGCCGAGGATTTGACCGCCGCCTATGGTCCTGCGGAATTCTGCGTGGTGCTGCCCGATACCCCCTTGGCCGAAGCCGAAGTGGTCATGCACCGCATCGCCGGTGTGCTGGCCTATACGGATTTCGCCGTGCGCGAAGTCTATCAGCCGGTCAAAGTGTGGGTACAGGTGGGCTGCACCGATTCCCGTGAAGATGACGACATGGCGTCGCTACTGGTGCGCGCCCGAAAAAATTTGGACTGAAATGGTTCCTTAGGGGGCCGCTGATAGAGTTCGCCACGTGAAAATCGAATTCATCTTCGACACGGTTTGTCCGTGGTGCTACGTGGGTAAGCGGCGGTTTGAACGCGCGCTGGCCCAACGACCCGGCGTGCGCGTGGACATCCGCTGGCGCCCCTTCCTGCTGAACCCCGACCTCCCCCTGGACGGCATCGACCGCCGCACCTATCTGGACCGCAAATTCGGCGGACCGGCGCGGGTTCAACGGGTCCACAATGCGGTAGCCGCAGCCGGTGAGGCCGAAGGCATCGCGTTCGATTTCGACCGCATCACGCGGGCGCCCAACACCTTGAACTCCCACCGCATGATCCGCTTCGCCACCTCCATGGGGCGCGAGGCTGAGACGGTGGAAGCCCTGTATCACGGCTATTTCTGCGAGGGCTACGACATCGGCTCCATCGCAGAATTGTCCGCCATCGGCGCGGCCATAGGCCTGCCGGTGCGCGATTTGGAGAACTACCTGGATTCCGACGCCGACATCGCCGTGGTGATGAACGACAACGCCCGCGCCCACCGCCTAGGCGTCAACGGCGTCCCCTGCCTTGTGCTGGAAGGGCTCTACGCCGTGGCCGGCGCCCAGGAACCGGACGTGTTGTTACGCCTGATCGATATTGCGCGCGAGAATGAGGCGGAAGCGGCACTGAGCTGATCCGTTGCCGCCCCCCTCACCCCTGCGCAATCTCCACCAGCTTCCCCATCAGCTTCTGCAACGCATTCACCCGCTGCTTGGCCTCTTCCCAGGTGCGGATGAAGACCAGTTTGTGATCGGGGCGCAGTTTGGCGGTGCCCAATTGCTGGCTGATCAGTTTTACCAGACCGGCGGGGTTGGGGAATATGTTGTTGCGGAAGGTGATGACCGCGCCCTTGGGGCCGGAATCCACCTTCTCGATGTTTGCCAGCTTACAAAGTGCTTTGATGGCAACCACTTGCAGCAGGTTCTCCACCTCGGGCGGCAAAGTGCCGAAGCGGTCCACCAGCTCGGCGGCCAGGGCGTCGATCTCGGCGCGGTCGGCCAAATTGGCGATGCGGCGGTACAGCGACAGACGCACCGACAGATCGTGCACATAGGTTTCTGGGATTAGCACCGGGGTGCCGATGGCGATCTGGGGGGACCAATCGTCCGCCGGCAGACCGCCCTCGCCGCCCCGCGCAGCCGCCACTGCTTCTTCGATCAGCTGCTGATACAGCTCGATACCCACCTCGCGGATATGGCCCGATTGCTCGTCGCCCAGCAGATTGCCGGCGCCGCGAATGTCCAGGTCATGGCTGGCCAGTTGGAAGCCCGCGCCCAGGCTGTCCAGCGCCTGCATGACCTGCAGCCGCTTCTCCGCCTGCTTGGACAGCAGCTTCTCGGTGGGCAGGGTGAAATAGGCATAGCCGCGGGTTTTGCCCCGGCCCACGCGCCCACGCAGCTGGTACAGCTGGCCCAGACCGAACATATCGGCGCGGTGGATGATCAGCGTGTTGACGCTGGGCATGTCGATGCCCGATTCGATGATGTTGGTGGACAGCAGCACATCGTATTTTTTGTCGCCGAAGGCGGTCATCACCTCCTCCAGCTCGGTCGGGGTCAGGCGGCCATGGGCGATGGCGCATTTGACCTCGGGCACCAGCTTGGCGATGCGGTCGGCAACCCGGTCGATATCGGCCAGACGCGGGCAGACGTAGAAGATTTGGCCGCCGCGATAGCGCTCGCGCAGGATGGCCTCGCGCACCACCACCGGGTCGAAGGGCAGCACGAAGGTCCGCACGGCCAGACGGTCCACCGGCGGCGTGGCGATGACGCTCATTTCCTTCACGCCGGTCAGGGCCAGTTGCAGCGTGCGTGGAATGGGGGTCGCCGTCAGCGTCAGCACATGGACGTCAGCTTTCAGCTGCTTCAGGCGTTCCTTGTGGGCGACGCCGAAATGCTGCTCCTCATCAACGATCAGCAGGCCCAGGCGCTTGAAGCCGATGCCCTTGGCCAGCAAGGCATGGGTGCCGACAACGATGTCGATGGAGCCGTCGGTGATGCCTTTTTTGACTTCGGTCGCGTGCTTGGCGGTCACCAAGCGCGACAATTGCTCGACGATGACCGGCAGGCCTTTGAAGCGTTCGACAAAATTCCGATGGTGCTGGCGGGCCAACAAGGTCGTGGGCACCACGATGGCCACCTGCATGCCCGACATGGCGGCGACGAAGGCGGCGCGCATAGCCACCTCGGTCTTGCCAAAGCCCACGTCGCCGCAGACCAGCCGATCCATGGGCTTGCCCGAGGCCAGATCGCCGATGGCGTCTTCGATGGCGCGGCTCTGGTCCTCGGTCTCCGCATAGGGGAAGCGGGCACAGAATTCGTCCCACATGCCTTCCGGCGGCGCCAAGATTTCCGCCTTGCGCAATTGGCGCTCGGCGGCGATGGCGATCAATTGGTCGGCCATGTCGCGGATGCGCTTCTTCAGCTTGGCCTTGCGCGACTGCCACGCGGCGCCACCCAGCCGGTCCAATTGGGCGCCGGCATCCTCGGAGCCGTAGCGGGTGAGAACCTCCAGATTCTCCACCGGCACGAACAGCTTGTCATTGCCTTCGTACAGCACCCGTAGGCAGTCATGGGGCACGCCCGAGACCTGAAGCGTGACAAGGCCGTCATAGCGGCCGATGCCGTGCTCCATATGCACCACCAGATCGCCTTCGGACAGGGCCGAGGCTTCGGCGATAAATTGGGCGCCCTTTTTCTTTTTGCGCGCCGGACGGGCCAAGCGGTCGCCCAGCACGTCCTGCTCGGTCACCACCGCCAGCCCAGGCAGGGCAAAGCCGTGGTCCAGGCCCAGCACCACCATGGGCACCTTGCCCTTGGGCAGCGCCTCGGCCTCTGCCCAACCGTCCACGGCCATGACCTTAAGGCCGTGGTCGTTCAGCAAATGGCATAGGCGGTCGCGGGAGCCGGCGGTCCAGGCGGCCACCACCACGCGGCGGCCAGATTTCGTTTCGGCCTCGACATGTTCCTTGAGGGCATCGTAGACATTGACGCCCGGCTGCGCCCGCACATCGCCGAAGTCGCGCCCGGCTCGGCCTTCCACGTCAACTGCCTTGTCGACGCCTTCCAGCGCACCGAAGGGTGACAGGGCATAGGTGGGACGAATCGCCAGCAAGCGGTCCCATTCAGCCTGATCCAGATACAGCTTGGGCGGCGGGATCGGGTGGTAAACCATGCCGGATTCGGCCAAGCCGGCGCCGGTGATGGTGCGCCGCGCGTCGTAATACTCCAGCACCAGGGTGTGGCGGGCCTCGCGGGCCTCGGTGGCTTGGTAATCCAGCACCACCACCGCTTCGGGCACATAGGCGAACAGGGTATCCAGGCCGTCATGGAACAGGGGCAGCCAGTGTTCCATGCCGGTGAACTTGATGCCCGACGAGATAGCCTCATACAGCGGGTCCGACCCCGACGGGATGCCGAACATCTCGCGGTAGCCCGAGCGGAACCGGGCGATTGAGCCCTCGTCCAGCAGCACTTCGCTGACCGGGGCCAAACTGAATTCGCTCAGCTTGCCGGTGGTGCGCTGACTCATGGGGTCAAAGCTGCGGATGCTTTCCAGCTCGTCGCCGAAAAAGTCCAACCGCACCGGCTCGGATATTCCCGGCGGGAACAGGTCGATGATGCCGCCGCGCACGGCGAATTCGCCCGGCTCCATCACCGTATCGGCACGGGTGTAGCCGTTACGGTTGAGGAACGAGACCACCCAGTCCACATCCATGCGGCCACCCACGCGGGCAGCAAAGGCAACACCGGCCAGGGTTTCGCGCGGCGGCACCCGCTGCAGCAAGCCTGCCACGGTGGTCAGAACCACGCGGGCGCCCTGCCCTGGACCGGCGGCCAATTTAGCCAATGTATCGATACGCTTGGCAACCACGTCCACATGGGGCGAGACGCGGTCATAGGGCACGCAATCCCATGCGGGGAATTCCAGGATTTCCACGTCGGGGGCGAAGAAGTTCAGCGCCTCGACCATGCGCGCCATGCGGCCATCGTCGCGGGCCACATGCAACACGTCGCGGCCCAAACCGGCCTTGGCCAGACGGGCGATGACCAGGGCGTCCACCCCCTCGGGCGCGCCGGAGACCGTGATACGGCCCGGCGTGTCCAGGAATTTCTCTAGTTTTTTCAAGTGCGTGCGGCTTCTTCTTGAACGAACTTCTTCATCATCGCCATCAGATCGTGGTCCAGATGCTCCGGCACCTCGACCTTGCCGGTGACCCAGTTGAACAGGTCGGTGTCGGTCTCGGCGATCAACGCCTCGAACCGCTCCACCTGCTCGGGCGACAGGGTGGTGAGATACTTTTCGGCGAAGCCACCGAAAAGGATATCGTTTTCGTTGGAGCCCATATGATGGGCCCGGAAATTCAGTCGTTTCAGTCGTGCATCCATCTCGGGCATTTGCTTGGTAATCAGGGATGCCTAGGATATAGAGCGTTAACGCTTCCCTGTCAGCCTCCAAGCTTGTCCCCATGCGCCCAACCCTGTTGAACCCGCTTTTCGCGCCGGTCACCACACTGCCCGGCGTCGGCCCGAAAATGGCCCCTTTATACGAGCGCCTGACCGGTGAACGGGTGGTGGACCTGTTGTGGCACCTGCCCTCCGGGGTCATCGACCGCCGTTTCAATCCCAAGGTGATGGACGCGCCATCGGGCAAGGTGGCGACTTTGGTGGTGCAGGTGGATGACCATTTCCCCTCGTCCAGCGCCAAACGGCCCTACCGGGTGCGCTGCTCGGACGAGACCGGGTTCCTTCATCTGGTGTTCTTCCATGGCCGCGAGGATTGGCTGCGCCGCCAATTGCCCGAGGGTGAGTGGCGCGTCATCAGCGGCGTGGTCGAGCATTTCAACAACGAAATTCAGATGACCCACCCGGACCATATGGTCCCGCTAGCCGAGCAAGATCAGGTCATGACCGTGGAGCCGGTCTATCCCCTGACCGGCGGCCTCAGCGCCCGCATGGTGGCAAAAACCGTCCGCGCCGCCCTGGACCGCGCCCCGGAACTGCCCGAGTGGCAGGATGCGGCATGGCTGGCGCGTGAGAAGTGGCCCAATTGGCGCGAGGCACTGGAAACCCTGCACCGTCCCGATAGCGACAGCGCGATCATCACGGATTCGCCTGCCCGGCGGCGGTTAGCCTATGACGAATTGCTGTCCAACCAATTGGCCCTGGCCATGGTGCGCGCCAATATGCGCCGGCTGAAGGGCCGCCCCATCCAGGGCGACGGTCGCTTGCGGGCCAAGGTGCTTGCCGCTTTACCCTGGCAGTTGACCGGGGCGCAACAGCGTTCGCTGGCCGAGATCGAGGCCGACATGGCGGAACCCGTCCGCATGCTGCGGCTGCTGCAAGGCGACGTGGGCAGCGGCAAGACCGTGGTGGCGCTGCTGGCCATGCTGAACGCCATCGAGACCGGCGCCCAGGCCGCCATCATGGCGCCCACGGAAATCCTCGCCCGCCAGCATCTCGCCACCATCGAACCCCTTGCCACCGCCGCCGGCATCCGGGTCGGCCTGCTGACCGGACGCGACAAGGGCAAGGCGCGCGACCGCATGCTGGAAGCCCTGGCGGCGGGCGAGATCAATCTAATGATCGGCACCCACGCGCTGTTCCAGGAGGAAGTCGCCTTCCACGATCTGGCCCTGGCGGTGATCGACGAACAGCACCGCTTCGGCGTTCACCAGCGGCTGGAATTGGCGGCCAAGGGCCATGCGGTGGACGTGCTGGTGATGACCGCCACGCCCATCCCGCGCACCCTGCTGCTGACCGCCTATGGCGACATGGACGGCTCGCGCCTGGACGAAAAGCCGCCGGGTCGTCAACCGGTTGACACCCGCGTGCTGCCTTTGGCTCGCATGGACGACGTCATCGGTGGAGTCCAACGCGCCATCACCCACGGCGCACGGGTCTATTGGGTCTGCCCTTTGGTCGAGGAATCCGAGAGTTCCGATCTGGCCGCCGCCGATGAGCGCCACCGCCACCTGACCCAATTGTTCGGAGACCGCGTGGGGCTGGTGCACGGCAAGATGAAAGGCCCGGCCAAGGACAAGGTCATGGCCGAGTTTGCCGAAGGTAGTCTGGACATTCTGGTGGCAACCACAGTGATCGAGGTGGGCGTCAACGTGCCCGAGGCCACCATCATGGTCATCGAGCATGCGGAACGTTTCGGCTTGGCCCAGCTACACCAGCTGCGCGGCCGGGTCGGGCGCGGTTCCGGCGCGTCCACCTGTCTGCTGCTGTACGGCTCGCCTTTGTCGGAGAACGCCAAGGCGCGGCTAGAGATCATGCGCGCCACCGAAGACGGATTTCTTATCGCCGAGGAAGATTTGCGTCTGCGCGGCGGCGGCGAGGTGCTGGGCACCCGCCAAAGCGGCCTGCCGGAATTCGCCCTAGCCGATCTGTCCATCCACGGCGATCTGCTGGCAGTGGCCCGCGATGACTCCCGCCTGATCCTGGACCGCGATCCCGAACTGAAGACACCGCGCGGCGAAGCCCTGCGCGTGCTGCTTTACCTGTTCGACCGCGATGCCGCCGTCAGGACTCTACGTTCGGGCTGATCAGGATTTCCGCCTTGCGCGGCGGCGGCGTCAGGATGCCGGTGGACACCACCATCTTGATGCCGTCCTCGACGTTCATCTCCAGTACCCTTACCTCACTGCGCGGCACAAACAGCAGGAAGCCCGAGGTCGGGTTGGGCGTGGTGGGCACGAAGACGTTGACCATTTCCTTGTCGAAACAATCCCGCACCTCGCCATTGGTCGTCCCGGTGATGAAGCCCAACGTCCAGATGCCGGCGCGGGGATATTCGATCAGCACGACCTCGCGGAAAGCGTTGGCTTTCTGCGCCAGCATGGTCTCGAAAATCTGCTTCACCGCCGAGTAGATGCCGCGCAGCACCGGCATGCGCTCCAGCACGGCGTCGTAGACCCGCACCAGCAAGCGTCCGGCCAAGCCGGCAGTCAAGGCGCCGATCAGGGTCAGCGATACAGCGACAAGCACCAAGCCGAAGCCGGGAATGCCCCAATTCTGCGGGTTGAAGGCCGGCGGGATCAGGGGCGACACCTGATCGTCCATGAACTTCACGAACTGCCAAGCGATATAGAAGGTGATGGAGACCGGGGCGGTCACCAGGATTCCGGCAAAGAAATAGGCGCGCAGACGGGCGGCGAGGCTCAGATGCAGGGATTCAGGCTCAATTGGCGGAATGTTCTGGGGGGCGTCACTGGTCATGATAGTCAATCCGAAGGGGCTGTGCGCACAATGGAGCGCCCGGCCCCCGGGCGCAACAGCCTTCCCACACCATATTCCTTCCGCGACCCCTCGCCTTGCGCTTGGACACCTCCCATATTTGCCAAGCCTCAACCCTGCCGCGAAGGACATTCCATGCCGCCACGCCTCGCCGCCATCGCCACCGCCGCACCGCCCCATACGATCACCCGAACCCAGGTGGCGGCCATGGCGCGGCAATTGTTCGGCGACGAACTCGACCGCCTTGGCCCCATCTACGCCAATGCGGGGATCGAGCAGCGGCGGTCCTGCGTGCCGCTGGACTGGTATCTGCGCCCCCATGGCTGGAAGGAACGCTCGGACCTGTTCATGGAGCACGCCCTGGAGCTTGCCGCGCGCGCCGTGGAGGATTGCGTCGCCAAGGCCGGGTTGCGGCTGGATCAGGTGGACGCGGTGGTGGCGGTCTCCACCACCGGCATGTGCACGCCCAGCCTGGACGCCCTGCTGATGGAGCGGCTTAAGCTGCGCCGGGACGTCACCCGCCTGCCCATCTTCGGCCTGGGCTGCGCCGGCGGCGTGCTGGGGCTGGCGCGGGCGGCGGCCTTGGCCAAAGCCATGCCGGGCGCCAATGTGGTGATGGTGGTGGTGGAATTGTGCGGGCTGACCTTCCGACCCGGCGACCGCTCGGCCAGCAACATGGTGGCCACCGCTTTATTCGGCGACGGCTGCGCCGCTGCCCTAGTGTCAACCCAGGCTGACGGGCCAGCGCTGACCGCCTGGGGCGAACACACTTGGCCCAATTCCCTTGATATCATGGGCTGGCACATCGAGGATGACGGCTTCGGCGTCCAGTTTTCGCGCGACATCCCGCCTTTGGTCGCCCGCCATTTCCGCCCAGCTTTAGACGGCTGGCTCGCCGCCAATGGGCTGGAGCACAGCCAGATCGACCGCTTCCTGTGCCATCCCGGCGGCGCCAAGGTGGTGAATGCGTTGGAGGAAGCCCTGACCCTGGCGCCGGGCACATTGGCGCTGGAGCGCGACGTTTTGCGTGAGTACGGCAACATGTCGGCGGCCACCTTGATGTTCGTGTTGGAGCGCGCCCTGGCCGGTCCCCTGCCCCGCCACTCCGTCGCCGCCGCATTGGGGCCGGGGTTTACCGTGGGCTTCCTGCTGCTGGAAACGCCATGAACACCTTCCTCGCCATCATGGCCCTGGTCATCGCCCAACGTTTGCTGGAACTGGCACACGCCAAGGCCAACACGCGCCGCTTGCTGGCCCGTGGCGCTTACGAGGTGGGCGCCGGCCATTACCCGCTGTTCATCGTTCTGCATAGCGCGTGGCTGCTGAGCCTGCTGGCCTTGGTGCCGTGGCAGGCCGAGCCCCATGCCGTGCCGCTGGTGGGCTTTGGGCTGCTCATGGTGGCGCGGGTATGGGTGATTGCCAGCCTGGGTCCCTATTGGACCACGCGCATTCTCACCTTGCCGGGAGCGCCGCTGGTTCGGCGCGGGCCTTATCGCTGGCTGCGTCACCCGAATTACTGGGTGGTGGCCGGCGAGATCGCCTTGCTGCCCCTGGCCTTCGACGCGTTGGCCGTGGCGGTGGTGTTCTCAATCCTCAACGGTGCGCTGCTGGCTTACCGTATCAGTGTCGAGGAACAAGCCCTTAGCGCTCGTGGAAGCTTTCCTGCATCTGGGTGAAGATGGGCTTGAGCATGTATTGCAGCAGGGTCTTGTCGCCGGTGATGATTTCCGCCTGGGCGGTCATGCCCGGAGTGACCACCCGCAACGCCGGATCACTACCCACATAGCCCTGGGACAGCTTCACTTGAGCCTTGTAATAAGGCTCACCCTTGTCATTAAGGAAGGTGGTGGCGGAGATGGCCTGCAATTCACCCAGGATCGCACCGTAGCGGGCGAAGTCGAAGGTAGTCACCTTGACCTTGACCGGTTGGCCGACCTTGATGTGGCCAATATCGCGCGGCAGGACCTTGGCCTCCACCTTCATCTCGCGGTTTACCGGGACCACTTCGCACAGCAGACCGCCGGGCTGGATGACCGCGCCCACATTGCGCACGGTCAGGCCCTTGACATAGCCGGCTACCGGCGAAACCACCATCAGGCGCTTCACCTTGTCTTCCAGCCGGCCGATGGTTTCCTGAACCTGGGCCAGTTCGGAAACCGCCACACCCAATTCGTCCATGGCCTGCTTGTGCAAGGTGGATTGCTGGTCCACCAGACGCTGTTCCGTCTCCCGCAACAAATCCCGCGCGGTCGTGGTCTGGCCGATGGTTCGGGTCAATTCGCCTTGGAGGCGGGAATGCTCACGCTTGGTATCCAGGTAATTGACGCGGCTGATCAACCCCTTGTTTACGAGCTCTTCCTTCATTGACAGAACTTGCGCCAATGAGCCGATTTGGTCACGCAATGCCGATTGCTGGTTTTCCAGCACGTGGAGATCCGAGCGTTTCTGATCGATCTGGCTCAGGGTGACCGAACGTCCGTTGTCGCGTGACTGCACCTGGCCGTGGAAGATGGACAGATTGTCGGCAACCAGCCGTTCATAGCCCTTGCCGAACGAGAAATCCGGCTGGCGGGTGTCAGTAAAGGCGCGCAGACGTTCCGCCTTCAGCAGTAGCGTCATTTCGCGCGCCCGGGTCTGGTCCAGATCGGCCAAGGCGGAGGCCGGCGACAGTTTGACCAAGGCTTGATCGCGGTCGACCAGTTCACCTTCCTTGACCAGCACCTCTTCGATCAAGCCGCCTTCCAGATGCTGAACGGTTTGGACCGAACCGGTGGGAACCACCTCGCCTTCGGTCACCGCCACTTCATCCACATGGGTGACAGCGGCCCAGCCGACGAAGGCTAGGCAGGCGACGCTGGCCATTACCATGGTGAAGCGGATCAGCGGCGCAGTGCCGCTTTCCTCCAACTGGACCGCTTGGGCCAGATGGCGGGTGATGCGGCTGGATTGCTTGACCATCGGGCGCTGAGCTGGCTCAAGCGCGGCGGGCAGATCGGGTTTATGGGGGACGAGGCTCTGGCTGGTCATGGTTAAATCAGATCCGGAGGAATGCGCGCCCTCACCTCTTCGGCGGGACCGGCTAGTCGCAGATAGCCGCCGTCGAACACCAAGATGCGGTCGGCGAAACGAAGGTGACTGGGGCGGTGGGTCACCATGAAGATGGTGGATTGGCCGCGGAAGAACTCGACAGCCTGCATGAACTGGCGGTCGCCGTCGAAATCCAGGCCATTGACCGGCTCGTCGAACAGCATCAGCGGGCTGCGCTTGAGATAAGCCCGGGTCAGCGACAATTTCTGCACGAAGCTGGTGGGCAGATGGTCAATGGTGCCGTCGCCCACCCTGGTATCCAAGCCGCGCGGCAATTGGCGGATTTCATCCCACACGTCTGCCATTTCGCAGGCCCAACGAATGTCGGTATCGTTGGCGGTGGGCTGGGCCAGCCGCAGATTCTGGGCAATGGTGCCGTGATACAGGTTACAGACCTGGGGCACATAAGCGATGGCGTGGCGCAACTCGATGGGGTCGATCTGGCGGATGTCCGCATTGTCGATGCGGATCGAGCCGGCCTGAGGCGCATAAAGCCCCATGATCAATTTGATGATGGTGGACTTACCCGAACCGTTGCGGCCGGTGACCGCCACCACTTCGCCTGGTTCCACATCGAAGGACACGCCCACCAGGGCCGGGTCGGCGTCGTTGGAATAGCGCAACGAGACGCGCGAGAACGACACCTTGCCCTTCAAATTTTTCAACGGCGCGACCATGGCCTTGGGATCGCGCTCGGGCTTCAAATTCATCAGGCTGTCGATCTGATTGATGGAGCCGCGCACCTGTTCGACCCGCTGGATCAGGGTAAACGCCGTCTGCAGGGGCGACAGCACCCGCCATACCAGCATCATGGCGGCGATCAGACCGCCGGTGGTCATGGTATTGTCGATGACGCCCAGCACGCCGATGGCGATGGTCGCCATGCCCGAGGCGACGATCAGCACATTGGCGCCACCGGTGATCATGGCGGTGAAGAGGCCGCTTTGGAAACCGCCATAGGCAGCGCGGGCAGACATCTCGCGATAACGCTTGAGGATGTTGTGCTCGCCGGCGGACAGCTTGACCGCCCGCATCTTGCCCATGGTTTCCACCAGGAACTCTTGCCGTCGCGACGAGGCCCGACCGGCCACCGCCACGTTCTTGCGCACCACGGGCAGGACCAGTATGCCGCCGATGATGAACAGGAAGGTGCCTACCACGGGCACCAAAGCCAGCACGCCGCCCAGCATGAAGATCACGGCGAAATAGAAGATGGCGAAGGGCAGTTCCATGAACACCGTCGCCAGCGGGCCGGTGAAGAACTCGCGCACGGATTCGAAATCCTTGATGCGCGCAATCTGGGCACCGATGGTGGCGCGCTCAGTAAAGCCCGGCGGCAGCGATAGGATGTGCTGGAAGATGTTGTTGCCCATGATGTTGTCCAGGCGCGCGCCGACGAAGGCCAGGATGCGGGCACGGATGGACCGCAAGACCGTATCGAATACCAGCGCGATGCCGACGCCCACGCAGAACGCCATCAGCGTGGAGGTCGAGCCGGTGCCGATGACCTTGTCATAGACGTTCATGACGAACAGCGGCACACCGAGCGACATCAAATTCAGGAACAGGGTGACGAAGAACGCCTGCCAGAACAGAGGGCGGAAGCGGTCGAGAACCGTGCGGAACCAGCCGGTCCGGACGGGTCCCACATTGGAGACCACCGGCGAGAAGAAATAAGCCGTGCCGCGAAGCTTAGTGGTTTTTAACGGGCACGAGGTTCCCTGGGCGCTGTCGAAGACCTCGATCTCGCCGTCTTTGTTGGATTTGACCACCAAGGCATGGCCGCGATCGGGTAGGAACAGGCAGGGCAACAGGCGATGGTCGATCTCCTCGACCGTCAACCGCACTGGCCGGCTGGAATAGTTGAGGTTCGCCATGACATTCCGAAGACCGGTAAGGTCCAGGTCGTTGGCGAAATGCGGCAATGCCTCGGCAACGTTGCGCGGGTCGCCCTTCCACGCCAGCGCCTTCAGCAACGGCAGCAGGCAAGCGGCCAAATCCGACGCCGCCGAGAAGCCGCCCAGCGCGTTCTGCGCCATGTGCTGCTGATACGCCTCGATGGCGTGCGCACTGGCCTTGAGGTGGGGCGAGATCATGGGCGCGGCGGGGCTCATGCCGAGGCCCCCTGGCGCAAAAGCACAGGCTTTTCAAATTGCTCCGGGCGCAGGCTCAAGCGGCCTTGTTCCAGATTGAACACGCGGTCTGCCAGCTTCACCAGCGAAGGCCGATGGGTTACCAGCACCAGCGTGCGCTTGCCCTTGGCCCGCTCCAGCCAGACCCGCAGGAAGTTGTCGCCGGCACTGTCCACGGCGGTGTTGGCCTCGTCGAACAACACGATGCGCGGGTTGTTGACCAAGGCGCGCGCAATGGCGATGCGTTGTTTGATGCCGCGCGGCAGGGAATCATAGGCGCCATCGCCGACCGAACTGTCGAAGCCCATGGCCATGGTCGCCACCACCTCGTCCAGCCCCAGCAGGGCGGCGGTTTCCACCGCCACGTCGTCCAATTCGGGGCGGAACATGGTGATGTTCTGCAAGATGGTGCCTTGGAACAGCACACCCGATTGCGGCAGATAGGCGATCTTATCGCGCACGGATTGGGGCTCATAGCCAGTGACGTCCAGGCCGTCGATCAGCACACGGCCATCGGTCGGGCGGATGGCGCCCTGCATGAGGGTCAGCAAGGTGGTCTTGCCCGAGCCGTTGCCGCCCATGATGGCAATGCACTCGCCTTCCTCGATGGCGATGGAGGCTTGATCGATCACCAGGCCGCCCTTCTCGCCGAAGCGGAAGCTGACGTTCTCCAACTCCAGCCGCCCCTTGACCTCGCCGATTTTGGGCAGGCCGGCGGGGGCCTCGGGCGGCAGGGTGAACAGCGCCTGCAAGCGTTGGCGGGCCAGCACAAAGGACTGAAAGCGGGTCCACACTCCCAAAGCTTTTTGCAGCGGCGACATGGCCCGGCCCGCCAGCAGCGAGCAGGCAGCCAAGCCGCCGGTGGTCATGTCGCCATTCATGACGATCAGGCTGCCGAAGGCCGCGACCATGATGGTGGTCAGCTGCGAGAAGAACGACGACACCCCCAGCGCATTGGCGCTTTTCAGGGCGACGGTGTAGTAGCCCTCGGCGCAGCCTTCCTGAAGGCGTTCATAGCGGCGCGCCATCTGCGATTCCATGGCCATGGCCTTGACGCTATGGATGCCGCCCAGCACCTCGATCAGGAAATTAAAGCGGCGGTCGTCGGCGGTGATGCGCTTTTGGATAGCGCCGCGCAGGGACGTCCCCACCACCAAGGCGGTCAGGCCGAACGCCACCAGCAGCACCACCGGCACAAGCACCAGGGTGCCGCCCATCATGGCGACCAGGGCCAGATAGACCAGGGCAAACGGCAGGTCCAACATGGTCAGCATGGCTTGGCCGGCATAGAATTCGCGCACGGTGCCAAGGGAGTTCATGCGCTCCAGATGAACGCCCGATCCTTCTTTTTCGAAATTGTCGATGCTGGTCATGGTCAGGCGCTTGAGGGCCTCGCAGCCCGCCTTGTGCTCGAACCGGGCGCCGACCCAGCCGGTCACCCACGAGCGACAGAAGGTCATCACGGTCTCGAGCACCAACGCCCCCAGCACGCCCAGCAGCAGCAGGACCATGGTGCCGGTGGATTTGTTGGGCAGGATGCGGTCGTAGACCTGCAGCAAGGACATGGGCATGGCCAAGCCGAGGATATTCAGGAACAGGGATGCCAGCACCAGATCGAACATATTCGATTTCAGCGTGGACAGCTTGCCCAGGCTGAACGCCGGAGCCTGCTCGTTCCCCGCCTTGTCACCGGCTGAAATAGCCTCGCTCATTCCCCTCGACCCGTCCGTTCTTTAGGCCTTCCCCAAAGGGCAGCCACACATATCGCATCATGGGCGGGTCGGCCACTGGCAAGTAACCCGCCAAACGCTCTATAATGGGGTTCAAACATTTCCCATCGTTCAGTCAGCGAGTGGACCTTTGAGCCAGAGCCCCGGATCCCCCGCCCCGCAAAGCATCGCAATGATCGAACGCCTGATTGGGTTCGACACTACCAGCTACAATTCAAATATTCAATTCATCGAATTCGCCGCTGATGTGCTTAAAAGCCTGGGCGCGTCTGTGCGTTTCACTTATGACGACACACGTGGCAAGGCCAATCTTTTCTCAACCATTGGGCCGATTGATCGTCCAGGCATTGTTCTTTCAGGCCACAGTGACGTCGTGCCGGTGGCGGGCCAGGACTGGACCTCCGATCCCTTCATCCTGCGGCGCCAGGACGACCGTCTTTACGGCCGCGGCACCGCCGACATGAAAAGCTTTATCGCCATTTGCCTTACCCTTGCCCCCGACTTCGCCGCCCGGCAGCTGGAATTCCCCATCCACTTCGCCTTTTCCTATGATGAGGAGGTCGGCTGCATCGGCGCGCGCCGTCTGATCGAGGATTTATCGTCGCTGACTATCCGCCCAAAACTCTGCATCGTCGGCGAACCCACCGAGATGAAGGTCATCATCGGCCATAAGGGTAAAAAAAACGTTCGCTGCCAGGTTCACGGCAAGGAGTGCCACTCGGCGTTGAACCATCGGGGCGTCAACGCGGTGGAAATCGCCGCCGAGCTGGTGACCTTCCTGCGCCGCATGCAGCGCCGCATCCGTGAGCAAGGCCCCTTCGACGCTGGCTACGACCCGCCCTACACCACCGTGCACACCGGGGTGATCCAAGGCGGAACGGCGCTGAACATCGTCCCTGCCCGCTGCGGCTTCGAATTCGAGTTCCGCAACCTGCCCGACCATGACGTGGACGGCCTGATGGCGGAATTCCGCGCCTTCGCCCTGTCACTTATCCCCGAGATGCTGGCGGTGGATGACGGCGCCGGCTTCATGTTCGACGAATACAACACCACGGCAGGCCTGGACACCGCCGAGGACGACGAAGCCGCCGTGCTGGCGCGGCAATTGTCGGGCAACAACGATACCGCCAAGGTGAGCTTCACGACCGAAGCCGGCCTATTCCACAATGCCGGCATTCCCACTGTGGTGTGCGGTCCAGGTAGCATCGCCCAGGCGCACCGGCCCGACGAATTCATCACCTTGGATCAGGTCGCCCAAGGCGAGGCGTTCGTGCGGCGGCTGCTGGACCGCATGACTTTACGTTAAGCCCTCGCCGGGCGCTGGCTCCGCCTGCTTGGCCGCCGCCTCAATGGCGGCCAATGGTCCGATCCCCGGACCATGCGTTAGCTTTCCGTATGCAGCCACGGCGCCCGGCTGGACATCCAGATTTGATACACCGGCTCGGGGGCGTAGGGCTCGTCCAGACTGGCGATGGTCACGTCGATGGTTGCGCTGCAGGCGGCATACTCAAAGGTCAGCGCCATGCCGCAATGGGGGCAGAAGCGTCGCGTAGCCCGCGCGCTGGCCTTGAACGAGTCCGCCTCGCCCTTGACGAAACGGAACTCGTCACGCCGGAACGCCACCCAGGCCACCACGGGCGTACCGGCGGCCCGTTGGCACATGCGGCAATGGCAAAAGCCGGCTGAGAGCGGTTCGCCGGTGATGCGATAGCGGATTGCGCCACACCGGCACCCACCTTCGTAGGTCATGGTTTCCTCCCAAGTCCAAGACGAATGGTCTTAGTCATGTCGGAGGTCCAACCCGTTCGGCCAATCACCCGTACAGGGAAATCCACCCGCGCAAGGGAGGGAGTTAGCGCCGGCTCACCACAAGTGCGACACCCGCCGCCGCCAACACCATGCCGGCCAATCCCACGGCGCTCAGGCGTTCATCGAACAGTGCCCACGCCATCAGCGCGGTCACCGGCGGCACCAGATAGAACAGGCTGGCGACCCGCGCCGCCTCACCCTGGCGGATCAGCATCATCAGCAGGCTGATGGCGCCCACCGACAGGACCAGCACCAGCCAGCCCAAGGCGAAGATGAACGATCCCGTCCATTCCACCCGCATGGTCTCGGTCAATGCGGCCAGGGGCAGCATAACCAATGCGGCAGCCACGTATTGCAGCACCGCCCCGGTGCGCAAATCCATGCCGGTGCAGAACCGCTTCTGATAAAGGGTGCCGGCGGTCATGCCCAGCAATGCCACTAAGGCGAAGCCCAGGGCGCGCCACGGCAAGGTGCCCCACTCCAGCCCCGTCAGCCGGGTGGACAGCACCATGGCGACGCCCGCCAACCCCAGGGCCAAGCCGCCCCATTGCCGGCGGCTGACCACTTCCCCCAGCAACCGTCCGGTTACCACGGCGGTCAATAGCGGCTGCAAGCCGACCACCAAGGCGGTTAGGCCCGAGGGCAAGCCGTCACGGATGGCGGCGAACACACCGCCCAGGTAAAGGCCGTGAACCAACAGACCAGAGACCGCCAGATGCCCCACCAAACGCCGGTCATTGGGCCATGGCGCCCGCATGACCACGGCCACCCCGCCCAGCAGGGCGATTACCGCCACGAAGCGCAACGACAGAAAGGTGAACGGTTCGGCATAAGGCAGGCCGAACTTGGCGCCGATAAAGCCGGTGCTCCACAGCACCACGAACACCGCCGGCATGGCGGCGACGAGTAAATGCCTCACGGATGGATATCGACGTAATTGACCACCTTCTTGACACCGGTGCCGTCCTGGACCCGAGCGGCGGCCTTCTTGGCTTCCTCACCCGAACGGGCACGGCCGATGATATAGACTGTGCCGAAGGCGTCGGCGGTGGTGCGGAAATTCACGTCGGCCACGCCCTTGGTGCCGATCAGGCGGCCTTGCGCCTTGACACCCATGGCGGTGGCATCGGCCCAATCCAGCATCCGCTTACGCTTGGCATCGTCCTTGGCGACATAGGCCACGTGCCAGTACAGCTTCTTCACATCCTTGACCGCTTTGACGTCGCGCAGGAAGCGGTCATAGAGCGCCTTGTCGTCGAACACGCCAGTGATCAGCAAGCGCTGCTCGTAAATCTCGGTTGACGCCTTCACGGTGCCAAGATCGGCCATGATGCCGTTCACCTTGACGACGATCTCGTTGTCCTTGGCGATGTCCGAGGTGGAACGGGCCTCGATGGCGCGATCGATCAAAGTCTTGGGCGCGGTGAGGATGTCCATAAACTGGGCCGAAGCAGGCGCGGCGGCAAGGATGGCAGCAAGAGCGGGAACGATAAGGCGCATAGGTAATCCCCCGAATTCCATTAGCGCGACAGTCTACATCATTGCCGAAGATGTTTGTGCACCGCTTGGCGGGTGATGCACAATTCCTTGCCGATGCGGGCCAGCGACCAGTCGGGGTGCTCAGCCTTCAGGCGCCGCACCTTGTCCTTGGTCCCCTCGCCCACTTTGGCGAAGCCACCGCTCAGCCGGCGCACATCTTCCGCGATGATCGCATAGCCGGCGCCGTCGTCACCGCCATGGGTGGTCCAGTATTCCAGCCGCGCTTCCAGTTCGGCCGGGTCGCGCACCGCCAAGCCGCGCGACCACAACTGCGCCACCAATTGATGCCGAGCGGTGCAGGCCGTGGGCAGTGCGGCAGCACCGGGGCCATCGCTCAGCAAATCGCGCTCGCGCTTGCGTTCATCCCAGGTCAACGCCTCGGCGCGGGCGTCGGCAACGGTGGTGGGCAGTGGACAGGCATTGGTGACGGCGGTCACCAGTTCCGCCGGAATGTCGTGCCACGGCACCGACCAGCCCGCCAAAGGCGACCATGGGTCGGCATCATCGGGATCGGCTAAATGAGCGGCGCCGTCCACGAACATGCATTCGATGGGGCTGGGCTTAATGGCGGCCTCCAGGCTGCCATAACGGGCGACGATGATGGCGCGCTCACCGTCCAGCTTGCCGGCCAGAGCGCGGCGGGCTCGCGCCGTGCGAACCATGGTGCCGGGATCGTCGGCCTCTTCCCGCAGGCGCAACGCGTCCACCAGGGCATCGGCATCTTCCTTGCGCTTGGCCAGCTCTTCCAGACCCGGTTTGTAGCCGCCCCATTCCTTGCCACACAGGGTGATGGCGCGGGCCAGCGCCTCGTCCTGCACGTCCTCGTCATCCGAGGCATAAAGCGCGATGATGCCCTCCAGCCGGTCCAAGGCCTTCTCGCGCAGGTCTTCGCCGGTGGTCATCAAGTCCAGTAGGTTCATGCGGCCCTCGTCAATTCCGGGTTGACAGTGCGAAGGCCAGCACTTGTTGTCAACCCATAACGAATTGCTCGTGGTAAGCTAACGGTATGTTTGCGCTCGATTCCAACCAGCACCGGGACAGCCCATGGCGGCGGGGCCGGTGTCATGCGCTGTGGCAGCATCAGCGCGGATGCTGCTTCCATTGCGGCTGCGCCATGCCCGATCCGCTGGCGCAACGCCCGCGTCACCGCCTGCGCGCCGAGGCTTCCGCCACCATCGACCATGTGCTGCCGCGCGCCCTGGGCGGCATGGAAGCGTGGTTCAACGAGGTCGCCGCCTGCCGGGCCTGCAACACCGCCAAAGCCGACCGGCTGCCGCTGGCGGTGGAATTGTGGCGGCTGGCGTGGCTCAAAGGCGCCGCGTTGTTGCCCCACGCCCTTGAACCCGCCGCAGTATTGACCCTGTTACGTCAGCAGGAAGTCGCTGGCGCTGAGGGCGGGATGGTTGGCCAGGGTGACCATGACGTTCTCGCCACCGGGGCCGTTGCCGTCGGTATCGAATGACACCACGCCGGTGGAACGGTCATACAGGAAGATCCACTGGTTGCTGGTGGGTTCGCCGGTGGTGAAGCGTGACGGGTCCAACGGCCCGGCGGAAAAACCGGTGACCGGCGTGGAATGCAAATCCACCGAGATCTTGTCGGTGCCATGCTGGAAGTCGGTGATGGTCGAGCCCCACCAATCCCAACTGTTCATGACGAAGGTATCGGCGCCGCCATTGCCGGTCAGTTG
>JACMLB010000080.1 GCA_014379805.1 Rhodospirillales bacterium | reverse complement strand
GCACACGGTCTTGTCCTTGAACGGCTCCATGCGCTCCAGAATGTCGGGATGGCGCTTGCGCACCACCCGCAACATGGCGTCGAACACCGGCTGCAGCAGGGCCGGGCGCAACGGCTTGAGCGCAAGGCCCAGCAGCAGCACCGGCGAAAACGGCGGCGTCATGGGCTTCGAGCCCGGCCGAAACTGCCCTTCCATCATGGCTGCACTGGTCCTTCAAACGATGGTGCGCATTCTCCTCACGGTCATAGCTCCCCTCCTTGATCGCCGTCAAGCGAACGGAACTCCCGCATGCAGCTTAGCCCTTTGTTCCCGAGCCGCTGTGGTTTAGAACTATGTCACATGTGCTTGTGCGCAGCTGCGGGAGAGGTTGGACATGATCGTCGATATCGACCTCAGCGCCGTTAGGGTGCTGATCATCGACGACAGCCGCTTTGCGCGTTCCTTCATCAAATCCGCGTTGCTGTCCTTCGGCGTGCGCAACGTGATGGAGGCCGGGGACGGCCCTGCCGGCGTGTTGCTGCTGCGCGACACCAAGGTGGATTTGGTCCTGGTCGATCACGACATGGAGCCCATGGACGGCGTCGATTTCACCCGCATCATCCGTGGCGGTGAGGAAGTGGCGTGCGTGGACATCCCCATCGTCATGATCTCGGGCATGGCCGAGATGGAAAAGGTGATCGAGGCGCGCAACGCCGGGGTAAACGAATTCCTGGTCAAGCCGGTTTCGGCTGATTCCCTGTTCCGCCGCGTGCGCAACGCCTTGGTCAACCCGAAGCCTTTCGTGCGCAGTGCCGATTACGCGGGACCGTGCCGGCGCACCGTGGACCGCGTCGTGCCCGAAGGCATGGAACGCCGGGTCAACCCAGCCCTGCCCAAGCCGCCGCCTTTGGTGGAGGTGCCCGCCGGTACGGTTCAGGCCGCCGTGCGCCGTGTCGCCAAACCGGTTGAGCCGGCGGCGGCCAAACCCGGCAGCGGTGAGAAGACCTCACGCAAGCGCTTCAAGGCCGGAACCGCCATCTTCAGCGAGGGCGATAGCGGCGACGAGGCTTATGTGGTGGAAACCGGCCGTATTCTTATCGTCAAGGACGTGGGTGGGGTCAAGATGCCCCTGGGCGAGATCGGCCCCAACGGCGTGTTCGGCGAAATGGCCCTGATCGATGACCATCCCCGCATGGCCGCTGCCGAAGCCGCCGAGGACAGCGTCTGTCTGGTCATCCCTAAGGCGGCGCTGAAGACCCAGTTCAACCGCACCCCCGATCTGGTGATCCTGGTGGTGGAAACCCTGCTGCACGACATCCGCAAAATGGGCCGCGAGTTGGTGGAGGCGCGGGCCAAGATCAAGGCTAAGCGCGAGGCGGCGGGGACGGTTTAATTCCCCTCTCCCCTTGCGGGAGAGGGTGGCACGAAGTGCCGGGAGAGAGGGGAGCCGCAAAGACGGTGCTGGGCGCCCCCCCCCCTCTCCCTCCCATGCTTTGCATGGGCCCCTCCCTCCCCCGCGAGGGGGGGGGAGGGGCTTACTAATCATCCGCTGCGAATTTATCCAAATCCAACGGCTGCGGCTGACGCGGGTCTCCCGGTGCTGTCACCAAGGTGATCTCGGGGATGGCATTGATGGATTGCGACTTCGAGGTCGAGACCTGCTTGTAGGTCAGGGTGAACGGCATCAGCCCAGCCTGCATGTCGCCGGCGAAGATGCCGCAACCGCGGGAATACAGGCTGCCGATGGCGAATTCGATGCGGAAGGTGCCGTCGGGAATGCCGGCCACGTTCAGGTGATAGGTGGCCGGCACGTAATAGGCCACCACCGTGTTGCCGGTGGCGGTCTTCAGCTTCACCACCGCGTCCTGGCGCCCGTCATTATGAATCAGCAGGCGATGGTCGCCATTGGCGCGGCGCAACAGAACCTCGCCGCCCTGAGGCGTGGTGCCCTTGTTGGCGGCGCACCATTCCTGTTTGAACAGCGAGGCCGAACCGGCGTACAGCGCCCGCGTCGCCACCCAACCCACCACGCCGGGCGGGGTGCGCACCTGGGACCATTCGGCGCCCTCGGTCGCCAGCACTTGCACGGTGGTGAAACGGTCCAGCAGGGCCAGCACTGGGGCGCCGTCCATGGCGGCTTGGCGCAGTTTCAGATCGGCAATGGCCACGTGGCGGATGTCGCCGATGCCGGCGGGCTTGACCACAATGCCGGCGGTGGTGGCGACCGGCTTGTCCCAGGGTTTGGTGGCGACCAAAGCGAACACGCCCACCACCACGGGCAGGGCCAGCAGCGGCAAGGCCTGGGCGGCGAAGACACCGCCGGCCCAAGGACTCCAGCGCCCGCGCATGCGCCGGGTCGCGCCCGCCGTTTCCTGGCGCAAATCGGCCACTTGGCGCTTATGCACCGACATGCGGGCAAAACCCGCTGCCTGCTCGGTCAGCGCGCGGGCGATGTCGGTTTCATCCAGGGCCAGGAAGGCGCGGGCCTGACGGATCAGCAACCGGGCATTTTCGTGGCGGGGCTTGGTGCCGCCGAACAGGTTGCGGATCAAGGCCATGGGGGTCAGCACCAGACCGGGCGGCGACCACCAGCCCTTCAGCCACGTCACCATGCTGGCGCGCACGGCGGTGGCATCGGCGCAGTCCCGGCAAAAAATACCCTCTAACCGGCTGCGTTTGGCCCATAGCAGGTAACTTCTGACTTGATGGAAAATCACATAGCGCGGCTGCGCGGTGACGGCGCCGCAGCATGAACAGGCGAACGGCGTGGCGGGATAATCGTCGCCATCCTCGATCAGCGGATGGCCCCCGGTGGCATCGTATTCGGCACGGTGAACCACGTCTCTGAGCACCCGATAGGCCTCGACAAGCCGTTGAAATTCCTCGCGTGCACCGGCCGTGCGGTTGCGGTCGGGATGCACCGATTTGGCCCGTGACCGATAGGCCGCCTTGATGGCGGACAAATCGGCCCCCGGCGCTAAGCCAAGCGCCGCATAATAGCCTTTGGGGTCTTGCGAAATCGATGTCATGGCGTTCAAATTTGGACCTTCTACCGTCCCTTCAAGCAATCCCCGTGCCGTCTAGGCTATGGGGCCTAGACTTCGATCCGGGTGGGTGCGGGTGGGGCAGGGGGGAACTCGACCCAGCGGGCGCCGGATTGGAACACCACCGTGCCTTTGGTGCCCACCAACTCGCTGGCATTGGTGAAGATCCCCAGGATATCGCGTTTCGCGTCCAACGGCAGCGGAGCATCGGTGCGGATGATCAGGTCGAACAATTTGTCCTCGCGCCGCACCAAACCGTCCATCTGCACCCGGCCCAATTGGCTGAGTTTGAGGTCCAGCACGAAGCGTTCGTCATTGCCGGTGCCGCCCTTGCGTTTGGCCTCGCCGCCGGTGGCGCGGACGAATAATTGGATGGGGTCGACCACGGCGCCGTTCAGGAACGGCATGGTGAAACCACGCCACTCGCCATTGCCTACCGGGCGGCTGGAATCTTCGGCCAGGGCGCCCAGATCGGCGGTCAGCTTTTGCGCCAGTTCTTTCTTGCCAGCCTTTTCCAGGCTGCGGGTTGCCGTCTCGGCCATCAGCGATTTCACGTCGCCACTGCGCAACGCACCGGCGAACATGGCCATGCTGGCGGCCAGACGCGGACCCGCTTGGGGCATGACCCGCATCAACTGGGCCAGGGCCTGGGTCTGATTGCTTGCCGACAGCACGTCCACCGCTTGGGTGAAGGCCGGCCAGCCTTGGGCGGTCAGGCCATCGGATTTGGCCTGGGCCAAAGCGGTGCCCGGGGGCGGCGGGACCGGCTTGCCCACCACTTCCAGGGTCAGTGGCGTGCCCGCCGGCAAATCGGTCTGGGTCGGCACCGACAGGGTGCCCACGGGGGTCTGCACCACCGCATGGCCGCCGGGCGGCTGGGCGGTGACGGTGCCCGACAGCAAAGGCGGCGGCGATGACGCATTGGACGGGGCGAACGGTGTCGGCTCGGCGGCCATGCCCGGCAGCGGCGGTGCGCCCGGTC
>JACMLB010000079.1 GCA_014379805.1 Rhodospirillales bacterium | reverse complement strand
CGTTGATTTTCTGATAGTTTGTCATCCCGAGCGAACGCGAGGGATCTCATCCTGGCACATGGGAGTCCGGTTCTGACACGGTGTGCCAAGCGGAGATCCCTCCTGCCGTTGGTCGTTCGGGATGACAATCTGATTAAACCGGACAGCCGTGGACTTGATCCGGGCATGACGGCAATTTAAATTACGTTTGATACCGGTGCAGATATGTCGGCACGATGGCTTCGGCGGTGGCTGGGGTGATGCCCAGATCGCTCAGGCCCGGTTTGCCGCCGCGCACCACATTGTCCACCTTCAGCAGCTTGACCTGATCGGGGGTCAATGCCGGCTTGGGCAGGTATTGCAGAAAGAACGCCTGCACCTTGGCAACGGCGAAGGGCAGGGGCACCAACAGGCGCTTGTGGCCGGTGGTGCGCTGGACCAATTCCAGGATCTCTTTCAACGTATAGCGGCGCGGGCCGCCCAACTCGAACACCTTGCCGGCCAAAGCGGAGTCTTCCACCGCTTTGACGATGGCCTCGGCCACGTCGCCCACATAAACCGGCTGGAAGGTCGGGCCGCCCGAGCCGAACAAATCCACGCTATAGCCGGTTTCCGTGTGGACCGGCTTAAAGCCGTTGCTGGTGAACACCGGCAGCACCGGCGAGATGCGGGCCAAGCGGGCGAAACGATTGAAGAAGTCGTCGTCGGGGCCAAACACTACCGAGGGCCGGAAGATGGTGGCGCCGGGGACGGCAGCCAGCACCGCGTCCTCGCCCAGCGCCTTGGTGCGGGCGTAGGCGGACGGGGATGCCTTGTCGGCGCCCAGGGCCGACATGTGGACAAAGCGGGTGATGCCGGCGTCCTTGACCGCCTGGGCCACATTGGCGGCGCCCTGGCGATGGACGGCGTCGAAGGTGGCCTTGCCCCGTTCGAACAGGATGCCGACCAGATTGATGACGGCGTCGGCGCCAGCGATCACCGCGCGGATCGAGGCAGGGTCGTTGATGTCGGCCCGCACGGGGTTGACCTGTCCGGGATCGCCCATGGGTTTCAGGAAGCCGGCGGCGTTGGGGTTGCGCACCGCGGCGCGAACCGTCCACCCTTGCGCGGCAAGACGCCGCACCACCTGGCGCCCGATGAAGCCCGAACCGCCAAAGACCGTTGCCACTCGCCGCATGAAGAACCCTCCGCTCTCTCCCGGGCCAGCCCTTTGCGGACGGCCTATGTCTTTGGGACGAAAGGCTATTCGTTTCCCAGGGCGAACGCAACGGTGTGTGGGGGCAGGATGCTTTTGCACGTGGACTGAAAAAAGTTCGTCCCAATTGCATAAAACTCGATTGACAGTCTGGGGCGGCCTAGGTATTTCTCTGCGCCTCGACGGGGTGACCCGCCGAGCACCACCTGCCCAGGTGGCGGAATTGGTAGACGCGCACGGTTCAGGTCCGTGTGGCCGTGAGGTCGTGGAAGTTCGAGTCTTCTCCTGGGCACCATCTTCTGCCCGGCAGTACCTGACGCCGGGAAGGCCCCTCG
>JACMLB010000078.1 GCA_014379805.1 Rhodospirillales bacterium | reverse complement strand
TGGAACTCGGCGGGGGCGTTGTCCAGCTTGCCGTCGCGGTTCAGCGCCGAGATAGCGGAATCGGCGCGATAGACGCTGAAGATGGCTTCCAGCCGGGCCAGCTCGGCCAGGGCGGCGTCGATGGCGGCGCGCGCCTTGGACTCATCGTGGTGATAAAGCTGGATGGTCGAGGGTGCGCCAAGCGTCGTGCCTTCCCAGGTGATCAGGCGGGCTTGTGCGCGCCCAGCCGTCATCAGCAGCGGCAGGCCGGCGGCAGCGGCGGCCACGGTGATCAGGCGGCGGCGAGTGATCTGGACCTTCATCGAAACTTTGCCCTCCCCCCAGGCGACCGGGGTGTCACTGGTATTTCATTCCAAAACTGGCCCTGAAAGCGCTCGCGCACCCAGGACCAATGGCTGGGGTGCATTTTAGGCAAAAGTTAGTAGGGATGTCCCCAAAAATTGCGATTTCAAGGTTGATTTCCAAGGCAACGCCCGCGTACGCGCGCACGACTGCGCGCGGGCGTTGCCTTGCGGCCCCCCCCCCCCATTGGGGGGAGGGCGGCGGCTTTCTCCAATGATGGATCGCCACCGCCCTTGGCCCACCCAACATGCCAAGGGGGTAGGAGGTGCCGGGTGAATCTTTGGGGTCGGCCATGTCGCCATTCGAACGGCTGATGGGCGTGCTGTCGGGGGGGCGCTCGGGCCAAGCGGTGGCCCGCTGCCGCGCCGATCTGGCCGACGCCATGACCCGAGCCCAAGCAGCCGAGGAGGCGCTTGCCCACAGCACCGACGTGCTGCGCGCCATGGTTTCGGCCTTACCCGTGGGCGTCATCACCATCGACCGCCACGGGCGGGTGGAATTGTGGAACCAAGCCGCCGAAGCCATCCTGGGCTACACCGCTGAGGAAATGGTGGGCAAGCCGTCGCCCACCCATGTGTTCACGCCCAATTTGCGCCAGCAGGCGTCCGCCGCCGACGTGTTCCTGCGCATGGTCACCGGCCAGATGGTCAAGGGCGAGGAGGTCCAATGCCGCCGCCGCGACGGTTCGTTGGTGGAGACGTCCCTGTCTGGGGCGCCGTTGCTAGGTGAAGACGACCGCCTGCGCGGCGCCATCTGCGTGTTCGAGGACATCAGTCACCGCAAGGCCATGGCTGTGCAACTTCAACAGGCCCAGAAAATGGAGGCGGTGGGCCAGTTGACCGGCGGTTTAGCCCATGATTTCAACAACATCCTGGGCGTCGCCATCGGCAATCTGGACTTGTTGGAGGTGGAAGTGGCGGAGTCTCCGCGCACCGCCGAGTTGCTGGAAACGGCGCTGAACGCGTTGCTGCGCGGCGCCGATCTGACCCGCGCTTTGCTGGCGTTTTCACGCCGCCAGCCGCTTCAGCCGGCGCGCATCGATACGGCGGCGCTGCTGACCAGTTCGGCCCGTATGCTGACCCGCGCCTTGGGCGAGCACATCAAGGTCGGTTTACGTGTCGAAGGCGATCTGTGGCCGGTGGTGGTGGATTCCGCCCAACTGGAATCGGCCATCACCAACCTTGCCATCAATGCCCGCGACGCCATGCCCTCGGGCGGCCAATTGGGCATCAGCGCCCGCAATACCGAGTTGGACGAGGATTACGCCGCCCACAATGCCGAGGTAATTCCGGGCGAATACGTGCTGATCGAGATCAGTGACAGCGGCACCGGCATTGCCGCCGACGCCCTGGCCCGCGTGTTCGAACCGTTCTTCACCACCAAGCCGGTGGGCCAGGGCACCGGGCTGGGGCTATCCATGGTGTTCGGCTTCATCAAGCAATCGGGCGGGCATATCCGCATCTACAGCGAGTTGGGCATCGGCACCACAGTGCGGCTGTATTTCCCCCGCGCCCCCGAGGGCAGCGAGGCGGGTCCCTTGGCAGCGGGCACCGGCGAAGCCATTCGCGGCGGCCATGAGACCGTGCTGGTGGTGGAAGACAACGAGGATGTGCGGCGCATGGTGCGCAACCAATTGGCCGAGTTCGGCTACCGCGTGCTGGTGGCGGAACACGGGCCGGCGGCCATGGTGGTGTTGGGATCGGATGCCCCCATTGATCTGTTGTTCACCGATGTGGTGATGCCCGAGGGCATGACCGGCTTCGTCGTGGCGGAAGAGGCATTGCGCCTGCGCCCCACGTTGAAGGTGCTGATTACCTCGGGCTTTCCCGGCGACAGCTTCCATCGGCCGCCTGCAGGGGCGGCGCCATGGGCGTTTTTGAGCAAACCCTATCGAAAGCGGGACCTCGCCCGCGCAGTCCGCGATGCCCTCGACGGCAAGGGAGCCATCCAATGAGCGACAGACTTCTGGTCATCGACGACGAACCCGGTTTCGCCAATTTCGTCGCCCGCGTCGCTGAAAGCTGCGGCTACGACGTGCGCACCACCGACAATCCCACCGAGTTCCGCACCCTGTGCAGCCAATGGCAGCCAACCCACATCATTCTGGATTTGGTCATGCCGGAAGCCGATGGGGTGGAACTGCTGCGCTACCTTGCCGGGGTGCTGTCCACGGCCCGCATCTGGATCATGAGCGGCTTCGACGGCAGGGTGGTGGATGCGGCGCGGCGCATCGGCACCGAGCGGGGGCTGGATATCGTTGGCACCCTGCAAAAGCCCATCCGCGCCAAAGAGTTGCGCAATATCCTGGAGCGGAATCACAACGAAGAATCCGTCGTCACCGTGGAGGCGCTGGAGGAAGCTTTGGGCAAGGGGGAAATCCTGCCGTTCTACCAGCCCAAGGTGGTGCTCAACTCGTTGCAGCCGGTGGGGTTCGAGGCCTTGGCGCGGTGGCAGCATTCCAGCCAAGGCACCATCTGCCCCGACCGCTTCATCCCGGTGGCCGAGGCCAGCGGACAGATCGACGCACTCAGCGAGACCGTGACCCGCCAAGCCGTGTCGCAGATGGGCGAGTGGAAGGGCATGGGCATCGAAGCGCGGGTCGCCATCAATCTGTCGGCCCACAATCTGCACGAGGAAGCCCTGGCTGACCGGCTGAATGCGCTGTGCCGCCGCGTCGGCGTGGCCGAGGACCGCATCACCATCGAGATCACCGAAACCGCCGCCATGGCCGAACCGTTGCGCGCCCTGGACATCCTGACCCGGTTGCGCATCAAGGGGTTCAAGCTGTCCATCGACGATTTCGGCACCGGTTTTTCGTCCCTGGTCCAGCTTCACCGGCTGCCATTCTCGGAACTGAAAATCGACCAATCCTTCGTCAAGGAATGTGACAGCTCACGCGAGGCCCGCATCATCGTCAAGACCATGATCGAGCTGGCCCATAATCTGGACATGTCCGTGGTGGCCGAGGGAGTGGAGACCGATTCCGTCTTGCAGACCTTGGCCGAATTGGGCTGCGATGTGGGCCAGGGTTATGCGCTGGCCCGGCCCATGGGCGCCGATCGCGTGCCGGCGTGGCTGGCCCAATGGGCGGCCAGACATCCCCAGGCCGGACATCTCCAAGGCGGAGATGCCGGTGGACGGTGATCGGCGGACCTCGCGCCGAACGGCGAACCTGACCTTGGTCGCACTGGGCGTGGTGTTCGGCGATATCGGCACCAGCCCGCTTTACGCCTTGCGGGAGTGCTTTGCCCACGGACTGGCGCCCAGTGCCGCCAATGTGCTGGGCGTGCTGTCCTTGGTGATCTGGTCCATGGTGCTGGTGGTGGCCGGCAAATACATCGGTCTGGTGCTGCGCGCCGACAATCGCGGTGAGGGCGGGGTGATGGCGCTGATGGCCCTGACCTTACGCCAATGCGGCGATTGGCCGAGATTGTCGCGGGTGGTCACCGGCTTGGGGCTGGTGGGTGCGGCGCTGTTCTTCGGCGATGCCATGATCACCCCGGCTATTTCCGTACTAAGCGCGGTGGAAGGCGTCCAGGTGGCAGTGCCCGAACTGTCCCATTGGATCATCCCCCTGGCGGTGGCCATCCTGATCGGCTTGTTCTCGGTGCAAAGCCGGGGTACGGCGCGCATGGGGGCGCTGTTCGGTCCGGTCATGGTGGTGTGGTTCGGCACCCTGGCTGTGCTCGGCCTGATCCAGATCGTGGACCAACCGGCCATCCTGCGGGCGGTGTCGCCGCTCTATGCCGTCGCTTTCATTGGCGAAGCTCCCATGCTGGCCTTCCTGCTGCTGGGCGCCGCGGTGCTGGTGCTGACCGGGGCCGAGGCGGTCTACGCCGATATGGGGCATTTCAACCGGCGCTCCATCACCACAGCATGGTTCGCCATCGCCATGCCGGCCTTGTTGCTGAACTATCTGGGCCAGGGCGCCCTGTTACTGGCCGAGCCCCAAGCCTTGGACAACCCGTTCTACCGCATGGCACCGGACTGGGGCAGGGTTCCGCTGATCGTGCTGGCCTCGGTGGCGACGGTGGTGGCGTCCCAGGCGGTGATTTCCGGCGCCTATTCCATCGTCCGCCAAGCCAGCCTGCTGCGCTATTGGCCGCGCATGACGGTGTTGCACACCTCCAGCCACGATGCCGGGCAAATCTATCTGCCTTCGGTCAATTGGGAGCTGTTGGGGGCGGTGCTGATCCTGGTGCTGGGCTTCAGGTCCTCGGGCAATCTTGCTTCGGCCTACGGGCTGGCGGTTACCGGCACCATGCTGGTAACCACCGTGCTGGTCATGGTGGTGGCGCGCACCCATTGGCATTGGTCGTGGGCGCTGTGTGCCGTTGTGGGCGTGCCGCTGCTGCTGATCGACCTGGCCTTCCTGACCTCCAACATGCTCAAGATTCCTGCCGGCGGCTGGCTTCCCATAGTGACCGCCATCGGGTTCGTGGCGGTGATGACCACGTGGCGCAAGGGCAAGCGGTTGATGGCGAGCCATTTGCGCCACGAGGTCATGGCGCTGGAGGACTTTGTCGCCGCCCAAGCGAGCGACCAGCAGCGGGTCCACGGCACGGCCATCTTCCTGGCCAGCATCCCCGAGATCGTGCCGCCCGCGCTCATGCACAACCTTCTGCATAACGGGGTGCTGCACGAACGCAATCTGGTCGTCCAGGTGATCAACGAGACCGTGTCCCACGTGCGCAAGGATCAGCGCATCCGCCATGAGGATCTGGGCCAGGGGTTCTACCGGGTGAAGCTGCGTTTCGGTTTCATGGAAGATTTCGACGTACCGGGCACGCTGGCGCGCTTCTGCCCCGAATTGCTGGCCGGTTCGCCCCGCATCTCGTATTTCGTTGGGCGCGAGACCGTGCGGGCGACCCGTAAGCCCGGCATGGCGGCATGGCGCGAACGCCTGTTCATGGCACTGGCGCGCAATGCCGGCGACGCCAGCATCTTCTTCCATTTGCCGCCCGACCGGGTGGTGGAGATCGGGGTGCGGGTCGAGATTTAGGGGCGGGCGTCGTCTCTCGGTTGTCGTTACCGCAAAGTTTGGGCATCCTTATGGCGCAATGGGAAAGGGCGGCGCATGGCGGTGGGAATAGGGCGGCTGGCCTGCCTTTACAGCGTGGCGCTGACGCTGGGCTTTTCCCCCGTTGCCGCCAAACCCAAAGGGGTGCGCCCGCCGGCGGTCGAGACCTCCGCTACGGCCAAGTTGGAAGCCGCACTTGTGGCGGCGCTGGGCAACAGCGGCTGGCACTTGCCGAACCGGCCACGGGTCAGTGAGACCGCGAGCGGCTACACCATTCGCGCCGAGGGTGCGTCCTATGGGCTGGGCCACGGGCTGGCACTGCATTTCGAAAGCATGGAGGCGCAGGTGGCGCCCCAGCCCGGCGGCACCTTCTCTGTGGTGGTGGATTTACCAGGGCCGGTAACCCTGCAGGCGGCGGAAGGCGTGTGGGCCACGGCCAATCCGCGCCAGCACCGCCTCAGCGGCGTGTGGGATCCGGCGCAAGACGGCTTCCAGCGCTGGGGCGTGACCTTGGGCACCACCACCATCGCCCTTGCCAACGGTGCCATGATTGTGGTGGATCAGGCAGCGGGCACCTTTGGTCTGGTGGACGGCCATGTGGACGGCGAGGTAACCCTAACCGGGGTGCAAACCGGTTTGCTCGGCAGCTATCAGGGCCGCACCGCCGATGAAGTCATCCTGAAGTTCCGCCTGGATAACCCGGACACCCAACCGGTCCTGGCGTTGGACTACCGCCATTCCTTGCCCGGTACCGGCCTTAAGGGCATTGCCGGCGAGTTGATGCCCCTGCGTTTGGGGCTGGCCGCTCGCATCGAGGCCTTCCCTTGGCAAAGCGTGTTGGCCGAGTTGCCGCCCTGGCTGGTGGAGGTCGCCAACGCCACGCCGCCCAATCCGGGGGCGATGTGGTCCGCCCTTTGGACCCATGTATCCACAACCTTGGGGGCGGCCAATGCCCAGATGGCGTTGGAACGGCTGGACGCGCGCTCTTATACCTTGGCCGCCAACGGCACCGGCGCGGTGGCCTTCGGGGCCGCCGGGCCGCGCGGGACACTTCAGGCGGATTTGCGTGGCATCAACGAACGCATAGGCCAGATCACCTCTGCCGACCGCCGCGACAGCCCCATGCTGTTCCCTGCGTTGGCGCTGATGACGGTGGTGGGCGACGGCGTCAACGAAGGCGGCAAGCGCTTCCACCGTTATCGCATCGAACTGGCGGAAAGTGGTCTGAAAGTGAACGGGCGTGATGCGGGCGGGTTGAAGCCTTAGCGCACTTCCGCTCAGGCCGGGCGGGCCGAGGCGGAAGGCCAAACGCGAAACGCCCGCCTGGGAGTCCCAGGCGGGCGTTTAAACGATCGCAGTCCGAAGGAAGCCTACTTGATCTTGGCTTCGTTGAACTCGACGTGCTTGCGCACGACGGGGTCGTACTTGCGGAACTTCAGCTTCTCGGTGGTCTTGCGCGGGTTTTTCTTCG
>JACMLB010000011.1 GCA_014379805.1 Rhodospirillales bacterium | reverse complement strand
GCGAATCAATCGCCCCCACCCAGGCCTTAAATCCAATCTGGTTTGCGGGCGTTTTATATGAGATCGCGGACGAAAGCCACTGCTTCCCGTTAACCCCCCCGAATCCGCGGGTGGAATTCGTCTCCCGGCTTGATCCCAAGGGGCGATTGCGGCCATCATCTGTGCCCGATCCCGCTTTAATCCAAGGATTTCCATGGCCGACGACATGCTTGCCCCGATCCCCTATTCCGACGACACCTTGCGCGCCATTCTGCGCGGCGTGCGCACCATCGCGGTGGTTGGGGCCAGCGCCAATTGGAATCGGCCCAGCTATTTCGTCACCAAATACCTTCAGGAAAAGGGCTACCGGGTGATTCCGGTTAATCCCGGCCTGGACGGTCAAGAGTTGTTGGGCGAGCGCGTCTACAAGGATCTGGCCTCCATCCCCGAACCGGTGGACATGGTGGACATCTTCCGCAACTCCGCCGCCGCTGGCGCCATCACCGACGAAGCCATCGCTATCGGCGCCAAGGTGGTGTGGATGCAGTTGAGTGTGCGCAACGACGAAGCCGCCGCCCGCGCCGAGGCCGCCGGGCTGAAGGTGGTCATGAATCGCTGTCCCAAGATCGAATTCGGTCGTCTGGGTGGTGAGCTAGGCTGGTTCGGCGTCAATTCCGGCATCATCTCCAACCGCGCCCTGGAAGCGCCGCGCCCGAAGAAGCAGCGCGCCGAGGAGGCTGGCGGCCCCCCGCCGAAATTCGGGTTCGCCACCAAGGCCATCCATTCCGGCGCCGCCCCCGACGCCACCACCGGCGCTCGTATCACCCCCATCTATCAGACCGCATCCTATGTGTTCGAGGACGTGGACCACGCCGCCAGTCTGTTTAACCTGCACACCTTCGGGTACATCTATTCGCGTCTGACCAACCCCACCGTCTCGGTGCTGGAGGAGCGTGTCGCCACTTTGGAGGGCGGTCGTGCCGCTGTCGGTGCCGCCTCGGGCCACGCCGCCCAGTTCATAACCTTCTTCACCCTGATGGAGCCGGGCGACGAGTTCGTGGCGTCGCGCAACCTGTATGGCGGCTCGCTGACCCAGTTCGGCCTGTCGTTCAAGAAGCTGGGCTGGCACTGCACCTTCGTGGACCCCAACGACCCGGACAATTTCCGCCGCGCCATCACCGAGAAGACCAAGGCCATCTTCATCGAGAGCCTGGCCAATCCCGGCGGCATCGTGGTGGACATTGAGGCGGTGGCCAAGGTCGCCCACGAATTCGGTATCCCGTTGATCGTGGACAACACCCTGGCGACGCCGTTCCTGTGCCGTCCCATGGAATGGGGTGCCGACATCGTCGTGCACTCCACCACCAAATTCCTGGCCGGCCATGGCAATTCCTTGGGCGGCGTGGTGGTGGAATCGGGCAAGTTCAACTGGGGCCAGAACGACAAGTTCCCCAGCCTGTCCAAGCCCGAGCCGGCCTATCACGGCCTGACCTTCGCCGAGACCTTCGGCGACTTCGCCTTCACCACCAAAGCCCGCGCAGTGGCCCTGCGCGATTTCGGCCCGGCCATGGCGCCCATGAACGCCTTCCTGACCATCACCGGCATCGAAACCCTGCATGTGCGCATGGAACGCCATTGCGCCAACGCGGCCAAGGTGGCGGAATTCTTGGACAAGCATCCGGCGGTTTCGTGGGTGTCCTATGCGGGATTGCCGGGCAGCAAGTACAAATCCTTGCAGGAAAAGTTCCTGCCCCTGGGTGCCGGGGCGGTGTTTACCTTCGGCGTCAAGGCGGGCTTCGAGGCTGGCTGCAAGATCGTCGAGAGCGTCAAGCTGTTCAGCCACCTCGCCAATATCGGCGATACCCGGTCGCTGATCCTGCATCCCGCCAGCACGACGCACCGGCAGTTGACCGAGGAACAGCAGGTGGCGGCGGGCGCGGGGCCTGACGTGATCCGCCTGTCGGTGGGGCTGGAGGATGTGAACGATCTGATTGCTGATTTGGATCAGGCGTTACGGGTGGCGGGGTGAGTTGAAACCCTCCCCCCTCGCGGGGGAGGGAGGGGCCCGGCGCGTCAGCGCGGGGAGGGAGAGGGGGGCGCCGGCAGCCAAAGCAGCCGCCAAACGCATCTCCACCCCGTCGATGTGGTTCAAAATTTCCTCATTCCAGAACCTGACCACGGTGAACCCCTGGCTCCGCAACCAAGCGTCACGCCGCTCATCGTGTCTGGACTCTGCGTGTTGGCCGCCATCGGCTTCCACGACGATGCGTCGTTCAAAGCAGACGAAGTCTACAATATAGGGGCCGAGAACCTGCTGCCGCTTGAACTTCCAACCGTATCGTTTGGCGCGCAACAGCCCCCATAGGCGGCGTTCGGCTTCGGTTTGGTTACGGCGAAGTTCGCGGGCTCGGTCTAGCATCCCCCCTCTCCCTCCCATGCGTTGCATGGGCCCCTCCCTCCCCCGCGAGGGGGGAGGGGATATGCTCACTGTGGGTTAACCAACGCCCCGCCACCCGGCGCATCCACCACTGCACGTACGCCGTCCACCGTGACCTTGCCTTCGGCCAGCAGCTTCAGCGCCAGCGGATAGGCCTTGTGTTCCTGTTCCAGCACGCGGGCGGCCAGGGTGTCGGGGGTGTCGGTGGCCAGTACCGGCACGGCGGCTTGGACCAGCAGGGGGCCGTCATCCAGTTCTGGCGTCACCAGATGAACCGAGCAGCCATGCAGCTTAACGCCCGCCTCGATGGCGCGCTCGTGGGTGTGCAGGCCCTTGAAGCTGGGCAGCAGGGACGGATGGATATTGATCATGCGGCCCTGCCAGCCCTCGACGAAGCTCTTGGTCAGCAGGCGCATGAAACCGGCCAGACAGACGAAATCCACGCCAGCGTCCCGTAGCGCCGCATCCATGGCGGCGTCGAAGGTCTCACGCGATGGGAAGCCCTTATGGGGAATGACCTGGGTGGGCACACCGGCCTTGGCCGCGCGCTCCAGGGCGAAAACGTCGGGGATGTTGCTGATGACCAGGGCGATCTCGGCGGGGAAAGCCGGGTCTTTGGCCGCGTCCAGCAAGGCTTGCAGGTTCGAGCCCCGGCCAGAAACCAGGACGCCAACTTTCTTCTTCATGTCGTGCCTCTTAGTGACCCTCTCCTGCTTGCGGGAGAGGGAGGGGCCCGCGTAGCGAGAGGGTGAGGGAGCCACAAACACAGAGTGTGTAACTCCCTCACCCGGCCGCTTTGCGGCCACCCTCTCCCGCTCGCGGGAGAGGGTTGGCTCTTTACTTCTACACCCAGTCGTCGCTGCCGGTGACTTGGCTCTGGGCTTCGTCGCCTTGGCGGGCGCGGATGGTGCCGATGGTGAACACCGTTTCGCCGCCCTCGGTCAGGATGCGGGTGGCTTCGGCGGCCTTGGCCGCGTCAACCACCACAACCATGCCGATGCCGCAGTTGAAGGTGCGCGCCATCTCGTGTGAGACCACGCCGCCTTCCTTGGCCAGCCAATGGAAGACCGGCGGCAAGCTCCAGGTGGTTGCGTCGATCTGGGCGACCACGCCTTCGGGCAGGACGCGCGGAACGTTTTCGATCAGACCGCCACCGGTTATGTGGGCCAAAGCCTTGACCGTGCCGGCGCGGATGGCGGCAAGGGTGGACTTCACGTAGATGCGCGTGGGTTCCAACAGCGCCTCGCCCAGGGACTTGCCCGGAGCGAACGGGGCGGCGTCACCATAGGACAGCCCGCCCTTCTCGACGATGCGGCGCACCAGCGAGAAGCCGTTGGAATGCACGCCCGATGAGGCGAGGCCCAGCAGCACGTCACCCGGAACCACGTCTTCCATGGGCAACAACTGGCCGCGTTCGGCGGCACCCACCGAGAAACCGGCCAAATCGTAATCGCCATGGCTGTACATGCCCGGCATCTCGGCGGTTTCACCGCCCACCAGGGCGCAGCCGGCTTGGCGGCAGCCCTCGGCGATGCCGGCGATGATGTCGGTGCCGGCTTTGACGTCCAGCTTGCCGGTGGCGAAGTAATCCAG
>JACMLB010000077.1 GCA_014379805.1 Rhodospirillales bacterium | reverse complement strand
GTGCCGCGGCCCGGATCGGTGGATTTCCAGCCCTCGAGACCACCAGCGAGGCCGGCGTGCCTTACATGGCCGTAGATGCCTGGTTTGGTTTATTTGCGCCAAGGGGCACACCAGGACAGATCGTGCAGCGCCTCGGGGACGCCTTCCTGGGCGCGCTGGCCGAGGCGGAGAGCGCACGCCGGGTTGAGGCGGCGGGCTTTAACCTTGCCGGCCTGGCGCCCGGCGCATTCGCTGAGTTTCAACGTGCCGAGGTATTGCGTTGGCAGGAGATGGCGCAACTGACAGGGATCACGATGGACCCCTGAGGCACTGGTATTGAAAGCACCGTATCTTTCATATACTGTCCGTCTAGTAATATGGTGACGGTACGGGAATGGCAGCTTCTGAACCTGCGCTAGCGACGCGGGAGATGCTTCAGATACTCGCGCGGCGATCGAATGGCCACGCCGCCCTTCGCGTGGCCAGCCACATGGGTGCAATAGGGCTCGTCGGGCTCCTCATCTGGTGGATCGTGGCCGAGGTCGGGGCGGTTTGGGCGGTTCCTCTGCTCATTGCCCAAGGTTGGCTCGTTGGTTTCCTGTTCATGCCCCTGCACGAGACGGCGCACAAAACCGCGTTCGAGAGCCGACTGGCAAACGTGGTTGTCGGGAACATCTGCGCGGCGGCGGTCGTTCTACCCTATGAGTACTACACGCTCTTCCATTGGGCTCACCACCGCCACACGCAGGATCCCGAGCGTGATCCCGAGCTCGTCGCAGCTACCCCCGTTCCTGCGACCGTCAGTGGGCTCGGCATTTGGTTTCTCGGTGTCAGGCAGCTCTTAGGACGGACGCGGCTGCTTCTCCGCCATGCGGTCACGGGGCGGGTCATTGCTCCATGGGTGCCGGCGGGCAAGCGGGCGCTGGTGGTGCGGGAAGCGCGAGTTCTGGTAGCGACCTATGCGACGTTCCTGATTGCTTCAATTGCGCTGGAGACGACCATTCTGCTGTGGGTGTGGCTTGCCCCGTTGATCATCGGCCAGGCCTTCCTTCGACCCTATCTGCTCGCCGAGCATTCCGGTTGTGGACACAGCCGCGACGCCTTTGAGAACACCCGCACCACCTTCACATCAGGCGTGGTCCGCTGGTTCACCTGGAACATGCCGTATCACGCTGAGCACCATGCTCATCCGAACATTCCCTTCCACGCCCTGCCGCTGTTGCACGCGGTTGTGGAGGGCAGGCTTGTCCATCGTGGTGAGGGCTACCGGGCTGTGACACGGCAGGTCTGGCGCTGGTTCCGGCAACGCCAAACCTAAGTCAGGCCGCGGTGGCCAGTCTGTCTTGACGGCAGGCCATCAGGGGCTGGATTTTCTCGGCGTAAGCGTCGATCCCGGCAAGGAAGTCGTCGAAGCACAGTAAGATTCCGGCAACGCCGGGCATTGCAGCCACCTCGTCGAGAAGGCGAGCGCACGTAGCGTGACTGCCCACGATGGTGCCCATGTTGAAGTTGATAGGGGATGGATTGCGCTGCACCGCGGCAGCCATGGAGGTGGCCTCGGTGTTCACATCCTGCGCCGCATGCCCCAACAGATGCTCGAGTGCAGCTCTATCGGCACCTGCTTCATAGAGGTCCCATTTGGCGAAGGCGGCTTCATCCGTCTCGTCGGCGATGACCATGTAGAGCATGTAGGCGCCTACATTACGCCCCGTGGCCTCTGCATGCTTCAAGACCCGGGCCGGCACATCGGCGCATTTCTGCGGGTCATTTACCCCTTCGCCCAAACAGAAGTTATAATCGCAATAGGTAGCGCCAAAGGTCATGCCGCGATCACTCTGCCCGGCTGAAACGATGGGGATGCGAGCCATCGGTGTTGGACTCAACTTGCACTTGTCCATTTGGAAGTAGGTGCCTTTAAAGTCACTCTCGCCCGTTTCCCACAGTTCCTTTAAAATAGTGACGTACTCAGTGCTGTAGTCGTAGCGCTTCGCAAAATGTTGATCGCCTGGCCAGAGGCCCATCTGGCTGTATTCGACCTTGTGCCAGCCCGACACGACGTTGATGCCGAAACGACCGCCGGAAATGCTGTCGATCGTCACCGCCATGCGTGCGACCATGGCCGGCGGCAGGGTTAGGACGGCCGTGGAGGCGAAGAGGCGGATTTTCGTGGTCACGGCAGCAAGACCTGCCATGAGGGTGAAACTCTCCAGCCCATGATCCCAGAACTCGGTCTTTCCACCAAAGCCGTGCAGCTTGATCATGCTGAGCGCAAAATCCATGCCGCAGGCTTCAGCCCTTTGCACCACCTGTTTATTGAGCTCGAAGCTCGGCATGTATTGCGGCGCGTTTTCGGAGATCAGCCAACCATTGTTGTTGATCGGGATGAAAACACCGATGTCCATGGCTTACGACACCGAGATGTTGAATTGCCGGGCAACTCCGGTCCATTCCGCAATCTGTTCG
>JACMLB010000076.1 GCA_014379805.1 Rhodospirillales bacterium | reverse complement strand
CGGCGGCGGCCGAGGAACTGTCGGCCTCGGTGCGCGAGGTCAACCGCTTCATCGACCAATCCATTACCATGGCGCGCAACGCGGTCAGCGAGGTGGACAAAACCAATGCCACAGTGGAAAGTCTCGCCACCGCAGCCGATCGTATCGGCGATGTCGTCAGTCTGATCCAGGACATTGCCAGCCAGACCAATCTGCTGGCGCTGAACGCCACCATTGAAGCGGCGCGGGCGGGCGAGGCCGGCAAGGGCTTTGCCGTGGTCGCTAATGAAGTCAAAAGTCTGGCCAATCAGACGGCACGCGCCACCGAGGAAATCGGCGCTCAGATCGCCGCCATTCAGGGGGCCAGCGGTGGGGCGGTGACGGCCATCCGCGAAATCGGCGGCATCATCGGCGGCATCGAATCGGCCATCTCCACCATTGCCGGCTCCGCCAATTCCCAAGGCGCCGCCATCGACGAGATCGCCCGCAGTGCCCAACGCGCTGCCGCCGTGACCGAGACGGTCAGTAACAACATCGCCGGTGTTTCCAGCGTGGCCCACGCCCTGGAGGACTTTTCGCAACAACGCGTTGGCGAAGCCTCGACGCTGGCTGAGCAGGCGAAGGCATTGTCGGGCCAAGTGGAAGATTTCGTCGCCCGTGTCCGGGCGGGGTGATTACACAACGTTAGCCTTGGGGCGCCATTGAGCGAGTTCGCATAGGGCCGCGCTGATTTCAGTGGTCAGTGTGTCCAAATATCCGGCCTCGCTCAATTCGGCTTCGTCCATCTTTTGCAGGCGGTGGGCCAGATCGGAGAGGCGGCGGCAGCCGATGCTGCCGGCGGCGCCTTTAAGGCGGTGGGCGGTCTCGCGCACCATGTTAAGGTCGCCGCGCTCCCAGGCGGAGCCGATGGCGGACAATTCGCCGTTGAAGGAATCCGGCGCGGTGGCCAGCAGGCTGACCAGGGTGTCGTCACCCACCCATTGCCGCATGTCTTCCAGATAAGCCACATCAAGGATCGGACCCTGCGGCGGTGCTTCGTCTAGCTGGGCTTCTGGCATTGGTTGCGGTTCCGGTGCGGGGATGGTCGGGGCAGGGGGCTCCATGGGCGGGCGGCGGGCGGCGGCTTCGTCTAGGGTGCGGGCCAGCAGTTTCCATGATACCGGTTTGGTCAGGAAGGCGTCCAATCCGGCGGACACATAACGGTCGCGATGTTCCAGCACCGCGTCGGCGGTCAGCGCGATGACCGGCACGGTGGCGCGCCGGCCCGGCAGGGTGCGGATCAGGCGGGTGGCGGTCTCGCCGTCCATGACCGGCATTTGCATGTCCATCAGGATGACGTCGTAATCCACGGCCGCCGCCATTTCCAGTGCAACGGCGCCGTGTTCCACCACGGTGGCGGAATGGCCCATGCGTTCCAGCATGTGGGCGACCAGGGTCTGATTGACCGGGTTGTCTTCGGCCACCAGCACCTTGAGCGGTCGCGTGCGCGGTCCCAAAGAATCCGTTTCGCCCACCTTGGGCGGTTGCCCCACGGGCAAAGCCAGGGTGAAGCTGAAGGTGGAACCCGCGCCCAGCGTGCTTTGGGCGGTCATGTCGCCGCCCATCAGCGACACCAGCCGCTTGGCGATGGCAAGGCCCAGCCCGGTGCCGCCATAGCGCCGCGTGGTCGAGGCGTCGGCCTGGGTGAACGGGGTGAACAGTCCGGCCAGGGACTCGGGCGCCATGCCAATGCCGGTATCGGCCACCATGAAGGCGATCTCTTCGCCGTCGGGATGCAGGCCGATGGTGACGCCGCCGTCATCGGTGAACTTGATGGCATTGCCGATCAGGTTGAACAGCACCTGTTGCAGGCGCGCCGGGTCGCCCTTGACCCAACGCGGGCAGGTGTCGGCGATGGACGTGTATAGGCTCAGGCCTTTTTCGGCGGCTCCGGGGGTCAGCAGGCGGACCGCGTCGTTGGTGATTTCATGCAGGTCGAAATCGATACACTCCAACTCCATCTGCCCGGCCTCGACTTTGGATACGTCGAGCACGTCGTTCAGCACTGTCAGCAGCGTTCTCGCCGAGGCCTGCATGGTGGACAGCATGCGCGACTGTTCCTGGTCCAGCGGTGTGCCCATGAGCAAATCGGCCATGCCCAGCACGCCGGTCATGGGGGTGCGCAGCTCGTGGCTCATATTAGCCAGGAAGGCAGATTTGGCCTGGGCTGCCACCACGGCAGCGTGGCTGGTTTCTTTCAGGGCGACCTCGACCCGGCGGCGAAGCTGCAGGTGGCGCAGCAAATGGGCCAGCAGGATGGTGGCGGCCGTCACGGCGGCCATCAGCGCGGTCATGTGCCAGGCCAATTGGACCACGGCGGCAG
This sequence comes from Rhodospirillales bacterium, assembly GCA_014379805.1. Lineage (GTDB taxonomy): Bacteria > Pseudomonadota > Alphaproteobacteria > Rhodospirillales > Magnetospirillaceae > Magnetospirillum. Next base: position 11,160 of record JACMLB010000076.1, on the reverse strand, counting down.
TGATTTGTGCGTGGGACACGCCCACCAGGACCACCATCGGCTGGTCCTCCACCACGGCGTAGCCCCAGATGCGGTCGATGCCATCACCCGGCCAGCGTGCGTCGAAGGTGCCGAGAGGGAAGATATCGGTGCGGGCGGAAAGCGGCAGCGTCGCGGTGCCGCTTTCCGGCGGCACGCTCATCATCAGGCGGTCTTCACGGTCGAGCACGGCAATGATGGTCTTTTGACCGAGCCCCTCTTGCAGGGGAGCCAAGCGCGGACCCTCGGCCTCGCCATCGAACGGCACCGGCAAATGGCTGGAGAGGGTCGCAGCCAGACCGATCATCTGCTGATGGGCTTCGATCAGGGTGTTGTCGCGAAACGTTTTCAGGTTGTAAAGCGTCGCTGCTCCGCCAGCCAGCACCAGCGCATATAAAGTTGCCGTCGCCAGACTGATGCCGGCGTCGCTACGGGTGAGCCAACGCATCCAACGCGAGAATATCATATTAGGCCATGCTTTTTTTAGCGGTTGTAACCATTGTAAGGGTTGAACACCATCTTGGATAGAGCGCGCGCTTGACTAGGGTCAATGGTTGAGTCGGCAGGTGGGGTTAGGGTTCGGGGATGACCAAACCCCAGACAATAGAACCCGAAGGTGAGTGGGGGGCTTTGTCCTCGCTGCCCGGCAATCCCCTCATGTGGGTGCTGATCATCAGTGAACTTCTGGTGTTCGGCGCCTTCTTCTTAGGCTTCGGCGTTGCCCGCGTGCTTCACCCCGACTTGTTCCGCGCCGGTCAAGCCATGCTCGACATCCGCCTGGGCGGCCTCAACACACTGATCCTGGTTACCAGCGGTTGGTTGGCGGCCAAGGCGGTGCAAGCGCGGGCACACGGCGACGTTGCGGTGTCGCGGCGCTGGGCTGCGGGCGCCATGGCCTTGGGGGTGGCGTTCCTGGTGGTAAAGGGGGTCGAATACGCCGACAAGGCCGCCCATGGCATCGGCATCGAGACGGACACCTTCTTTACCCTGTTCTTCCTGATGACCGGCTTCCACGCCATGCACGTCATCATGGGGCTGGTGCTTCTGGCCATCGTCGCCTGGAAGAACAGTTTGGAAAACATGGAGACCGGCGCCGCCTTCTGGCACATGGTCGATCTGATCTGGCTGATCTTGTTCCCCATCGTCTATCTGGTGCGTTGAGCCATGACCATTCCCGATGCCAACGCGGCGACCAGCCGCCGCCTGTTAAGGGCCTGGGCACTGCTGGTGGGCCTGACCGTGATCTCGCTGACAGTATCCCTGGGATTCGGCCAAGCCGAGACCGGTTTGGCAGCGGCTGCCATTTCCCTGACCGCCTCCTATTTCAAGGCCAGCGCGGTCCTCGACCACTTCCTTGACCTGCGCCGGGCCGGCAAGGGATGGCGCGGGTTCTTCTCAACCATGCTTGTCGTGCTGCTGGGTGGCCTGATGGCAACATATGTGGCCGCAGGATAGGGCTGCGACGCAGTCAAACAGGCAGGCGCCATCCGGCTTTCCGGGTGGCGCCTTTGTTTTTGACTTCCGGCAGGGCAGGGGAGGCCTTCAGTCTATGGCTTTCCACCCGTGGCGCGGTGGCAAGCGATACGTATATTGAAGTCGTTACGGGGCAATTCGGCGGAATGAAAATGCCATCGTAGGAAGGTCATTGGCCAGGGCGGGTGGACTAGACAAACGACGTCGGCGGTCTCTTGCTGCTGAGAGTTCGCGGCGTCATGGTTGCGTTCAATTGCGGTCTATGCTTAAGCTGGTCCCCAATCCATGGGGAATACCGCATTTCGCTCCAGCTAATGATTTCCACCAAAGTCATCTTACCCCATGACGAGTTTACGCACATGTAAACTGACGATGAATGGTCGAGTAACGGTGGGCAAACAAGATAGGCGACCGGCGGACATGAAACCGTATATCGTTGCCATATTTAATCAGAAGGGCGGTATCTCCAAGACGACGACCAGCACCAATCTTGCTGTTTGCCTGGCGGCTTACGGAAAGTCGGTGGTGGTGATGGATCTGGATTCCCAGGGGGATTCCACAAAAAGCCTGGGCGTGGACCCCAACGTCAAACGCGGCATCTACGACCTGTTCATCGGCGCTGCCGAGTTGGAAGAGGTCATGCTGCCGACCATCTTCGAGGGCGTGAGCATCCTGCCCTCCACCTACAGCTTGGCCGGCATCGAGATCAAGCTGTCGGAGTTGAAGGATTCCCAGCGCACTCTGACCCACATTATCAGCCATGCGGCGTTGGACTGCGATTACGTTATCGTCGATTGCCCGCCGGCTTTGGGCATTCTTCCTATCAACGCCCTGGCCTCGGCCCATGCGGTCATCATTCCCGTCACCGCCACGCCCTATGCCAATGACGGGCTGATGCGCACGCTGCCCTCCATCAAATATGTGCAAGAGGGGCTGAACAAGCGCCTGCTGCTGCAAGGCGTGCTGTTCACCATCCACGACCGTCACAAGACCGCGCGCAAGATCAGCGAGTTGATCCGCGCGCGACTGGGCGGCACTGTCTATGCTGCGGAAATTCCCCGCGACACCATGGTCATCGAGGCCGCGTCCGCCCGGCTGCCGGTGTGTGTCTATGCGCCGCGTTCGCCCGCCGCCCAGGCCCATCTGGATTTCACCGGCGAATTCCTCGACCGCCATCAGAAGATCGCCGCCAAATCCGGTGAAGTCGTGTCGCCGCCGTTGAAGCGGGAGGAGGCCGTCGCCCGCCTGACCGTTTGGCAGGGCGAGTTCGCCACCGCCACCGACCGGCCAACCGGCGACCGTCTGCGCCAGAAAAAGAACCAGCTGGACCGCTTGCTGTATGGCGACCGCACCAAGATGGAGCGGCTGCATTTGGGCGTTATTCACTTCTTCATCGAGCACCGCATGTCGCTGGTGGTCTTCCTGCTGATGATCCTGGCGGCGGTGGTAACCCTGGTGGGCGTGGGCGTCGAAAGCGTCCGCATGCTCGCCGGTTCCATGGGGTTGTCTTAGTTATTCATTCATTCTCCTTATCGGTGATTGCCCTTGGGTAACCCTTTTGGTTAAATGCATGGGGTTTTTAGGGGCAAGCACGTGTTGGCTGTGGGTGCGGACGAGCTTCATTCTCTAGTGATCTTCCGCATGGGCGGGCAGGTCTTCGCCATAGCGGTGGAAGCCGTCAGCGAAGTGGTGCCGTTCGCCTGGTTGTCCAAACCGCCGCGCATGCCTGCTTTCGTTCAAGGCATCCTCAATCTTGGCGGTGCCGCCGTTCCGGTGCTGCGGCTGGACCGGCTGTTGGGCATGCCCACGGTCACCATCGGTCTCGACTCTTCCATCCTCATCATGAAGCCCGGGCATATGGGCGGCACGCCGCTGGGTCTGCTGGTGGAGCATGTGGACGGTGTCCTGCCGGCGGCGGATTTCCAGGTGATGACCATGGATGACCGTCAGTCGTTCCAGGGCTGCCTTGCCGCCCAATTGGACGGCCCGGCGGGCTGTGTGCATCTGGTGTCGTGGGAAAAAATCCTGTTGGAAGAGGAACGCCAGCGTCTGGGCGATTTTCAGCGCCGCGCTCAAGAGCGCCTGGCCGAACTCGCCGACGGTGACCCGTGACCATGATGGCGCCTGCGGTCCTGGTCGCCGATCCGTATTTCCCGCGTTTGAAGTCGCTGGTCATCGAGACCACCGGCATGGCCTTTTACGCCGACAAGGATGAGGATCTGGCCCGTATCGTGGCCGCGCGCATGGCCGAGACCGGCCTGATGCCCTGTGCCCGTTACCTGGAAGTGATTGCCGACCCGGTCCTGGGGCGCGACGAGATGGACGCGCTGGTTGCCGAACTGACCATCGGCGAGACCTATTTTTTCCGCCACAAAGAACAGTTCGACGCCCTGCGCGACATCATTTTGCCCAACGTGCTGGAGCGCAATCAGCATGTGCGCCGGCTGCGCATCTGGAGTGCCGGCTGCGCCACCGGGCCCGAGCCCTATTCCCTGGCCATCATGTTGAAGCGCGACTTCGGCGCCCGCATCGCAGGTTGGCATGTGAGCATCATCGCCACCGACATCAACCAGAAATTTTTGGCCCGGGCACGGGATGGCCGTTACGACGAATGGGCCTTCCGCGCCACTCCCGACGACGTGCGGCGCGAGTGCTTCGAGCAGGTGGGCAAGCAATGGGCCATCCGGCCCGAATACAAGAATTGCGTCAGTTTCCAGTACCATAACCTGATCAAGAACCGCTTTCCGTCGCTGATCGACAACATCGCCGGTTTGGACATCATCATCTGCCGCAACGTGGTGATCTATTTCAGCCGCGAAACGGTCGAGGGATTGGTGCCGTGTTTCCGCGAGACCCTGGTGGATGGCGGATGGCTGGTCATGGGCCATGCCGAGCCCAACATGGAATTGTTCCGCGACTTCCATACCGTGAACACGCCGGGTGCGGTGCTGTATCAGCGGGTGGATACTCCACGGCCCATATGTGCGCCGTTGCCGCCCTACGCGCCGCTGCCCAAGCCCAATCTGCGCCGGCCCGCTCCGCCGCCGTTGCGTCCTCCGGCGCCCGTTCCCAAGGCGCCGCCGGTGGTTAAACCGGACCCCGTGGGGCTGAACCGGGTGCGTGATCTGGCCGATCAGGGCCGTTGGGCCGAGGCATTGGCCGGCTGCGACGCCCTGATTGCCGCCAATGCCTTGGATTCCCGCTCGCATTTCTACCGCGCTTTGGTGCTTGAGCAGCAAGGCGACGTGGAAGGATGTGAAACATCCCTCCGCCGTGCCATTTATCTCGACCGCCATTTCGTTCTGCCCCATTATCACCTGGGGTTATTCCTGTGGCGGCGGAACGATGTCCTGGGGGCTCAGCGCTCGTTCCGCAATGTCCTGGCTTTGCTTGAGCGGTTGCCCGAGGACCATGCGCTGGACGATGGCGATGCCATTACCGTGGGGCAATTGCGCGAAACCGTGGGCATGCATCTTGACCTAATTGGAGCGCCATGACGGCAGGCATCGAGGGGGAAGGGTTGGGGCTGGTTGACCGTCTGCGCCAGCAGGTGGCGACGGGCTTCACCATGGACGATCCCATGTTTATCGAACAGGTGCTGAAGGTCCGCGCCCGCCGCTTGGCCTCGGCCCGCACCGATTTCGACGACCGCCCGCTGGGTATCGCCGTGCTGTCCTTCCGCATCGGCGCCGAATCCTACGCCCTGCCGCTGGCCGATTTGTCCGAAGTAATGCCGCTGGGGTCGTGGACGCCGGTGCCGGGTCTTGCCCAACATCTGCTGGGCGTCACCAATGTGCGCGGCGAAATTCGTCCCCTGCTAAATTTGCACGCCATCCTAACCATGGCCGACCCGACGGCGGACAAGCCGTGCCACGCGGTGTTCCTGCGGGTTCCCGGACGCGAGATCGGCCTGCGGGTCGACGCGCTCAGCCGCATCGGTTTCGTCGATCCCGACACTTTGACCGTGCCGCACGCTGCGGCCAACGGTCTGCCGCAGCGCTTCGTCGCCGGCATCACCCCCGATACCCTGATCCTGCTCGACGCTCGGCAGATATTGGCGCTGGATGTTCTCCAGGACAGCCGAGCCGATTACCGCCGCGCCATCTGAAGGAAAGATGAGGATGCACACCGCTGATTTCTCTGTGTGGAAGAAGATGACGCTACGCCACAAATTCATCATCGTGGCGTTCCTGTTCACGGGCGTGCTTGGCGGCCTGATCCTCTTCAACGCCGTCATCCTCGATTCCCAAAAGGACCATGGCACCGTGGGTGGCCTGGCCGCGCGCCAACGCACGCTGACCCAACGCTTCATGAAAGAGGTCATCCTGACCGGCATGGGCCAGACCGCCGAATACGAGGCCACTGCCAAGCTGCTCAAGGACTCGCAGGCGGTGCTGCTGGACGGCGGACAATTGCCGGGGGCCGAGCAGACCGGCTTGCAAGGCAACATGCCGGCGACGCAAAACGCGGAACTTCGCGCCAAGCTGAACGAGCAGGGCACATTGATCCGTCAGATGGAGACCGAGGCGGGGCGCTATCTGTCCACGCCCGCCAACGACGCCCGGCGGGCCGAGCGGCTTAAAGACGTCATGGCGGCTCAGGTATTGGTTTCGCAATCGGCCGACCAGACCATGCGGCTTTATGCGCGCGACCGCGAAACCCGCATCAATCAGGCTATCTTCTGGCAGGTCGCCGTGGGCATCGGCGCCGCCCTGTCGGGCATTTGCATCTCGTGGCTGATCAGCCGACAGATTGCCGACCCGCTGGCCGCCTGCGCCCGCGCGGCCAAGGAGATCGCGCGCGGCAATCTGCGTCTTAGCCCGCTGAAGGTGGAATCTGCCGACGAACTGGGCGTGCTTGCGCACGCCTTCAACGAGATGCAGTCGTCCTTGCGCGACATCGCCCTGCAATCGCGCGAGGTGTGCGAAAACCTGACCCTGGCTGTCGCGCAAATCCTGACCTCCACCCAGGAACAGGCCGCCGGCACCAAGCAGCAGGCGGCGGCGGTGCAGGAAATCACCACCACCGTGGAACAGATTAATCTGTCGTCCAAACAGGTGGCCGAGCGCTCGCGCCAAGTGGCCGGCACCGCCGATGCCGTGGCCCAGTCGGGCAATGCCGGCTTGCAGGCGGTGCATGAAGCTTCGCTGGGCATGGAAGCCATCCGCGAGCAGGCCGAGACCGTGGCCGAAAACATCATCGCCCTGTCCGAGCGCACCCAGGCCGTGGGCGAGATCATCGCCACCGTCAACGACATCGCCGAGCAATCCAATCTGGTGGCCCTGAACGCCGCCATCGAGGCTGCCGATGCCCGCGAATCGGGCCGTCGCTTCTCGGTGGTCGCCAACGAGATCAAGAATTTGGCCGATCAGGCCAAGGAAGCTACCTCGCAGGTGCGCGGCATTCTTGAGCAGACCCAGAAGGGCATCAACACCTCGGTGATGCTGACGGAGGAGGCGCTGAAGCGCGTCGAGACCGGGCGCGAGCGCACCAATGTGTCCGAGCAGGTCATCCGCCAGATGGCCAACAACATCCAGGACAGCGTTCAGGCTTTCCAGCAAATCGTCGGCGCCACCGGTCAGCAGCAGATCGGATTGGAGCAGGTGACCCAGGCGCTGCACGAAATCCGTCAGGCCAGCCAGCAGACGGCGGTCACCACCGCCCAACTGGAAAAGGCCTCCATCGAACTGACCAAGCTGGGCGACCAGCTGTCGAAGACGCTGGAGAAATATAAGCTTTGATCGGCATCCGCGAACGGTTGCTCGCCGCCTTCCAGGTCGAATATCAGGAACATCTGGAAGCTATCCGCAAGCTCTTGGTCGAGCTGGTGAAGCGGAAAGACGGCAGCGGCATCGCCATGTTGGATGAGACTTTTCGCCGTGCCCACTCATTGAAGGGCGCGGCGCGTGCCGTCGATCTCATGCCGGTGGAAGAACTGGCGCACAAGCTGGAAACCCTGTTCGCCCGCATCCGTACCGGCCAGATGAAGCTGGACAAGGATTCCGCCGGGGTGGTCAACCGCACCCTGGACGTGGTCGAGGATTGGGTCACCGCCTTCGTCGCCGGCCAGACCCCGCCCGAGACCGCTGATGCGGCAGCCCATATCGAAGCCTATCTGGAAACCGGCGAAGTGCCGGCCCATGCAGCCGCACCGCCGCCCGCCCCACCATCACCACCGCCGCCCGCGCCGTTCGTTCCCGCGGATATACTGGCCGCCGTCGCCGCTGCCAGCGAACCGCCCCCGTCTGTCATCATTGAGTCTGAGCCGCCACGGGTGGTGCTGGTGGCTGACGAGACCGTGCGCGTGCGTGCCGTCCATCTCGACCGGCTGCTGCGCAGCTCCGACGAACTGCTGACCGAGACCATGAACCAGCGGGTGGTGACGGACGATCTGCTGGCCGTGGACCGCCGCCTGTCCGAGTTGGACAAGCAATGGCGCCGCCTGCGCAAATTGTCGTCGTCCATGGCCCGCGAATTGGGCGATCCGGAGCGTGCCACCAAGCTGGAGCGCCAATCCGAGGCGCTGGAGCAGGAACTGCGCGTGGTCAGCCGTCAGGTGCGGCTGGCGCGCCGTCTGCAGCAGCGCACCGGCTGGACCCTGCGCCAGCTTGGCACCGAATTGCAGCAAGAGGTGCGTGACGCCCGCATGGTTCCGGCGGAAAGCGTGTTCGCCGGTTTCCGCAAGATGGTGCGTGATATCGCCAAGGAATCCGGTCAGCAGGTGGAAGTTCAAGTGCTGGGCCTGGACGTGGAGGCCGACCGCATGGTGCTGCAGGGTCTCAAGGACCCGGTCATGCACCTGCTGCGCAACGCCCTGGCCCATGGCGTGGAGATGCCGGAGGATCGGATTGTCGCCGGCAAGCCCGCCATCGCACAGGTGTCGCTCAGCTTCGCCGTCACCGATGGCCGTCTCGTCATGCTGGTGGAAGATGACGGACGCGGCATTAATTTCGATTCCATCCGCCGCAAGGCCATGGAACTGGGTCTGTTCAACGATGCCGAAGCGGCGGAACTGTCGCGCCAGACCTTGCTGGATTTGATCTTCGATCCCGGCTTCTCCACTAACCGCTCGGTCAACGATTTGTCCGGCCGCGGCATGGGCCTGTCGGTGGTGCGCGAATCGGTGACCATGATGAACGGCACCGTGGAAGTGCTGGCCCGCGAACCTCAGGGCACCCGCTTCCGCATTTCGCTGCCGCTGTCGGTCTCGACCCAGCGCCTGTTCCTGGTGGGCTGCCAGGGCCACACCTACGGCATCCCGACCGAGGGAATTGACCGCCTGTACCGCGTTCCCGCCGAGGCGGTGAAAACGGTCGAAGGCAAATCCGTGGTGTATCTGGGCAACCAGCAATTGCCCCTGCTGTCCCTGGCCCATTTGCTGGCCTTGGGCGAAACGGCGGTGAAGGTCAGCCGCAATGTTGTGCCCTTGCTGGTGCTGAAGAACGGCGACCGCCGGGTCGGCGTGGCGGTGGATGAATTCCTGTCCATCCGCGAAGCCCTGGTCAAGGATATCGGCGTGCCGGCGGCCATGGGCACCATGGTGGCGGGCGGTATGCTCATGGAGGACGGGGCGGTGGCCCTGGTTCTCAACCCGTTCGAGATCGTCGAGACCTTCCGCAAATCGGGCTCTATCCGCGTGCTGACCACGGTGGAAAAGCCTGCCGAACGCAAGGTACCGGTCATTCTGGTGGTGGACGATTCGCTGACCACCCGCACCCTGGAAAAAAGCATTCTGGAAGCCCACGGCTACGTGGTCCGCTTGGCCGTGGACGGCATTGAAGGCCTGTCCAAGCTGCGTGCCGAACACGCGGATTTGGTCATCTCGGACATTCAGATGCCGCGCCTGGACGGCTTTGGCCTGTTGCAGGCCATCAAAAGCGATCCGGTGCTGAAGAAAGTGCCCGTCATCCTGGTCACCTCGCTCGAGGCGCGCGAAGACCGCGAACGCGGCCTTGCCTTGGGTGCCGACGCTTATGTGGTCAAGCGCAAGTTCGACCAAAAGGAACTCTTGGAAACCATCGGTCAGATACTATGAGCAGCAGCAAGATACGCGTCCTTATCGTCGAAGATTCCATGGTGGTGCGCGAGCTGCTGAAGCACATCATCGGCCTGGACTCCCGCTTCGAAGTGGTCGCGGCGGTGGAAAGCGCCGAGGAAGGTCTGGCGCTGCTGGATGTGGTTCAGCCCGACATCATCTCGCTGGACATCCGTCTGCCGGGCATGAACGGCTTGGACGCCACGTTGCAGATCATGACCAAGCGGCCCACGCCCATCGTGGTGGTGGCGGCCCAGGTGGATGACGACGAACTGAATATCGCCATGAATGCGCTGCGGGCCGGTGCCCTGGCGGTGGTGGAAAAGCCGGTGGGTGTCACCAACGTCGCCTTCGAATCCATGGCGCAGCGCCTGTGCACCCAATTGGCCATCATGAGTCAGGTCAAGGTGGTGCGCCAAGGCATCGGCCGCGGCCTGAACTTCGGCACCGCCGAATCACCGGTCAAGGCGCGCGCGCCCAGCCACGGCTTTTCGACCGTGGGCGTGGTTTCGTCCACCGGCGGGCCGCAGGCTTTGGTGCAATTGCTGGGCGCCATGGGGCCCAACTTCCCGCTGCCGGTCCTGCTGGTGCAGCACATCACCGCCAGCTTCCTGGAAGGTTTCGTGTCCTGGCTGGCCGGGGTGACGCCGTTCGACGTGCGCATCGCCCAGGAAGGCGAGGTGCCCGAGCCCGGCAAGGTCTATGTGCCGCCGCCCGAGCGCCATCTGGTGCAAAAGGGCGGTCGGCTGTCCATCTTGGATACCCCGCCGCTGCACAGCCAGAAGCCCTCGGGCTCGGTGCTGCTGTCGTCGCTTGCCAAGGATGTGGGCCGGCGCGGCATCGGCGTGATCCTGACCGGTATGGGCACCGACGGCGCCGACGGCATGGCCGAGATGTTCAAGGCGGGTGCCCACACCATCGGCGAAGACGAAAGCACCTGCGTGGTTTATGGCATGCCTGCCGCCGCCGCCAAATTGGGCGCGGTGAAGGACGTCCTGCCGCTGCCGCAGATTGCCCCCAGGCTGCTTCAATTGGCGGGAGGAAAGTGATGGCGGATGCCAACAATCAGCTAATCCTGATCGTCGAAGATTCCGCTACCCAGGCCTTGAAGCTTCAGCACGTGCTGGAGAGCGAAGGTTTCGTCACCGTCTGCGCCTTTTCGGCTGAGGAAGCGCTGGAGGAGATGAACCGGTCGCTGCCCAATCTGATCATCGTCGATTACCACTTGCCGGGCATTCAGGGCGACGAGCTGTGCCGTCAGATCCACATGGATCTGACCACGCGCTCTATCCCCATCCTGATGCTGACCGCCGACGAGACCCAGGCCACCGAACTGCACGGTTTGGAATCCGGCGCCGACGATTTCGTCTCCAAATCCGAAGACATCGGCATCCTGCTGCTGCGGGTTCATAACCTGCTGCGCAAGTCGCGCCAGGACAGTTCCGTGCTGGACGTGGCACGCTCGCTGTTCCGCCGTGCCCGCGTGCTGATCATCGACGACAGCAACACCTATCGCGAATCCCTGGCGCAGGAACTGCGCGAGGAAGGCTGCGAGGTGGTGCAGGTCACCAGCGGCCCCGAGGGTCTGAAGCGTTTGGCCGAAAGCGACTATGACTGCGTCATGGTCGATATGG
>JACMLB010000010.1 GCA_014379805.1 Rhodospirillales bacterium | reverse complement strand
CGCGTTGAAGGCCTCGGCCTGCCTGCCCACCGCGTTCCAAGCCGTGACTATCGCCGGCGGCACCTATTGGGATGGCGGCTATATGGGCAACCCGCCGCTGACGCCGTTGGTGGATTGCCTGCGCCAAGCCCAATGCGACGATCTGGTCATGATCACCCTGAACCCGCTGCACCGCGAGGGTGTGCCCCGCACGGCGCGCCAGATCATGGACCGGCTCAACGAGATCACCTTCTCCGCCAGTCTGGTGCACGAGGTCAACGCCATCGAAACCATCAACCGCCTGATCGACGCCGGCCAAATCCGGTCCGATGCGGGCTACCGCCGTATCAACCTGCACCGCATCCATTGCGACGACGAGATGGCCAAGCTGGGCGTCTATTCCAAGGACGCGCCGTCCTGGGATTTCCTCAAGCACCTGCGGGAATTGGGGCATGACGCGTTCAAGCGCATGTGGCCGGGGATTGCCGATGCGTTGGGTAAGGGGTCGTCGTGGGACACCAAGGCCCTGTGCGACCGGGTGCTGGCGCGGACGGCCATACGATGAGGGGACCCGGAGTTTTCAAGCGCTTCATGTTCCAGGGCGATTTGGGAAAGTTGGGTTTTGTCCCCTTCGGCCCCAAGACCGAAGTTGACCATATTCCGGCTTTTGCCATTGATTTGGGCGCGCGGCCCCTGGCCGGGGAAATCCGTCCCCCATTGGGTTTTAGGCAGGTCGGCTTCTTCCTTGCGTCGGTACTCGTCATCGGGATGGGTGTGCACATGTTCATTGAGCCATTGGCACCCAATGACCCTGCGCCTGTAATTTTTTGTGCCCTTGGCTTCTTTATGATCATGGCCCAGGCACTGCTTCTGTCGCGCCGTTGCCGCATCGCCGTCGAAGGCGGAATGGTTCATGTGCAGCAGCGTCATTTACTGTTCGCTCCCCTGACCATGTCGGTGCCATTGTCCGAGTATCAGGGCGTTTATGTGGACCGGCGTAATCCGCTAAGCAACACTGGATGGAGCGTCCTGTTGGCCCATTCGGATGCCAGCAAGATTGTGCCGCTGGCTTGGCGTCGCCGCTACCGCGCGTCAGCCCTGGGGGTGCAAGTGGTGGAGATGGCTGCCGACCGAACCTATGCATTTCCCGGCGATGCCATTGATTTTCCGCTGGCACGCAAGGTGGCGCGCGGCCTTCTCACCGTTGAAGCCCCTGGCCCGCGGCCTGTGGATTTGTCGTCCGAGGTGGTGAATAACGGGTGCGCTATCCAATTCGCTCCCAAACAGCGCCTGGTTCTGGCAGAGGGCGCGGTGGTGTTGGAGACGCGCCGGTTCGGTGCGTGGTCGCCCCGTTGGAGGGCTGCCCTGGCTGACCTGCTAAGCGTCCATATGGGCGCCTATCACAAGCGCCGCCATCGTCATTCAACGGTGGTGGTGCGCACGGCGGACGGTTGGCATTTTGCCGGTCCATGCCCCAGCGAGGACGCAGCACGCTGGTTGAAAGCCTCCATCATCGGCGCTGCCGTGGCTTGACGTGCACTCTTTGTTCCTGCACCATGCCCGCCATGGATGAACAAACCCGCGCACTTTCTTCCCAAGAGCGTCTCGACTGGCTGCGCCTGATCCGCAGCGAGAACGTCGGCCCGCGCACCTTCCTCAAGCTGTTGGAGCGCTTCGGCACGCCCGCAGCCGCCCTTGCCGCCTTGCCGGAACTGGCGAAGCGGGGCGGGCGGGCCAAGCCCATCGTCATTTGTCCCAAGGGTGTCGCCGAACGGGAACTGGAAGAGGCCGACCGCCTGGGTGCCGTGGCGCTGGCGTCGTGCGAGGGCGCCTATCCCCGCGCGCTGGCCGCCATCGACGATGCTCCGCCCATGCTGTACGCCCTGGGCAATGCCTCGTTGCTCGGCAAGTCTGCGGTGGCCATGGTGGGGGCGCGCAATGCCTCGGTCAACGGGCGCAATCTGGCTCGTCGTCTGGCCGCCGATCTGGGCCGCGCCGGCATGGTGGTGGCGTCGGGACTGGCGCGCGGCATCGACACGGCTGCTCATGAAGGTTCGCTGGGCGCCGGCACGGTGGCCGTGGTGGCCGGCGGTGTGGACAACATCTATCCGCCTGAGAACGAGCGTCTTTATAATGAGATCGTCGCCATGGGCTGCGTGGTCTCGGAAATGCCGCCGGGCACCCAGCCCCAGGCCAGCCATTTCCCGCGCCGCAACCGCATCGTTTCGGGCATGTCCTTGGGCGTGGTGGTGCTGGAGGCCAGCCTGAAGTCGGGCTCTCTGATTACCGCCCGGCTGGCGAAGGAACAGGGGCGCGAGGTGTTTGCCGTGCCCGGCCATCCCATGGACCCGCGCGCCCAAGGTCCCAACGATCTGATCCGTCATGGCGCCACCCTAACGGAATCGGCGACCGATATTATGAACGTGCTATCGGACCTGCTGCGCCGCCCGCTGGCCGAGGGTAAACGGCCCGACTTTACTGGCGCTCAGCCGGTCTTTCCGACCGATTCCGAGTTGGCAAAAGCCCGTGCCGTGCTGGTGGAAAGCCTGGGGCCATCTCCTGTGACGGTTGACTTGCTGATCCGTGAGTGCCAATTGTCTGCTTCCGTGGTGTCCCTGGTCTTGCTCGAATTGGAGCTGGCCGGCCGCTTGGAGCGCCTTCCCGGCAATCAGGTTTCCTTGCTGGCGTAGTCCCCAGGTCCGGACGTCCACATATTTTTTCCTCACACCATCGGGTCCGGATGAAGGTCGTCGTCGTCGAGTCTCCTGCCAAGGCAAAGACCATCAATAAGTACCTGGGGGATGACTTCGTGGTCATCGCCTCGTACGGCCACATCCGCGATCT
>JACMLB010000075.1 GCA_014379805.1 Rhodospirillales bacterium | reverse complement strand
TGACGCCCTGCTCGACCAGATGCCCACGACCGACATCCTGCACGGCGACAAGGGCTATGACAGCGATGCCGTCCGCCGCAAGATCGAGAGCAAGGGCGCTGCACCGAACATCCCGCCCAAGGTCAATCGGCGCAGGAAGAACTGCTTCTCCCCGTACCTCTACCGTGACCGTAACGCCATCGAGCGCATGTTCGGACGGCTCAAGGATTTCCGCCGCATCGCCACCCGATATGACCGACTGGCCCACAATTACCTCGCCGCCGTCTGCCTCGCGGCGACGTTCTGCTACTGGTTATGAGTCCGGAGCCTAGCTTCTTGACCCGCCGTCCGGCACTGCCCTTTGACGGCGCCGAAAGGATCGTGCCGCAGCCCGACACCAGCCAGTCGCCGAGCCGTAGGTCCAAGATCTCGAAGGTTCGGGCCCCGCTGTCGAAGTCGGCGGCGCAAGCAACTTGCATCCATTGCGGCCAGCGGTCCTCCACCCCGCCGGACTGCATCAACTGTGGCAGATCCGGCTCATGATGGTAGCGTGGGGTCCACGGCTGTCTCTTGACCACGAACCGCCCGACGCCCCCCGGCCGGCGCCCGTCATGCGGCTGTCGCAGCGGGTTTCGCGCAACCTCAACGCCGTAGGCGATCTGGATATCGATAAAAGCCAGCAGCGCCGAGAGGATCAGCCGGATGGTCGAAGAGGCATGCCGGGTGGGCGTGACGTGCCAGACCTGGGCGCCCAACAAGCGCAGGCGACAATCCAGTTCATCGCGCAGGAACGTCGCCACCAGCTTGGGCATTTCGTCGGGCGGATGCCCCCCGGGGGCCACCCGGTCGCACCAGGCAACGAAACGCAGGATGACCCGCAGATACTTTGTGGCCGTTGCGGGCTCGCGTTCCGACAGTCCCGCAGCGACGATGGTCAACAACTCGTGAAGTGCACCGTCGGCACCAATCACATGCTGGCGGAGCAACTCTATGAGTTCAATAAAATAATGAAGTTGCGCCAATTAATAGAAGAAGGGGCTACCCCGAAGGAGGCTACAGAAAAAGTTGGAATGCCACTAACTACATTCCGAAAGTACAAATCAGTCATTCTCGACAGGACGAAAACCAGGCGGGAATTTTACTTGGCTGCAGAACAAATTCGGACTTCACAGGCCTCAGGCGATCACTTTGGCCGATCGCGAGCCAACTCTACTCTCACGAGTTCTACACAGCCGCAGCAAAATTTAGAAGAATCCATTCAGAAGAGGTCAAGGCAGCCGCCAATTTAATTTACCTAAACAGTTTGACATCGTGATGAAAGCTGGCGACGACGCTGCGCAACGGCAAACAATGGAGCGTCTGGTCAATAAATACGTTTTGCCGACCCGTTGGCCGGGCTAGTGGGATGGCCCACCTCCTTCTCAAGGTGGCAACTACCTTTGGCCTTCTCCGCAAGCTAAGCCTTTGGCAGCGGCAAACCAGCCCAGCTGGTCGTCTAGCTCGGGCTCTTGGCCTCCTGGCGCATCCGCCACGGCGCGTCCTTTTCGACCAAGCCGAAGGACGCTGACCCACGGCCATAGCGCCCGTTGATGCCATCAGGCGCCGCCATCAGCGCCTTGGGGCGAACCGGAGCTGGCGCGGGGTCGCGCGGGATGCTCGACGGGGCTATCTGGTCGAGCAGAATTCCCCCGCCTTGCGGATGTCGAAGCCGTCGCGCCAGATGGCGTCGAGAGGGGGTCATGGAATCGCCGTCGGCCCGACAGAACGTCGCCGCCGGGCGTTGGACCATCAGCTCATGGAGAATCCAAAGACGCCCCACCGCGATCTGTCGCGCTCCCCAGCCAGATGATCCGTCCACAGAGTTGAACGCCGCAGGTGCTGATAGTGAGCGCGGCATCCTTGTCTTGCGTCAGCCATGTGCCACGCGGGTCGGCGGCCAAGGCCGGGAGGGACAGGGTTGCTGCCAGTATCCAGGGCGCGGCCACTTCCGCCAGCCAGGGTCTCCGCTTGCCTGAGGAATGCGCTTCCATGACCGACCACTCATTGCCGACTACCATCATGGACAGCGGTCCTCCTCAAACGTTCCGCCTCATCCTCTGCCCCGGGAGGCTCGTAGATGAGCACCCCCAGGTCCTCCGGCGGGGCTGCCAGCCATGCCGGCCGTCGCAAGAGCTCGCTTGTGTCGCGATAACCGGCGCGCCGCCGCTCCAACAATGATGGGGCGGAAAAGTCGTAGCCCTTGTAAGCGGCTTCACCCTCTTCCCGACGGTACTGGATATGCACGATCTGCATCGTGGTCGTGCATCGCAGCGCCGCCATTTCCTGGAGATGCGGGTCGTTTCGCAACTCCGCCGGCAGATGCTGCCACAGCGCATTCACCGCCCGGCGCAGATTATGCATCAGGCGGTGCTTTTCGATACTGCGACCAGAGCGGGTCGCATAGGCGATGTCGTTGCGGCGCTGCTCGACGTCGGCCATGGAAGTTGGCACGGCGCCGCGTCCCTCGAACAAATCGACCATGAACACCAGAGAGCTGCGACGAGGATTGTCGTCGATCACCACATCGAGCGGCGTGTTCGAGACTACCCCGCCGTCCCAATACCAGGCGCCGGCGATCTCAACCGGCGGAAACGCCGGCGGCAGCGCGGCGCTTGCCAAGATATGGCAGGATTGCAGCGGCTCGCGGGCGCTGTCGAAGAAGACCTGTTCGCCTGTGCAGAGATTAACCGCCCCCACGGAGAGCCGCGTGCCTCCGGCATTGATTCTGCCAAAGTTAACTAGGCGTTCCAGAGTCGTCCGCAGCGGCTGGACATCGTACCAGCCGGGCGCGCCCCCTCCCAGCCAGGAGGAACCAATACGCGGGCGGAAGAAGTTCGGCTGGCCGAAGGCCGCCGCCCGCATGGCAGCGCTCCAATTGGCCCATTGCCGCATGGGTCCGCTGGGCATCGCCGGCAACAACTCCGGCCAGCGGATCGACGACCAGAAGGTGTCCAGCTTCTCTAGGCGTGCGCCCGGTTCATTACCGGCGATCAAGGCGGCATTGACTGCTCCGATGGACGTACCGGCGACCCAATCAGGGAAATATCCGGCTTCCTCAAGCGCTTGATAGACGCCCACCTGATAGGAACCCAGTGCTCCACCGCCCTGCAATACCAACACGACTTGGTAGGGAAATCCGTGGGGGGCCGAGACCATATGCCGCCTCCTGCCATTGGGTCATCGCACGAACCCATGGATCGCCATGGCGTCGCGACAGAAAGCGGCATAGCCGGCGGTTTCATGGGCAGCGACACCGATCGCCGTGAAATAATTCCGGAGTGCGCTCTCGTCCGGCCACCGAGCCGCTTGGATGCACCACAGCCCGAAGGACAGCTCCTGGCCCCACCAACCGGCCGCTTTGGCCCCAAGGGCGCCTCCCATCATCGCCGTCGCGGCAGGCGCTTCCGCTGCCGGGAAGTTGGGCCAGATGTCAGCGAAGAAGTAATCCGGCGGCATCCCCTCGGTCGCGGCCAACATTCGGTCGGCGAAGTCGGGGGCAAGCGCATCGACTTCGACCAGCCTGATCTTGTCACGGCAAGGCCAAGCCTCGAAACCGGCAGATGCCTTCACCAGCCTGAGGACCTCGGGGGCAACCTCAGCCACCACCACCCGCTGCACCTCGGGCTTGGCTGATGCCGCAAAGGCAAACATCCCAAGGCCTAGTCCGGCCGCGACGACGGTGCCATGGGCGCAGTGGACGTGCCAGGCGTGGCTTTCCTGCTCCATCAGGCCGGTCGACATCCAGACCTTGCCTGCGCAACTCAGAACCGTGCGGGCCTCGATAACACTAGGGGTTACGTAACCCGGACCCCAGCTGGGCCAATACCCTTTCACGCGCCACCTCCCCACACGGGCGGGACGGTACTTCGGCATGGGAAAGAGGTTGAAGCCATAGGTCTGTCGCACGGCGCGAACTCCCCCGCCTCACGCTCCAGTCGGCCGCTCGCCGGAGAAGAACCGCAGCATTTCCATCGGCAACGGCAGCACCACCACACCCGAGCGCTCGTTGGCGACATGATGGTCGACAAATAGCGCAACTGCATTGAACCGGGTTCCTGGGCCAGCATGCGGGCGGCCTCCACCAACTTGGCCGCTGCCTGCTGCTCGCCTTCGGCGTGAATGACCTTGGCCCGCCGGTTACGTTCGGCCTCGGCTTGGGCGGCGATGGCACGCACCATGGTGGGGTCGATGTCCACATGCTTGATCTCGACGTTGGACACTTTGATGCCCCAGACGTCGGTATTGCGGTCTAGGATTTCCTGGATGTCATTGTTCAACCGGTCTCGTTCGGCCAGCATCTCGTCCAGCTCGTGCTTGCCCAGCACCGAGCGCAGGGTGGTCTGGGCCAGCTGGCTGGTGGCATTCATGAAGTTCTCCACCTGAATGACTGCCTTGTCCGGATCGACCACGCGGAAATAGATCACGGCGTTGACCTTCACCGACACGTTGTCGCGCGAAATGACATCCTGGGGCGGCACGTCCATCACCACGGTGCGCAGATCGATGCGCACCGCCTGCTGGACGAAGGGGATGATGATGACCAGGCCGGGGCCGCGCACGCTGGTAAAGCGGCCAAGGGTGAACACGACGCCGCGCTCGTATTCGCGGAAGATCCGTACGCCCAGCGCAATGAGAACCGCGACCATTACGGCGACAACGATCACCGGGATCACGGACGTGGGCATTCCGACCTCCTATGGTCTTCGCTGGCCACCAGCGCGACGGTCAGGGTCAGGCCATCGCGCCTAGTTACCTTCACCGTGTCTCCTGACGTAAGCGTCTGCGGCGAGCTGGCGTTCCACACCTCCCCCATGAGACGCACCTGCCCCGTGCGGTCCTGCCACCGCTCGACGGTGGCGACGGCGCCCAATACGGCCTCGCCACCGGTGAGCGGAGCGCCTCGGCGCGAGCGAAGTGCCGCCGCGAACCCAAGGATCAACAACAGGGCGGATGCCAGGGTGGTCCCGACCACCAGCCCAAGCGAGAGCTGGTAACCAGGGACATCCGTGCCGAACATCATCAGTGATCCAAGGGCAAAGGCGATGGCACCGCCCAGCCCTAGTATGCCGAACGAGGGAGCGAACGCTTCGGCCAGCATCAGCGCCATTCCGAGAAGGATGAGGCCAATGCCCGCGTAATCCACCGGCAACAGGTTGACTGCGTAAAGTCCGGCCAACAGGGCGATCCCACCAATCACCCCAGGCAGGATTGCGCCCGGGTTCATCAGCTCGAACATGATGCCGTAGGCACCTAGGAGCAGCAGCATGTAGGCCACTTCCGGGGTGGTAAGCACGGTCAGCATCCGGTTGCGAAAATCTGGCTCGATCCGTTCCACCGTCAGGCCTTTGGCCGACAGCATCCGGTCCTGCCTGGCCACTGTCACCGTGCGGCCATGGGTGCCTTCCAGCAAGCTCTCCATGTCGTTCGCCAGCAGATCGACGACTTTATCGGCGACCGCCGCACTGGCTGGCAGCGAGACGCCTTCGCGGACCGCCTGCTCCGCCCAAGACGCGTTGCGGCCGCGCAGTTCCGCCAGACTGCGAATGTAGGCAGCAGCATCGTTGACCGCCTTGGACCGCATCGCCTCCTCCATCTCGCCGCCCATTGAGACGGGGGTGGCGGCGCCCAGGTTGGTGCCAGGAGCCATGGCGGAGACATGGCAGGCGTAAAGAATGTAGGTGCCGGCGCTTGCCGCGCGCGCACCGGCCGGGGCCACCCAACAGGCCACCGGCACCGGAGACGCGAGAATGGCCGCGTTAATGCGGCGCATCGACACATCCAGGCCACCCGGGGTGTTGATCTGGATGATCACCAGACGCCGGTCCGCTTGGCCGGCCTGGGTGAGTCCGTTAACGACGTAATCGGCCACTGCGGGGCCGATGGGCCCGTCAATTTCCAACAACGCCCCGGTCCCGGCATCGCCCGAGGCTCCTCGGCACAGGAGCAGCATCAAGCCTAGCACATGCAATAATGCCGCAGCACGAGCGCGCCGATGCGGCGCAGTGAGCGAAAAATGGGATGTTAGAGCCGCGATCGGTCCGGTCGCCGCGAAGAAGATACCGGCCTTCATGACCGGCCTCCATCCCTGTTGTACCGCTGTCTATATGGAATCCAAGGACGGTCCGGGGTCGGCACGACACTCGCATTTCGCCATGATTGTGGGGGCACGAACCAAGGTCGGGGGAGCGACGCTCGTGCGAGAACCGGATCACCGAGGCGTCCCCCGATGCGTTTGGGCGAGGGTCGGGGCATATCAGAAAATCAACATAAGCAATCCGATCACCACCAAGAGGCCGATCAGAAAGATCACCCCGATGGTGCCGCCCAGGAATTTCAACATGTCTACTCCTTCCGGGTAAGACGGTCGCGCCGTCAAGTAACAAGCGGTCCATCTCACCCTCTTCTGCGGCTGCCCAGTTTCATGAACCTTTTCTGCTGAACACCCCGGGTGGCATCCCGTTCGCGGCATGTCGGTCTCTTTGGCAAGCGAAACTCAGCGTTCGCCCCGCGTAACCAGGAACCTTAAGGCGGGTCCCCCGGGTTAACCTCCAACAGTACAGGGAGACCGCCATGCCGACCGAAAAGCACGGAATGCAGGAACAGCGCCACGTCCACAAGGAAGACACCGACTTCAAGATCACGGCGCGGCGCAACAAGCTCACCGGCCTTTGGGCCGCCGGACAGATGGGGCTATCCGGGCCCGACGCGGACGCCTACAGCAAGGAGGTGGTGTTGGCCGATTTCGAGGAAGTGGGCGACCAGGACATCATCCGCAAATTAGTCGGCGACATGCAGGCCAAGGGCGTTTCCGTCACCGAGGATTTGGTGAAGGCGAAGCTCTTGGAGTTCGAGGCCACCGCCCGCGATCAAACCCCTCAGCCGGAGTGAGGACACACGCCGTCGATGAAGGCGGAAACGTGTTCAATGACATGCAGCCAGACGGGAGCACAGTACTATTGCGGACAAATACTTCGCCGAGCGCACGAACTTTACTTTTCACCCCTCGTTACTCGCAATGGACATTCTTACGGGAGTTGAGCAAATGCATGCCAGAGAGATGATTAGCAGCCATCCGCACGTTCGCGGGAACACCAACGACCCGCTGATCCGGTGCATCGAGGAGTGCTACGACTGCGCGCAGACCTGCGTAACCTGCGCAGATGCGTGCCTGGGCGAGGACATGGTGAACGAGCTGGTGCAGTGTATCCGCCTCAACATGGACTGCGCTGACGTCTGCGGCGCCACCGGGGCGGTGGCGACACGGCGAAGCGGATCCAACGAACAAGTCATCCGGGCGATGCTGCAGGCGTGCGAAACCGCTTGCCGGCTGTGCGCCGAGGAATGCGAGCGTCACGCCGGTCAGCATGACCATTGCCGGATTTGCGCGGAGGCTTGCCGAAACTGCGAGGACGCCTGCCGGACGGCGCAGCAGACCATGAGCCACTAGATCGCAATGCCCGACCGGCCTGACGGCCAGACTTCGTCTCGGCAGCGCTGGCGGCTTTTATGCCAGATCGAGGACGGGCTTGAAACGCCCATGGCCGTTCTCGGTCTGGTGTGGGCCGTGCTTCTGGTGGTGGATTTGGTGCGCGGCCTGCCGCAAGCCCTCGCCGTGGCGACGGATGTCATCTGGGGCATTTTCATCTTCGACTTCGCCGTGCGCTTCCTCGTCGCCCCGCGCAAACTGCTCTACCTGCGCAGGAACCTGCTCACCATCCTGTCTTTGGCCCTGCCTGCGTTCCGGCTGCTGCGGTTCGCCAGGGCCTTGAGGCTGGTGCGTGGCGTGCGCCTGATCCGGGTGCTGACCTCGCTGAACCGCGGGATCCGCAGCGCCCGCCATGCCAGCCAACGACGTGGATTCGGCTACGTGCTCAGCGCCACAGTCCTGGTGACCATCGTCGGTGCCGCCGGAATGTATGCGTTCGAGCGGGGCGGCACGTCCGGCGGTTTCCAAACTTACGCCGATGCACTCTGGTGGACGGCCATGCTGCTGACTTCGACAGCCTCGGAATACTGGCCCCGCACGGCCGAGGGCCGGGTGCTGTGCCTGGTGCTGTCGCTGTACGGTTATGGGTTGTTCGGCTACTTCACGGCCATGCTGGCCAGCTTTTTTGTCGGCCAGGACGCGGAGACGGCCAAAGGGACCGGCGCCCGCCGGTCTTCAAAGAACACCCCACCTTAACCCGTGCCTCGTGCGGTCTTAACTAACCGGGCGGTTCACCCGCCCGGCCATCGTTGGTTATTGTACCCCCTTCGCAGATGGAGGCTCCGAAGAAGCCATCTGCTGCCAATACGGCGTCAGGCCAAAGCGCTGGTAGAGCGAGCGCACCTGAGCGGCATTCACCGACTGCGGAAGGTTGGACCGCTTCAACACGGGGATCTGATTGACCTGCTTCTCATTGGCGGCGATGGTAAGAGTCTGCTGTTCGGGCGTCCAGCTCAGCGCCTCCAGGGGCACGGGCACCCAATCCTCGCCGATCCCCAGGAAGCCGCCGCGCGCCAACAGCGCGTAAGCGACTTGCCCGTGGGAAGTGTCGATCATCACCTGATCCACCTCGCCGACCACTTTGCCGTCCTGAGTGCGCACCTCCGCGCCGGTGATCTGTCCGGAACGGGCCAGCACAGGGGCCATCATGGTTGTCGTGATGGTTCGACCAATCATCAGCTGGGGTTCCGAACCGCCCTGCCCGGCCTGCTTTTGGCCTTGCCCCGGCGTCGCACCTTGGCTCTGCGCCTGCTGCTGCGGAGTGGGGGGCGCAGCGGACTGGCCGGCCGCCGGCGGCTGGCCTTGCGCCTGAGCTCCGCCCGGCGTCCGGTAGTGATCGATCACCGACGTGAGCACAGCCGGCTTGGTCAGGTCGGTCAGCGCCTCCCGAGTAAAGCGCGGGGCGCTGTTCAACTGGTCGGTGCTTACAGACAGCCGGACGGATCCATTGGCCGGAACCTCGGCCACCCGATCCCAAGGCAGCGCCACGAAGTAGTCTTGCCCGAAATTCAGAATGCCCCCCGAACCGAGCACGACGTAGCGCACCGCGCCATCGGCGAGGGAGAGCATGAGGTATTCGACCTCGCCTGCGGACTTCCCCGATGCGTCCTGCACGTTCCGTCCGACGATCTGGGAGGCTGCCGTCACCGGTATGCGCCCCGACATCGACTGGCCCTGAGCACCCGCCGCCTGCCCCGGCTGTTTGCTTGCCGGCGGCTGGGCCGCCTGCTGTTGCCCGGCCTGTTGGGCGAAACTCGGGGCGCCCGCCAATGTCAACACAAGTGCAGTCGCTGTCATGAAAGCCTTCATGGGTTCCTCCGGAATGGGCTGTCGCATCCCGTTTTCAACGGGTTAATGCTGATCAGGTTCCACCACAGGTGTGGGCGCCGCCCTGCGGAAGACGACGAGCAAATCCCCTGGTGACGAGTGCGCCGCATGCTCGGGCGAGTGAAACCGCATGGAGCCGTCTTGGTGGATCACCAACAGCGGCGTCTCTTCTTCCGTAGCGGGCCTCCTCTCTTCGGCGGAGCGGATATGGAAGACCCAGCCTTCGTCCAGCCGGGCATGGGCGGTGGCGTGGTCGAATCCGGGATCGGCGACCAGTTCGCCTCGCCAGTCGCGGCCCGGCATCGAATGCTCGTCGAGCCGTCCGCTGCCCCAGGCCAATTGGCTCACGCGCTCGCGCCCAAGTTCCGGCGCAAGCTTGGCGCAGACAAGCGCGTTGTAGGAATCGTCGTCGCTGGCCGCCAGCACGTAGTCCACGCCGCTTGCTTCGATGATCTCGTCGATCCACCCGGAAAGCACCTCGACGGCGGCGGTGGGGATCTCCGCCTCGCGGGCGGGCCGCAGGGCCTGCCATGAGCGGTCCGCCAGCACCACCGGCACGCCGTCGCGATGAAGGGCCTGACACAGAGCCAGCGCCCACGGTGACATCCCAACCACCAGCAGACCCGGCCGTTCCGAGTTCTTGAGCCCCAGCCAGCGCGCCAGGGGTTCAAGGGTGAGCCCCTGAACCAGCACGGTGACAACGATCACGCTGAACACCATGGGTAGGACCAGCGGACCGCCGGGCTGGCCCGACGCACTCAGCTGCGCCCCGGCGATACCGGAGATTGCTGCGGCGACGATGCCGCGCGGCGCCACCCACGCCAACAACAGGCGCTCGCGCCAGTCCAGTCCAGCACCAATGGTGGCCAGCATGATCGAGAGCGGACGCGCGACAAGCATGATCGCGGCGACGAAGGTCACCAATCGCCAGGAGATGTGCTCGACCATGGTTGGGCGGATGTCGGCGGCGAGGATGATGAACAGCGAGGAAACCACCAGCAGGGTCAGCGATTCCTGGGTCCGCATGAGCTGCTTCAAACCGGCCATTTGCAAGTTGGCGAGCACAAGGCCGAACGCGGTGGCCCCGATCAGACCGGATTCGGGATAGAGCGCGTTGCCCGCCGCATAAAGGCCCAGGGCAAGTGCGATCAACAGGGGCAAACGCAACACCTCGGGCACCATGTCTGCGCGGAAAGCGGTTCGTACCCCATACGCCATTCCCCCACCCGCAAGCACCGCGGCAGCCAGCGCCGGAACCAGCCACGCCACGGCGCCGGCGGGGCTGCCGGTGCGCGCGCCTTCGAGGATCATTTGCAGCACCACCACGGTGAGGATGGCGCCCAAAGGATCGTTGACCACCGCCTCCCATTTGAAAAGCGATGCGGTGCGCCGGTTCAAACGGGCATGACGCAACAGAGGCAGGATTACTGTGGGACCGGTGACGGTCAGCATGGCCCCCACCAGTGCGGCCACCGGCCAGGGTAAGCCCCCGGCCAGCCCGGCGGCCAGCGTGCCGAATATCCAGTTGAGCGGAAGCGCTAGCAGGACCAGACGGGTGACCCCCTTTCCGGCCGCGCGCAACTCCGCGAGGCTCAGGTTCAGCCCGCCTTCGTACACAATGATGGCGACGGCGAGCCCGACCAACGGGTGCAGCAGGTGCCCGAGATCCTCAGCCGGATGCAATACTCCCAAGACCGGTCCCAGTGCCAATCCGGCGGCGAGCAGGAAGACGATGGGCGGAATGCGGAACCGCCACCCCAGCCACTGGATGCCCATGCCGGCGACCACCACGGCAAGGACGTAGACAAGAACGCCATTTGCCATCCGGCCCGCCTATCGAAGCCCCAACGCGGTGAAACACGCGCCAACGCGGGGCGTTCCATCCGTGTTTAGTCGCGCAACCGTGCGGAACCGATCCCCGCTCGGCGCGTTTCCAATCAGAACCATTGGTTATAGGAGAACAGGATGCGCGCACGACTCCTCTCAGTGACGGCCCTTGCCATGGCCATCGGTATCTCCGGTGTGGCGGTGGCGCAGCAGAACCAACCAGCCCCGCCAAAGCAGAGCCAGACCCAGGCCATGCCGAACCTCCCCGCCGGCGCCGACCGTATCGTCGGCAAGTCCGTGATCGGCGCGAACGGGCAGCAGATCGGCGATGTCTCGGACGTCCTGGTGGACAAGAGCGGCAAGGTCGCGGGCCTGGTGATGAACCGGGGCGGCGCCATGGGGGTGGGCGGGTCCAATGTGGTCGTGCCATGGAATAAGGTGCAGATCCAGGGCGACCAATTGTCCTCTCAAATGACCGAGCAGGAGGTCTCGCAATTGCCCCAGCTCGACTGAGTTGGGTTGGACCGGGCGGGCCCGGCCCGCCCGGTCTGAGCGAAGGACATTGGATGTTTTTTGAAAGCTGGATTGCTCTCGCACGTGTCCTCTTGGTGGGGATCGGCGCTTACGCCGCTCTCATCCTGGTGTTGCGGGTTTCGGGCAAACGCACGCTGTCGAAGATGAACGCCTTCGACCTAGTGGTGACAGTATCGCTCGGCTCCTCGCTCGCCACCGTGCTGCTGTCCAAGACGGTGGCCCTGGCCGAGGGCATCCTGGCTTTTGCCTTGCTGGTCTTCCTGCAATGGCTCGTCGCTTGGCTATCGGTGCGCTCGCAAGTTTTCCGCCAAATCATCAAGGCCGAGCCATCGCTGCTGTTCTTCGACGGAAAGATGAACGACGCGGCCCTGCGCCGCGAGCGGGTCGCCCCCGACGAAGTGCTGGCCGCCGCCCGTTCCGGCGGGTTTTCCGATCTTGGCCAGGTGTGGGCCATCGTCCTGGAGACAGACGGCAAGTTTTCGGTGATTGGCCGCGATGTTGGAGAGAGCGCCAACGCCATGCACAACGTTGCGGGTTATCCGCCCAAGTGAACCCTAGTGCACTGACGCAGACACAGGATTCACAGCGGGCCTGAGATGTGCGATTCTCTGGCCTATGGCCCAGACCGTCAGCATCATCGTCAGCCCCGAGGACCGTGCGCGTTTGACGGCGGTCATTGGGGACCGCAACAGTC
>JACMLB010000074.1 GCA_014379805.1 Rhodospirillales bacterium | reverse complement strand
GACGGCGTCTGGGGATTTCTGCACGGCGCCAACCTGGCCCTTGGCCGTGGCGTGACTGACAGGATCGGCGGCTTCGACGTCCGGCTTGGCGCGGGTTCAATTCTGAGATCGGCCGAAGATACCGACTTCATGTACAGGGCCTGGCGCGCCGGCATCCCGGTGCATTACGAGCCCGCCATGGCAGTCCACCATCATCATGGCCGCCGGGGTGCGGACGCCTGGTACACGGAGGTGGCACAACATGCCCTGGGCTTCGGCGCCATGGCCATGAAGCACGCCGTTGCTGGCGATCGGGCGCTGTTCCGGGCGCTTTACTGGGATATGCGCTCCACCCTGCGGCGCCGTCGCGAGGAGGGGTCCGATTGGCGGCGCGTCCTGGCGCGGCTGCAGGCACTCAGGGGCATGCGCCAGTATTGGGCGGTTAGAAACGCACCGCCGTCGTGACGGCCGCGACGCTGCAACAGAAGGAAATCGATATGTCGACCCTTTACGACGCTGCTTTCTATCGCGAGCAATCGGCGGGCTCGCGGCAGTCGGCCCAACAGGTTGTTCCGTTGCTGTTGCAGGCATTCGCGCCCCGGTCGGTCGTCGATCTCGGCTGCGGCATCGGCACGTGGCTCTCCGTGGTGAGGGAACTGGGAGTCGAGGATGTGCTGGGGTTGGACGGGGATTATGTTGACCGGTCCAATCTTCAGATACCGGGCGAGCAGTTCATCCCCGCCGATTTCCGAAAGGCGGTACCGACCGCGCGCCAGTTCGACATGGCGATGTGCCTCGAAGTGGCCGAACACCTGCCGGAGGACACTGCCCAGGGGCTGATCACCCACCTGACGAAGCTGGCGCCGCTGGTGGCCTTTTCGGCTGCCATCCCGGGCCAGGGCGGAACGGACCATGTGAATGAGCGTTGGCAGGACTACTGGCGGGCTGGATTCCTGGCGCAGGGCTACAGGGCGGTGGATCTGATACGGCCGCAAGTTTGGCAGAACGACAAGGTCGATTTTTGGTATGCCCAAAACCTGATTGTGTATGCCAGCGCCGAGGCAATCTCGCTCCATGCATTGACCCCGGTCGAACCGCACATCAGCCTGAATCTCGTGCACCCGCGCCAATTGACGGCGGCGCGGGATGAGGGGCGACTTTATTTGTCGAAGGCCCTGTCGATGCTGCCGGAACTGCTGGGGAAGACGGTCAGGCGGCGTCTTGGCCTGAATTCAACGCCGCAAGGCGCATAAGGGGGCAGGGCGTGCCTTGCCCGGGAAGCGCAGCTCGTGCCTGAGGGTTTTGCGGCACCCCCGTCCCGCCGAAGCGCTGTGGTTGAGCGGCATATGCTTCGATCGGGATCGGGCCGTTGGGTGGGCGCCGCAAGGTCAGGCAGGCCCGCGCATAGAGCGCGCCAGCCGGTCGATTTTAACGCCTTGATCATGCCATCACGTGCTGTGATCTTTAACGTCACTGTCATGGACGGATTCGGGACCTTCTGATGCGGCCTTTGATTGGCATTTCCTGTTGCGTGAAGGGGTTTGGCGCCTTCAATACGCCCAACCATGCGGCGTCCGACAGCTATGTGAAGGTGGTGCTGGGGCCGGTGGGCGGGCTGCCGGTGCTGCTGCCGTGCTCGGGGCCGGAATGCGTGGCGGAGATCCTGTCGCGGGTGGATGGGCTGATCTTCACCGGCAGCCGCTCGAACGTGTGGCCCGACTATTACAATGGCCCGGCGCATGCCGAGGGCACGCCGGAGGACCGGGTGCGGGATGCGACGACGCTGCCGCTGATCCGCGCCGCCATCGAGCATGGCGTGCCGATCCTGGCGATCTGCCGTGGGATGCAGGAGCTGAACGTGGCGCTGGGCGGCAGCCTGGACCAGCGCATCCAGGATTTGCCGGGGCGG
>JACMLB010000073.1 GCA_014379805.1 Rhodospirillales bacterium | reverse complement strand
CTGATGCCCAATTGCTGGGCCAGACCGAAGGCCGAGATGCCGTAGATGATGCCGAAATTGATGGCCTTGGCCCGGCGGCGCACGCTGGAATCCATGCCCTCCACCGGCACGCCGAACACCTGGGATGCGGTGATGGCGTGAATGTCGGCACCCGAGCGGAAAGCGTCCTTCAGCCCGGCGATGTTGGCCACATGGGCCACCAGCCGCAATTCGATCTGCGAATAATCCGCCGACAGGATGGTGTAGCCGGGCTCCGCCACGAAGGCGCAGCGGATCTTGCGGCCTTCCGGGGTGCGGATGGGGATGTTTTGCAGGTTCGGGTCCGACGACGACAGCCGGCCCGTGGTGGTCAGCGCCATGGCATAGCTGGTGTGAACCCGCTTGGTGCCGGCGTTGACCTGAGCCACCAGGGAGTCGGTATAGGTGCCCTTCAGCTTGGATAACTGGCGCCATTCCAGCAGCTTGGCCGGCAGTTCGTGCCCCTGGGCTGCCAGTTCCTCCAGCGCGTCGGCGCCGGTGCCCCATTGGCCGGTCTTGGTCTTCTTGCCGCCGGGCAAAGCCATTTCCTCGAACAGCACCTTGCCCAATTGCTGGGGCGAGCCGACGTTGAATTCGTGGCCGGCAAGGCGGTGAATTTCGGTTTCCAGTTCCCCCATGCGCAGGCCGAACTCGCCGGACAGGCGGATCAGCACGCCTTGATCCACCTTCACTCCCTGGCGTTCCATGGCGACGATGACCGGCACCAGGGGGCGCTCCAGCGTCTCGTAAACCGTGACCATGTGCTCGGCCAGCAAGCGGGCCTTGAGCAACTGGTGCAGGCGCAGGGTGAAATCAGCGTCTTCGGCGGCGTAGTCCAGCGCCTTGTCCAACGGCACGCGATCGAAGGTGACCTGAGCCTTGCCGCTGCCGCACACGTCGGCGAACTTGATGGTGGAATGGCCGCAATGCCGTTGGGCCAATTCGTCCAGGCCATGGCCATGGCTGGCGCCATCCAGCACATAGGACAGCAGCATGGTGTCATCCAGGGGCGAGACCGTGATGTCTTCGCAGGGCGCCAGGACTTGCAGATCGTATTTGATGTTGTGGCCGACCTTGAGCACCGACTGATCGGCGCACAGCACCTTCAACCGGGCCAATGTCTCGGCACGCGGAATCAGCTTGGGCGCTTCGGGCGCCGCATCGGGACCGCCCAACAGCAGTGAGCCCTGGGCTTCCAGCGGCGCATGCCGCACGGGGATATAGCAGGCTTGGCCCGGCGCGACGGCCAGCGACACGCCCACCAGATCGCAGCGCAGCGGGTCCAGCCCGGTAGTCTCGGTGTCGATGGCGACGGTGCCTGCGCGGGTGGCTGCGTCGATCCAGCGGTCCAGCGCCTCGATGGTCAGCACCAATTCGTATTTGATGGGCACGGTAGTCGGAGCAGCGACCGCACGGGGCTGATCGGGCGCAGCAGGCGCCGGCTTGGTGCCGTTCAAGCTGTGCATGCGCGCCAGGATGGATTTGAAGCCCATCTCGGTCAGGTACGCGGTCAGCATCTCCGGCGCCGGCTTGCGCAGAGCAAAGCTTTCCAGGGTCTCCACCACCGGCACGTCGCGCTTAAGCGTCACCAGCTCGCGGCTGATGCGGGCAATGTCGGCGTTGTTGACCAGGGTCTCGCGCCGCTTGGGCTGCTTGATCTCGCCGGCACGGGCCAGCAAGGTGTCCAGATCGCCGTATTCCTCGATCAACTGGGCAGCGGTTTTGATGCCGATGCCGGGCACGCCGGGCACGTTATCGGTGGCGTCGCCGCACAGGGCCTGAACGTCGATCACCTTGTTGGGCGGCACGCCGAATTTCTCGATCACCTCAGCCGTGGCGATGATTTTGTTCTTCAACGGGTCGAGCATCTCGACCCCGTCGCCCACCAGTTGCATCAGATCCTTGTCGGACGACACGATGGTGACACGCGCCCCCGCTGCCACCGCTTGGGTGGCGTAGGTGGCGATCAGATCGTCGGCCTCATACCCTTCAAGCTCGATGCAGGGCATGTTGAAGGCACGGGTCGCCACCCGAATCAGCGGGAATTGAGGCACCAATTCCTCGGGCGGCGGCGGACGGTGGGCTTTGTATTGGGGATAGATATCGCTACGGAACGTTTTGCGCGCCGCATCGAAAATCACCGCCACGTGGTCGGCATCGGTTTCGTTCAACAGCTTCAGCAGCATGTTGGTAAAGCCGTAGACCGCGTTGATGGGCGTGCCGTCGGCACGCGTCATGGCAGGAATCGCATGGAAGGCCCGGAAAATGAATCCCGAGCCATCCACTAGATACACGTGACGGGGAGCTGTCACTATCAGTGCCCGTGCGCCTTGGCGCCCTCGGCCAACTGATAGCTACGCGAGCAATAGGGGCAGACGACCTCGCGGGCGTGGCCGAAGGTCAAATAGACGCGGGGGTGGCCCAGGGGACCGGTGCCGCCGTCGCAGGCGACGGTGGCGGCATCCACAGTCTGGGTCTCGATTTTGTCGGGAGCGGCATATGCGACAGACATGGCGGACATCATCCGTTGACCGTTGAAACGGGCGGATGATACCCATGAACGGCCATGGTTCAAACACACAAAGCTGCCCCGCCGCCCGACAACGCCATCCAAGCCGTCGGGCTCTCGAAGGT
>JACMLB010000072.1 GCA_014379805.1 Rhodospirillales bacterium | reverse complement strand
TTCTGGGCTGTCCGGCCAAAAAACAAAAGCCGGGTTGAGTCCTACGGAGACATTCCCCTGAGGGACGAAGACGACAAGGAGCGCTAAGATGGCTTCATTGGAAAAGGACTCGGTTTCCGGTCAGTACACGACCGGTCACGAGTGGGACGGCATCAGGGAGCTCAACACTCCTCTGCCGAAGTGGTGGGTGTACGTGTTCTGGGCCTGCGTTATCTGGGCCATCGCGTACTGGGTTGCCATGCCGGCGTGGCCGACTGTTAACGGCTATACGCAGGGCATGCTGGGCTATTCGTCCCGCGGCGATCTGGACAACGAGCTGAAGCTGCAGAAGGTTGCTCGTTCCCAGTGGCTGACCAAGCTGCAGGCGGCCTCGGTTGAGGACATCGCCAAGGACAAGACCCTGCTGAACTACGCTCTGGTTGGTGGCAAGCTCGCCTTCGGCGAGAATTGCGCCCCCTGCCACGGCACGGGCGGCGTCGGCATTGCCGGTGCCTATCCGCGTCTGGCCGACGATGAGTGGATCTGGGGCGGCACGCTTGCCGACATCGCCCAGACCATCAAGTTCGGCGTGCGTAACACCAATGGCGAATCGCATGTCAGCGAAATGCCGAAGTTCGGTGCCGACGCTCTGCTCACCAAAGAGCAGATCGACCAGGTTTCCGACTACGTCGTGTCGCTGGCCTCGAAGGCCCCCGCCGCCGGTTCGCTGGGCGAGGCGATCTTCGCCGAGCAGTGCGTGGCCTGCCATCAGGAAGGCGGCGTTGGTTCCAAGGATGTTGGCGCCCCGGCGCTGAACAACAACATCTGGCTGTTCAAGGGTGACAAGGAAGTGGTCAAGCAGGCGGTTGCCGCCCAGGTGACCGCGCCCAAGCATGGCGCTATGCCTGCTTGGTCCGAGCGCTTGGACGAAGCCACCATCAAGATGCTGACCGTGTACGTCCACTCGTTGGGCGGCGGTAAGTAAGCGACCCCGTCCGGGCCGGTTCACCGGTCCGGACAAATCCATCCGTCAAGGTTGGAGTGGGGTGCGTCCTGGGTCTCCCCGGGCGCACCCCACATTCTTTTCCGGCACCATTTCCACCGGATATTGGTTAAGTCATTACCCTTGCGGCAGCCATGCGCGTGACGCATGCGCCTTATGTCGATTTGGCGGGACTAGCCCCCTCGCCCCCTTATAGGATCGGCCCGATTCCAGAACCGGAGTGCGGAACGCGATGAACAAGGCGACCCCGAACGTGACCTCGTCCAACAAACTTTATGCCGACACCGTCACGATCCACCCGCGTAAGGTGAAGGGCCCGTTCCGCTCCATCAAATGGTGGCTGATGGCTGCGATGCTGGCGTTCTGGCATCTGGCCCCGTTCATCCGCTGGGACCGCGGCCCGGGCGTCGCCTCGCAAGCTATTTTGGCCGACATGGCCGGCCGGCGCGGCTATTTTTTCTTCATCGAGATCTGGCCGCAGGAAGTCTATTACATCACCGGCGCCCTGCTGTTCGCCGCCATCGCCCTGTTCTTCATGTCCGCCTTGGCCGGCCGCGTATGGTGCGGCTTCCTGTGCTGGCAGACGGTCTACACCGATTTGTTCGTGCTGGTGGAACGGCTGGTGGTGGGCGACCGTAGCGCCCGTATGATGCTGGACCGTGCCCCCTGGACCGCCTCCAAGCTGGCGAAGAAGACGGTGATCCACGCGGCATGGATCGCCATTTCGGCGCTGTGCGGCATTGGCTTCACCCTGTATTTCGGCGACGCTTTCCAGACGGTGCGCGAGATCTTCACCCTGGAAGCCTCCATCGGTACCTATTCCGCCATCGGCATCGTCGGCGGCGCGTGCTATCTGCTGGCCGGCTTTGCCCGCGAGCAGGTGTGCCTGTATATGTGCCCCTATTCGCGCTTCCAATCGGCCATGTTCGACGAGCACTCGCTGATCATCAGCTATGAGGCATGGCGCGGCGAGCCGCGCGCACCGTCGCGCAAGGGCGAAAGCTTTGAGGGCCGCGGCCATTGCATTGATTGCAAGGCGTGCGTCCAGGCCTGCCCCACCGGCATCGACATCCGCGAAGGTCTGCAGATGGCCTGCATCGGTTGCGGTCTGTGCATCGACGCCTGCAATACCATGATGGACAAGGTCGGCCTACCGCATGGCCTGATCAGCTATGATTCCGAGGCCAATCTGTTCGCCCGCGCAAAGGGTGAGGCCCCGCAAACGAAGCTGGTGCGCCTGCGCACCGTCCTTTATACCGTCCTTCTGGCGGCCATTGGCGCAGGCATGCTGTTTGCGCTGGGCACTCGCCATACGGTCGAGGTCAACGTGCTGCACGAACGCTCCCCCTTGTTCGTTCCGCTCTCCGATGGCAGCATCCGTAACGGCTATACCTACAAGGTCCTGAACATGGTCCGTAAGGATCGCATCTACTCGCTGAAGACCGTCGGCATCGAAGGCGCCTCGCTCGAGGTGGTCGGCAGCGGCCAGGGCAAGGGTGCCGAGACGGAATTGCAGGTGCCGGGCGATCAGATTTCCACGTATCGCATCTACGTGAACGTTCCCGAAAACAACGTCTCCAACATCAAGACCCCGCTGCAATTCGTCCTCACCGACAAGGCCGACGGCCATGTGGTGCAGAGCGAGACCATCTTCGCGGGGCCAGGCAGGTGACCAAAATGGCTGTGCTCCGTCAACGCGGCTGGTGGTATCCCTACATCTTCGTCGGTTGCTTCCTGGTGGTGGTGGCGGTCAACGCCGGCATGGCGTATTTCGCCACCTCGACCTTCTCCGGCATTTCCACCACCGGCGCCTACCAAAAGGGTTTGGCCTATAACCAGAATCTGGCCATGGCCAAGGCTCAGGAGGCTTTGGGCTGGACGGTAGAAACCAAGGCCAAGCCGGTGGACGATGCCCAAGCGGTCAAAGCCGACATCACCGTCAGCTATCGCGACCGCAACGGCAAGCCGGTGCAGGGCCTGGAGGTCAACGCCCGCTTGGTGCGCCCGACCGCCAAGGGCCATGACCGCGACATCGCCCTGTCCCCCTTGGGCAACGGCCTTTACGGCGGCGTCTACACCCTGCCGCTGAACGGCGTCTGGGACATGGACGTGGTCGCCACCGGCACGGACGTGGCCTACGAACACGCACAGCGTTTCGTCATCCCGTGAAGATCGCGCGCGCGTGCCGCCATTGCGGCTCGGACATCCCCCCCGGTTTCGAGGGGGATTTCTGCTGTCGGGGCTGCGAAGGCGCCTACACCCTGGTTCAGGGTTTGGGGCTTGAGA
>JACMLB010000071.1 GCA_014379805.1 Rhodospirillales bacterium | reverse complement strand
CGGTGGTCGCCACCGCCTCGGAAGGCCCCGGCGAACTGATCGAGGACGACATCGACGGCGTTCTGGTGCCGGTAGACGATCACGCCGCCCTGAGTGCGGGCATCAACCGCGTGCTGGCAGACCCCGATTGGGCCGCCCATATGGGGGCCGCGGGCCGTCAGGTCTATCAGGAACAATTCACCGAAGCGGTGGTCGTGGCGCGCTATCTGGAGTTCTTCAGGAAGGTCGCCGGCTGATGTGCGGAATTGCCGGCCTGATCGCCCCCAACGGCACCAGCCCCGACGCGCAGGTGCTGGACCGGTTGGCCGACGCGTTGGGCCATCGTGGCCCCGACGGGCGCGGCCGCTATGTGAAGGACAATGTGGGGCTGGTGCAAAACCGGCTGTCCATCATCGACCTTGAAGGCGGGCGCCAGCCCATTCTGGACGCCCATGGCCGCGCCATCATCGCCAATGGCGAAATTTATAATTACATCGAGCTGAAAGCCGCCCTGCCCGACGTGCCTTTCGCCACCGGGTCCGACTGCGAACCGCCGCTGCATCTGTACGCGCGCGAGGGGCTGGCCTTCACCAAGCACCTGCGCGGCATGTACGCCATCGCCATCCACGACCCGGCAAAGGGCCACGTGGTACTGGCCCGCGACCCCTTCGGTATCAAGCCGCTTTATGTGGCCGAGGGACCGTGGGGTCTGGCCTTCGCCTCGGAGGCCCAGGCGCTGATCGCCACCGGGCTGGTGGCGCCGCGTGTGCGGACCCAGGCGTTACATGAGTTGCTGCAACTGCAATTCACCTGCGGGACCGAGACCATTTTCGACGGCATCCGCCGCGTCACCCCCGGCGAGACCCTGGTGGTCGCCGATGGCAAAGTGATCGAACGCCACCTGCGCCCGGCTTTGACCGAGGGCAGCGAGACCGGCGATTGCGAATCCCTGCTGACGCGGCTGGACCGGGTGTTGATGGATTCGGTGGACGTGCACCAGCGCGCCGACGTGCCCTATGGCATGTTCCTGTCCGGCGGCATCGACAGCTCCGCCCTGCTTGCCATGATGGCGCGGCTGAACCCCCGTCCCGTGCTGGCCTTCACCGCCGGATTCCCCGGCACGGGCGTCCACGACGAACGCGACCACGCCCGCGCTTTGGCGAAGGCCGTGGGCGCCGAGCATGTGGAAGTGGACTTCACCGAGGCCGATTTCTGGCGCCTGCTGCCCAAGGTGGCCGCCGCCATGGACGACCCTGCCGCCGATTACGCAGCATTGCCCACCTTCAAGCTGGCCGAGCGCGCCCGTCAGGACGTCAAAGTCATCCTGGCTGGCGAAGGCGGCGACGAACTGTTCGGCGGCTATGGCCGCTATCGCGGCGCCATGCGCCCCTGGCCGCTGACCAAAGCCATGCGCCGCACCGGCACCTTCGACGGGCTGGACGTGCTGCGGGGCGCGCCCACCGGGTGGCGCGACGGCATGGTGGTGGCGGAAGACGCGGCCCGCAGGACTGGCCGTTCGCGCCTGCAAATGGCTCAGGCGGTGGATTGTGCCGATTGGCTGCCCAACGATCTGCTGATCAAGGCCGACCGCTGCCTGATGATGAACGGGATCGAGGGCCGCGTGCCCTTCCTGGACCCGGACGTGGCCGCCTTCGCCTTCAACCTTCCCGACAAGTGGAAGGTGCACAAGACCAGCGGCAAATGGCTGCTGCGCCTGTGGCTGGACAAGGCCCTGCCCGCCGCCCGCCCCTTCGACAAAAAGCGCGGCTTCACCGTGCCGGTGGCCGAATGGATCGCAGGCAGGCCCGAGCTGGGCGCACTGGTGGCGGCTCAGCCCTGCATCCAGGCCATCGCCAAACCCGATGCCGTGCGCCGCCTGTTCGCCCATTGCGACAAGAAAACCGGCTTTGCCTGCTGGACCCTGCTATTTTATGCCCTGTGGCACCGCCGCCATCTGGACGGCACACTGCCCGAGGGCGATGTATTCGAATGCCTGTCGAGCTGACGGAGAGCAAAATGCCCCAGACCTATGACCTGATCCTGCGCGGCGGCATGGCCGTCACTCCCAACGGTACTGCTTTGACCGACATCGCCGTGCGCGGCGGCAAGATCGCCGCCATCGGCGATCTGCGCACCGCCAGCGCCGAGTCCGAGATCGACGCCACCGGCCTGCATGTGCTGCCGGGCGTCATCGACACCCAGGTGCATTTCCGCGAGCCCGGCCTGGAGCACAAAGAAGACCTTGCCACCGGCACCGCCGCCGCCGCCATGGGCGGTGTGGTCGCCGTGTTCGAGATGCCCAACACCAAGCCCGGCACCACCACCGACACCGAGCTGCTGGACAAGCTGAAGCGGGCCGAGGGCCGGACCTGGACCGACCACGCCTTCTTCCTGGGCGCCGCCGCCGACAATGTGGACCATCTGGCCGAGTGGGAGCGCATCCCCGGTTGCGCCGGTATCAAGGTGTTCATGGGTTCCTCCACCGGCAATCTGCTGGTGGCCGACGACGAGACCCTGGGCCGCGTGCTGGCCCAAGGCTTCCGCCGCGTCGCCGTCCATTGCGAAGACGAAGCCCGGCTAATCGAGCGCAAAGCCATTGCCGAACAGGGCGCCCATCCCCGCGTCCATCATGTGTGGCGCGACGCCCAGACCGCGCTGATCGCCACCCAGCGGCTGATCCGTCTGGCCCAGGCGGCCAAGCGCCGGGTCCATGTGCTGCACGTGACCACCGCCGAGGAAATGGCGTTCCTGGCCGACTACAAAGACCTCGTCACCGTCGAGACCACGCCTCAGCACCTGACCCTGACCGCGCCGGAATGTTACGAGGACTTGGGCACCTACGCCCAGATGAACCCGCCGATCCGGGAAGCGCATCACCGCGCCGGGCTGTGGCAGGCCATCGCCGATGGCGTGGTGGACGTGCTGGGGTCCGACCACGCGCCGCACACGCGCGAGGAAAAGGACAAGCCCTATCCGCAGTCGCCCTCGGGCATGACCGGCGTGCAAACCCTGGTGCCGCTGATGCTGGACCACGTCAATGCCGGGCGCCTGAGCCTGGAACGCTTCGTGGATCTGACCTCCGCCGGCCCGGCCCGCATCTACGACATCGCCGGCAAGGGCCGCATGGCCTTGGGCTACGACGCCGACTTCACCCTGGTGGACATGAAGGCCGAGCGCGTCATCACCAACCAATGGATCGTCAGCCGTTGCGGCTGGACCCCATTCGACGGCAAGCGCGTCACCGGCTGGCCCATGGCGACCATCGTGCGCGGCAATCCGGTCATGATGGACGGCCAGTTGGTGGGCGACCCGGTGGG
>JACMLB010000070.1 GCA_014379805.1 Rhodospirillales bacterium | reverse complement strand
GGGGCTTCTTTTGTGCCATTGGTTTTCTCCTCCCGGGGACCCCGTTCGAGTGTCACGACCTAGCAAGACGGCGAAGTCTTGTCCAGTGATTGTGTTAAGCCCCGTGGTCGCCTTGACCGCGTGGATGGGTCCACCCCTATAATGGAACCGCTGGGAAACATCTTTGGGGCTAATACGCGGATGAACCTTAGACTCCGCATTGGGATGCTAATCGGGCTGTTCATGATTACGCCTGCCGCGCTGTCGGCTGGCGAAACCAGCGGGCTGCCCTTGCCGCGCTTTGTCAGTCTACGCTCGGACGAGGTGAACCTTCGCAGCGGCCCCGGCGTGCGCTATCCCATCGACTGGATTTACGCCCGCAAGGACCTGCCTGTCGAAGTCATCGCCGAATTCGAGGCGTGGCGCAAGATACGCGATTGGCAGGGCACGGAGGGATGGGTCCACCAATCCATGCTGTCGGGCCGGCGCATGATGGTGGTCATGGGCTCGCCCCGGTCTCTGCGCAACTCGGATGCGGATTCGTCCGACCCGCTGGCAGTGGTGGAAGCGGGTGTGCTGGGGCGCATCCTGCAATGCCCGCGCAACCGCGACTTCTGCCGCATCGAGGTCAATCAGAACCAGGGCTGGATGCGCCGCGACGAGATTTGGGGGGTGTATAAGGGCGAATGGATCGAGTGAGGTCCTACCTCCTCAGCACCCTTTGACGGCACCCCAGGACCTTTCCCAACTGCCGGGGGAATGATCCTCGAGAGGGAGCCCGTTTATGCCCGACCCGGACTTCTCCCCCGATCTTGGCGAAGCGGCGGAACCCGTCATGCTTTCCACCCTGGCCGACAGCATCGCCGGCTCGGCCTCGGACCCCGAAGAGGCGGTGGAAATGTGCCGCGACCTCGCCAATGCGGAAAATCTGGACGCCGACGAATACATGGATCTGGTCGGTCTGGTGGAAAGCGCCACCGGCTGGGATCTGCCCGAGGAGGGGGAGCGGTTATGATATTAGAGCCTTGGCTCCCACCCCTTGTCACGCATCATGCGCGCCAGGGTGAAGGTGACGCAGATGGCCAGCCATGATCCCGCCACCGCGTCCGACAGATAGTGCACGGTGGTGACCACCCGGCTGAGCGCCACCAGCACGGCGATCAGCATCCAGAACAAATCATAGCGCGGGAAGACGATCATCAGCGCGGTCATGGCGGCGAAGCCGGCCTGGGAATGGCCCGAGGGGAACGAGTTCATGCCCCAGGCAGAGTTGAAGAAGCTGAAGCCGTACAGATCCTGTTCGAACAGATAGCGCGGGCGATAGCGGCCCAAGCTGAACTTGATGGCGTTGCTGATGATCCCCGAAATGGCGATGGACAGGAAGATGAAGGCCGGGGTCACCGCCAATTGGCGCAGGCGGTCGCGGGCGGCGGCGGTCATGGCACGCAGCGAAGCTATCATCAGCCCGGCCCAGGCCAGCCCCGCCGGCACCAGATACAGCTGCGCCTCACCCAGATGGGTGATGATCTTGAAGAAGCCTTCCACGTCGCCGGACACATGGGCCTTGAGCACGCGTGCCACCGGGCGGTCCAGGAACAGCATGGACAGGACGCAGAACAGCGCCACATAGACGAACGACCAGATCATGGGCCGTTCGCAGCTGCGCGCCCATTGGCTTGCCAGAGCGGCCTTCAGCGGCGCCGCCTTGCGGTTGGCATCCGCCATGGCAAGGCTCACTCCTTCCCAGGCCAGTTGGGTCCGTTCCATCAGGGACAGGATGCCGCGTTCGATCCGCTTCACGGGGCTTTCACTCCCAAAACCGCCAGGGACGTCGGCTTGCCGCGCGAATAGTTGATGCCGTCCACCTGACCGAATTGTTCCAGCGCTAGGCCCAGCTTGGCCGCTTCCTGGGTGAAGGCGGGCAGCTCGCGGTCGGTAACCACCACCAAGGCGCGGGGATGGGCGGCCAGATGCCCTGCTGCGCCGGCGCCGTTGACGAAGCGAGTGTCGGTGCCCACCAGGAAGACCAGACTGGGCTCGGAATAACCCGCCGCCGCCACCGGTCCGTCCGAACCGATGGTCTGGACGATGCGGGCGACGCCGCGCGACAGGAACATGCGGTCCAG
The DNA here is from genome assembly GCA_014379805.1 of Rhodospirillales bacterium. GTDB lineage: Bacteria > Pseudomonadota > Alphaproteobacteria > Rhodospirillales > Magnetospirillaceae > Magnetospirillum. The sequence continues at coordinate 7,608 of JACMLB010000070.1, read as the reverse complement.
GGACGGCAATACGCCTTGGAAGATTACGGGATAGGTCGCCACGGCGGTCAGGGCCAGGGCCAGGGCGGCGGTGGCCGGGCGGTTCATCAAGGCCAGGGCGGCGGGCAGCAGGGTCGCCAGCACGATGCCGATGGCCGCCGGGATGGTGGCGGCGTCAAAGCCGTTGCCCAGCTTGATGGGCAGCACCACCACGGCAGCAGCCAGGGTGAAGCCGATCAGCGTCCACACCACGTACCATACCTTGGCGGCGCGGTGGCGGAAGACCTCCAGGCCCTCGCAGGCCAAAGCGGCCACCATCAGCGCCAGGGCCGGGAAGGCCGGCAGCACGTAATGGGGCAGTTTGGTGGGGATCAGTTCGAACAGGATCCAGGTGGGGATGGCCCAGGCCAGCAGCACGCGGAAGGCCAACCGTCCGCGCTGGCCCCACAGCTTGGTCACCGCCGGCCATAGCAGCAGCGAACCGGGCCAGAAGATGCCGGCGGCCAGCAGCAGGTACCAGCCGGGGAAGCCGCCATGGCTTTCCTGGGCCCCCAGCAGCTTGGGCAGCAGATCGCCCTTCACCGCCTCGCCCAAGAAGGCGCCGCCGGTGGCGGACGACACCGCCACGAACCACGGCGCCGCGATGGCGATAGCGACGACACTGCCCAGCAAGGGCCGCAGCGAGACGAACCAGCGGATGTTGCGGTCGGCGCCCCACAGGGCGGCCACGGTCAGCAGGCTGATGAGGGGAACGATGGGGCCTTTGATCAGGATGCCCACGCCTTGCGCGATCCAGAAGATGGCGGCTTCCAGCGTGCCCGGCGCCATCAGGGACGCGGCGGTGGTGGGAGCAGAGGACCCGCATCCGCCGCCGCTAGCCTTCTCGCGGGCTTGGCCGGACACGTAGAAGCGGGCGAGCACGCCCTGGGCAGCCACCACGCAGGCCAGCAGGATGGCGTCGGTCTTGGCTTGATGGGCCTCGGCGGTCAGCATCAGGGAGGAGGCCAGCAGCACGCCGGCCAGCAGCGCCGGGCGCTCGCCGATAAGAGAGCGGCCAAACGCAAAGGTCATCAGCACCGCCGCCCACGCCGCTAGAGCCGAGGGCAGCCGGTAGGGCCAGACCTGATTGGAGGCGGGGTGGGACAGCGCGTCCACCGACGCGGCCTGAAGCCAATACGCGCCGGCAGGCTTTTTCGCCCGCATCTCGTCCTGGAACTGGATGCGGATGAAATCGCCGCTTTGCAGCATCTGGCGGGTCGCCTGGATGAAGCGGGATTCGTCGCGGTCCATGGGGGGCAGCGCGGCCAAGCCGGGCAGATACAGCGCCAGACATAGCAGCGAAAGCGCGAGATAGGGGCGGATGCCGCCGGTCAAACCATGCACCACGGAGAACCTCGGGGAAATGAACCCCTTCTAGAGCACGAAGCACGGCGGCGATCAAGCGTCAGCGCTATCTCTACCGGCACCCTCGCGGGTGGGCGGCAGGGTCCCCATCTAAGGGCGGCCCATTGGGGAGGTTGCCATGCCCGAATTTGATCCCGTTCGCCGCGCGTTGTTGACCAGTCTGGCCGGGCTGCCCCTTGCCGTCATTCTGGCCGACCCGGTGTTGGCCCAAACCGCCGCCCAGATCACCCGCGATCAAAAGATCACCACCGCCGGAGGACGCGAGGTGTCCGCCGCCTTCGCCCGCCCCGAGAAAGTGTCCGGCGCCGTTCCGGCGGTGATGCTGGTGCATGAATGGTGGGGGCTGAACGACCAAATCAAAGCGGTCGCGGTGGATTTGTCCCGCCAGGGCTATTTGGCGCTGGCGGTGGATTTATTCCAGGGCCGTGTCGCCACCGGCGCCGAGGAGGCCCGGACCCTAAGCCAGACGGTCAAGGCCGAAGAGGCAGCCGATACTTTGAGTTCGTGGGCCGGCTGGCTGAAGAACCATCCTGACGGGACCCATAAGATGGGCGTCATGGGCTGGTGCTTCGGCGGCGGTTGGGCGCTGAACGCCGCCACCATCGCCCCCATCGAGGCCACCGTGGTCTATTACGGCCGGGTCGATCTGCCGCCCGAGCAATTGGGCCGACTGAAGGGGCCGGTGCTGGGCCATTTCGCCCGCAATGACCAGTTCATCAACAAGGATGTGGTCGAGGCATTCGAGCGCACCATGAAGCAGGTGGGCAAACCTTATACCGTCCATTGGTACGACGCCGGTCACGCCTTCGCCAACCCCACCGGCGACAATTTCCGCAAGGAGGATGCGCAGCTGGCGTGGAAGCGGTCGCTGGAGTTCCTGAAGAAGGAATTGGGTTAGCCCCTCGCCCCTTGCGGGAGAGGGGCGGAGAGCGAAGCGAACGGGGAGAGGGGGCTTACGCGCGGATAAAAATTCCGGCTGCCGACGCGGCCACCATTCCTTGTGCTGTGCTACTTTCAGGCGTAAAATATATGTGTTTTACGGCTTTTCATGGCCGGTAGGGGGCGCATATGACGGTAATCGCGGGAACATCCGGCAATGACGTTCTTTTGGCAAATTCCCTAAGTAAGATCTCAGGCGGGATCGACGGCAGCTCTGCTTTTGGGTCTATTTTCCCCCACATTTCAGCTAATGGCCGTTTTGTCACCTTCTCGACTCTGATTCCGATTTCGGAGTTCGGCGGTGTCAACTACCATTCCGCCATTTTTGTGAAGGACTTGTAGACTGGCGCTGTCACCCAAGCCTCCATCGGCGTTGATGGTAACGGGGCAGATGCTAATTGTTCTGGCGGTTTACTTTCCCCCGATGGGCGCTTCGTCGTCTTTACAACCGCTGCCTCTAATGTCGTCCCGCAATTCCACTTGAGTGTGGACGTGTCAACAATCCGGCGGCAGGCAGTGGCGTAGGGCTTCGTCGATCAGCTGCTCCGGCCTGAAGCCGGGCCGCCGCATGGCCCGCGCCCAGCCCAAGTAGTGGTGCAGGTAGCGGGTGGAGACGCCGCGCAGTTCGCGGTTGATGAAGGTCTTGAGCCGCTCGTGGTGGGCATTGACGTGTCCGAGGCCCAGCCGCCCCTTTTTCCGAGGCTTTCCGCCCTTGGCCTTGGCCAACCAGTCCTTGCGCGGCGGGGCGATGCAGAGGTGTTCCGACCCATGCCGCTTGGCCACGTCGACATACGCCTTCAGCCCGTCCGAGCAGACCACCGAGCCCTCGGCCACCCGCCCGTTCAGTGCTGCGGCGATGCCCGCCCGGCTGCGCAGCACCTCCTCGATGACGCCGCCCGCGCTGTCCAGCGCGGTCAGCACCGGCACCTGTTCACCCGACAGTCCCACGTCCAAAGCCGGTCCGCCTCGGTAGCGCGGCGGCCGATTTTCCGGCGGAGCGCCCCGTTTCCAGCCCCTGGTGCCCTTGTATGCCGTGCGAAAGAAGGTCTCGTCAGCCTCGATGACGCCTGCGACCTGGTCAGGCTGGATGGCTGCCTGGGCACGCAACATGCGGTGGCGCCAGCGCCAGGCGGTGTGGCGGGAGATGCCGATCCCGCTGGCAACCACGTCGTCGAGCGAGACGTGTTCCTCCATCAGGCGGGCGTAGGCGCCCCATTTCTCAGGCATGCGCATGCGGGCGAACGGCGTGCCCGTCATGGCGTTGAAGCTGCGCCCGCAGCCGCCATCAGGCCCCCGGCGGCAGCGGAACCGCTGGTGCCCCGCCGCGTCTTTTCCATGCTTAACCACATCGTGGTGGCCGCACCTCGGGCAATGCCTCGCGGCGGCGACTTCCTGGGTGTGGCGGGCGACAGCGGCCTCGCCCAGCCTGCGACCGGCCAGTCGCTTGACCACCTCTTCCAGCTCGACGCACTGCTCGGCCGAAAGCTCGGTGGCCAGGGCCATCTTCAACCTGTCGAACAGCTTGGCATCCATCGCACACCTCCCCAGCAGGGAGGTCGAAGCCTACGCCGCTAACCCACTGACCGCAATCGGAACTCGGGGGTATCCACACTAAAGTGGAATTGCGGGAATGTCGTAAGCGGCGACACCAACGGCAAGTACGACGTTTTCGTCAGAGACTTGCAAGCCGGCGTTACCACCCGGGTTTCTACCGCTGCAAACGGCAGCCAAGCTTTTGGAGATAGTTCGGGTGGCAAGCTTTCCGCTGATGGCCGCTACGTTGTCTTCACAAGTAGCGCCAGCAATCTGGTCAGCGGAGATACCAACGACTGTAACGACGTTTTCGTCAAAGACTTGCAGACTGGTGCCATCACGCGGGCCTCCATTGGAGCCGACGGCACCCAGGCCGACTCGACTAGTGGCGGCTACGACATCTCAGACGATGGGCGTAATGTTGTCCTCTTCACCTTTGCTACAAATTTATTAGCCCGCCACAGTCTCGGTTATCCCGACGTTCTCATTAAGGCTTTGCAGACCGGCGCCCTCACTTATGTCTCTACTGGCGCCGTGGCCCAACGCCAAATTTTCCAGCAACGGACGCTATATCGTCTTTGACAGCTCTGATTCCAATCTGGTCCCAGGTGACACAAACGGCGTCCGCGACGTTTTCGTCAAGGATTTGCAGACCGGCGCCATTACCCGGGTCTCCACCGCTGCCGACGGTAGCCAGGGTGACGCACACAGCGAGTCTCCCTTCATTTCCGCCGATGGCCGCTTCGTCGCCTTTGAAAGTCATGCCACAAATCTGGTCAGTGGTCCCCGCAACAGCCTCACCGACATTTTTGTTAAGGATTTGCAGACCGGCGCCATCGTCCAAGTCACCACCGCCGTGGAGGGCATCCAGCCCTACCCCTATGGTTACAGCCAATATCCCGTCCTCTCTGCCGATGGCCGGTTCGTCGTCTTTCAAAGCTCCGCCAATAACCTGATCAGCGGCGACACCTATGGGGACGACATTTACCTCATGGATTTGCAGCCCGGCCCGAGCACTTTGATCGGCGGGGCGGGGGACGATACCTATGTGGTCAAGGTTACCGACACCATCGTCACCGAGGCGGCGGGCGAGGGCATCGACACGGTGCGCAGTGTCCTCTCCTACGCCCTGACAGCGAATGTGGAGAATTTGGCCCTTACCGAGTCTGGCGAAATCAACGGCACCGGCAATGCATTAGCCAACCAAATCACCGGCAATTACGCCGCCAATATACTTGACGGCGGTGACGGCGATGACGTTCTGCTGGGGGGCGGCGGGGCGGACACCTTGCTGGGCGGCGCCGGTAACGACACGTTGGACGGCGGCATCGGGATGGACGTAGCGGTGTTCAGCGGGAACAGGAGCCTTTACACACTCAGACAAGATGGCGTATCGGCGCCACTGCAGATCGCCAGTGCCGCCGACGGCATTGACACCGTGACTGGGGTAGAGCGCTTTGTCTTTGCCGACGGCGAGTACACCTTCGCTCAAATATTATCCGCCACCGGGCGCACCCTGAACGGCGGGACCGACCCGAATACGTTGGTCGGAGGCTTCGGCGACGACACCCTAATCAGCGGCAGCGGCACCGACCGGGCGGAGGGTGGTTGGGGAGATGATGTTTACGTTGTGATCAAACCCGGCGTGACCATTGCCGAAGAGTTCAATTCCGGCACGGATACAGTGCAAGCCAATTTCTCTGTTGCCCTGCAGCGAAACGTCGAAAACCTTACCCTCACGGGCGCGGATGCAGTCAGCGGCGTCGGGAATAAGCGAAACAACCTGCTGGTGGGAAACGGCGCCGCCAATGTCCTGTCCGGCCAGCGGGGCAACGACACCCTGTTGGGCGGCGGCGGCAATGACATGCTGATTGGCGGCGATGACGACGACACCCTGGTCGGCGGCGCCGGAGCGGACACGTTGTCCGGCGGCAGCGGCGTGGATGTGTTCAGGTATGAGTCCGCGAGCGAAGGCGGTGATCTGATTGTCGATTTCGAAACGGGAGAAGACAAGCTCGCCTTCAACAGCCCTAATTTCGGCAGTCTGGCTGCGGGAATCTTGGGTGCCGATAACTTCGTGCTGGACGGTGCGGCCACCCTGTCCCAGGCGACGTTTCTGTTCAACTCCGCCACCCACACCCTGTCCTTCGACGCGGACGGCAACGGCGCCAGCGTGGCGGTAGACATCGCCACCTTCGGCAGGCGCACTACCGTGTCCGCCAACGACATTCTGATGATGGTGAATTGAGGGCGCTAAAGGGTAACCCTACCGCGCCAATCCGAACCCGGCGGGGGCCATCGCCGGTGCGGCAACGCCGGTGCGGCAGTACAGGCCGCGCTGTTCCGGCATGGGCTTGAACTTGTCGGAAATGCCCAGCACGGTCTCGGCGCCGCCCAGATACAGGAAGCCGTCGTCGGGCATGACCCGGCTGATGTTGTCCAGCACGCGGGTTTTGGTGGGCTGATCGAAATAGATCAGCACGTTGCGGCAGAACACCACGTCGAACTGGCCCAGGCTTTTCAAATCGTGCAGCAGATTGTATTCGCGGAACTGGACCATGGCGCGGATGGCCGGGTCGATCTGCCACATCTCGTTGTATTTCTTGAAGTATTTGACCAGATACTGGATGGGCAGGCCGCGCTGCACCTCGAACTGGCTGTACAGGCCGGACTTGGCCTTTTCCAGCATCTCGTTGGAGATGTCGGTGCCCACCACCTCGATCTTCCAGCCCGGCATCTTGGGCGCCTCTTCCTTCAGGATCATGGCCAGGCTGTAGGCTTCCTGGCCCGACGAGCTGGCCGCCGACCAGATGCGGAAGCTTTTCTTGGCGGCGCGGCTGGCCAGCATGGCCGGCAGAACCACGTCCTTGAACTGGTCGAACGGCTTGATGTCGCGGAAGAAGAAGGATTCGTTGGTGGTCATCGCCTCGGTGACCTCGCGCAGGAGGTCCTCGCCGGCGCTGCGCAAACTGGCGACCAGATCGTCCAGACCCTTGAGGCCGCGCTTGCGGGCCACCGGGGTCAGGCGGGATTCCAGCAAATAGGCCTTGTCCGGCGTGATGATCAGGCCGGAACGGTCTTTCAGTAGCTTGGCGATGAAGGTGAAGTCTTCTGGCCGCATGATCAGCGCCTCGCCGCCAGCTTGATCATCCACGGCGCGATGTCGGGCAGCGGCAGGACGGCGGAGCAGATGCCCGCGTTGCTCGCTGCGCCGGGCATGCCCCAGACGACAGAGGTGGCTTCATCCTGGGCGATGACCGTGCCGCCCGCTTGGACCACCACTTGGCCGCCCTTGGATCCATCGGCGCCCATGCCGGTCAGGATCGCCACCAGCACACGCTTGCCATAGGCGGCGGAAATGCTGCGCAGCATGGGGTCCACGGCGGGGCGGCAGAAGTTTTCCGGCGGGTCTTTCAACAGGCGGATCACCTTGTCCACGCCCTTGACCTCTACCACCATGTGGAAGTCGCCCGGCGCGATATAGACGCGGCCGCTCTTGATGACCTCACCGTCCACGCCTTCCTTGGCGTCCCACCCCGACACGCGGCTGATGTGCTCGGCCAAAATGGTGGTGAAGGTAGCGGGCATGTGCTGGGTGACCAGGATCGGCTGTTTAACGGTGCCGGCACGCATGGTACCCAACAACGCAAAAAGCGCCTGCGGTCCGCCGGTGGAACTGCCGATGGCGATAACGTCGGGAATTTCGGGCGTATGGCTGCGCAACTGGATGGGGCCGTGCGGGCTTAGCAGGCT
>JACMLB010000069.1 GCA_014379805.1 Rhodospirillales bacterium | reverse complement strand
GTCCTTCCAATAAGGGCGGTCTGGCCGTTAGAGTAGGCGCCCGCGCCGTAAGCGGGCAATGGTCAGTGTGACGAGGTTCGAATGAAAGTTGGCGGCAAGCAGGTGCTGGTCTGTTCGTGCGAAGGCACCATGCCGGTGGATAGCAAGGCGATTGCGGCGGCTTTGGGCGCCGAGGTGCCGCAGGTGTTCCATCAATTGTGCCGTGCTCAGCTGGCCGCCTATGGCGAGGCTCTGGCAAGTGGTGAGCCCCTGATAGTGGCCTGCCGCCAGGAGGCGCCGCTGTTTGCCGAATTGGCCGACGAAGCCGGGCGTGACACGCCCACCTTCGTTGATATCCGCGACCGTGCCGGCTGGTCCGAGACTGCGGCCAAGGCCGCTCCCAAGATGGCGGCGCTTATCGCCGAGGCCGCGTTGGCGTTGGAACCCACCCCGGTTGTGACCCTGGCCTCCGCTGGTCGCATTTTGGTACTGGGTAAGGACGACGTGGCGTTGGAGGCAGCGCGGCGGTTGGCCGACGAACGTGCCGTGCAGGTATTGTTGACCGGCAAGGTCGATGATCTGGTGCCGCCGTCGCCGCGTGGTTTTACCCTTTGGCGGGGCAAGCCGGTGCGTGCCGTGGGCGCGTTGGGCAACTGGACCCTGACTGTGGAACGCTTGGCGGGGGCGTCGCCGTCATCGCGTGCCCAGCTCAGTTTCGAGTCCGCTCAGGATCAATCCTCGCTGCTGTCGGCGGATGTGATCCTTGACCTCACAGGAGAGGCGCCGTTGGTCAGTCGCCGCGATGGCTGGATCGCCGCCGATCCGCGCGTGCCGGCCCTGGTGGAGTGTGCCATTGCCGAAGCCCATGGCCTCATGGGCGAGTTCGAGAAGCCGCGCTATATTTTGGTGGATTCAGCTCTGTGTGCGCATTCCCGTAACGGCCAGATCGCCTGCACCCGCTGCATGGATGCCTGCCCCAGCTCGGCGATCATGGGCAAGGGCGACACGGCGGTCATCGATCCCCATGCCTGCGGTGGTCATGGCGCCTGTGCCAGCGCTTGCCCCACGGGCGCCATCCGCTATGAATTTCCGGCCAATAACGGCGTGTTCAAACGCTTGGGCGAGGTGCTGCGCATCTTCCGCGCCGGCGGTGGCAGCCAGCCACTGCTGCTGGTCCATGATGCCGAGCATGGCGATCGCGTGATTAGTGCGCTGGCCCGCTTTGGTGCCGGGCTACCGGCCCAAGTCTTGCCGTTTGCCGTCAACGCCGTGGCTGCCCTGGGAGTGGATTTCCTGCTGACAGCCGTGGCCCAAGGCGCCGCGCGCGTGGTGGTGTTGGCCGATCCCCAGCGCAAGGTTGACCTTGCCCCCATGCAGCATGCGGCGGCGCTGGCCGTTCGTGTGCTGGACGGTCTAGGATGGGGCGCGCGCATAACGCATCTCGCCGCCACCGATCCCACCGAATTGGCAGCTATCTTGGCCCAGCCCGCGCCTAAGGCAGTCGAGCCGGCGGCGGAATTCCTTGTGCTGGGCGCTAAACGCCAGACCCTGCATCTGGCCCTGGCTCATTTGTCGCGCAACGCGCCTGCGCCGGTGGATGTGCTGGCGCTGGAAGCTGGTGATCCTTTCGGTGCCGTGGTGCTGGATGCGGCCAAATGTACCCTGTGTCTGGCCTGCATCGGCGTCTGCCCGGCCAATGCGCTGTCGGGGCATCCCGACAAGCCGTCGCTGGGATTCCTTGAGGCCAATTGTGTTCAATGCGGCTTGTGCAAGGTGACGTGTCCGGAAAAGGCCATCAGTTTGACGCCCCGGCTGAGCTTTACCGAGGCCGCGCGCAGCCGTCAGGTGCTGAAGGAAGAGGAACCTTATTGCTGTACCCGCTGCGGCAAGGCGTTCGGCACCAAATCCTCCATCGAGCGTCTGGTGGAGCGATTGTCCGGCCATTCCATGTTCGTCGGCACTGACCGCATTGAACTCATAAAAATGTGCGAGGATTGCCGGGTGGTGGCCCAGTACGATAGCGAGGACGGCATCCGCTCCATGGCCCAGGGCGTGGTCCCGGTGCCACGGACCGCCGACGACTACAAATAAGGAAATGCCCCTCTCTCGCTTAACCGCGAGGGAGGGGCCATGCCTTAGCTTTTAGCCATGCCGGGCGAAATGCCGCCGGCCCGCATGGCGAGGTAGCGCCGGGTGATGTCGGGGATGGCGTCCGCCAGCCAATCGGCCATTTCTTCTTTTTCTTCGGCCATTTCCTCGAACATGGTCGCCATGGTGTCTTCGCCCTCATGCTGGGCGGCGGCGGCCAGGGCGCGGAAATTGGCGATTTCCCATTCTTCGTAAGCCAGGGTGGTGGTGGCTTGCTTGACCACCTCGTCGGCGGTGGAGCCGGCCAGCAAGGCCTGAGCACGGCCGGCGAAGCGGGTGATGGCGTCCTTGATGGAGGATTTGTCGGCCCCCATGGTCGCCAGGGCCTCGTCGATCTTATCCTCCTGGCGCTGAGTCAATTCCAATTGCGCCTGAAATTTTGCCCTGATGTCGGGATAGTGCTCCAGGTGATCCACCTGTTGCTT
>JACMLB010000068.1 GCA_014379805.1 Rhodospirillales bacterium | reverse complement strand
GTTACCGCTGTTGGCGATCATCTTGCCGTATTCGTCCGTCAGCATGGGACGAAACATGGACTCGGCCTGACCACCGCCAAACATGCCCTTTTCTTGCTCGAGACCGGTAAACATATGGTTGAGCATTTGCGTCATGAACATGGCTTCGAATTTTTTGCCGGTCGCCTTGGCCTTTTCCTCGGTGACCGCCTGCATGTTGACGGGCTTGGGGGCCGAGGCGGCGAACTGGGCTTGGGTGGGCATCGACAGCTTGTCCATCACAGCACCTCGATATCGGCTTGCAGGGCGCCCGACGCTTTGATCGCCTGAAGGATGGCGGCCAGATCGCGGGGACTGACGCCTAGGGCGTTGAGGCCGGTGACCAGTTCCTGCAGGGTGACCTCGTGCTTCATCATGGTCAGTTTGTTGCCTTGGCCTTCGTCCACTTCGATGTTGGTGCGGTCGACCACGGTGGTCTCGCCGGTGGTGGAGAAGGGCGACGGCTGCGACACCTGCGGCGTTTCGGTGATGCGGATGGTCAGCTGGCCCTGAGCGATGGCAACGGTGCTGATGCGCACGTTCTCGCCCATGACGATAGTGCCGGTGGCTTGGTCGATGACCACCTTGGCGGTCTGGTCGGGCTCGACGCGCAGTTGCTCGATGTCGGTCAGCATGCTGACCACGTTGCCGCGATATTGCGGCGGCACGATCACTTGCACGGCGCCGGGATCGGCCGGGCGGGCCACTTCGCTGCCCAGGTAGGAATTGACCGCCTGGGCGATGCGGCGCGCGGTGGTGAAGTCGGGATTGCGCAGCGTGACCTTGACGCTTTCCATGTGGGCCATTTCGAAGGGCAGCTCACGTTCGACGATGGCCCCGTTGGAAATGCGGCCCTTGGTGGGGATGCCCTTGGTGACGCTGGCGGCCTGGCCCTGCGCCGAGTACGAGTTGGTGGCGACGCCGCCCTGAGACACCGCATAGACCTCGCCATCGGCGCCCACCAGCGGGGTGACCAGCAAAGTGCCGCCGTCCACGCTTTTGGCGTCGCCCAAGGCCGAGACCGCCACGTCCACCCGAGTACCCTGGCGGGCAAACGGCGGCAACACGGCAGTGATCATGACGGCGGCGATGTTCTTGGGCTTCAGGGTGGCGATGGTGCCGCCTTGGGCGCGGATGTTGACGCCCAGGCGCTCCAGCATGCCCACCAGGGATTCCTTGGTGAACGGTGCGTTGGTCAAATCGTCGCCGGTGCCATTGAGGCCGACCACGATGCCGTAGCCCACCAGCATGTTGTCGCGGACGCCTTCGAAATCGGCGATGTCCTTGATGCGCGAGGCGCCCCAGGCGGTCTGCGGCATGCAGGCAATGGTCGCCGCGACCAGACCGGCAGCCAGCGTAAGGGCGCGAAGTCCAGTGGCGATGGTGGCGGCGGCGGTTGCTGTGGCTCGGATCATGGCGTCCTCTGGGGGCCGGCGGTCATAGTATTACGGCAAACCTCGTTGCGAATGCCGTGCCAGAGTGCAACATCGTTTAAATTCAAAGTGTTGGTGTTTGGTTTGGCCTACCGGGGTGGCGTGGCTCGGCAAAAACCGGCGTGGAAGCGGCAAAATGTGCCGGGTTGCAGGCGCAAAAGCGGCAGAAATAAGCGGCTTTCGCCTGGAAGCCGCAACAGTTAGAATGCCGCCAAACCTTATGGCCCCTTTCAAACCTTTGAACCGAGGATATCGGCTTCATGAAAGTTTCTGGTGCCGGTTCGAGTTCCGCTTCCGGCGGTGCCCGCCGGGTTGACAAGTCAGGCGGTGCCAAGGGCCAGTTCAAGCAGGCCCTGGTGGATGCCATGGACGGTTCGGGCGAAGTCCACGCCGCCGAGGCGCCGACCAGCCTGGGCGGCATCGACGCCCTGTTGCTGATCCAATCGGTGGACGAGGGCGGCGAACGCGAGGCGCGCAAGAAGATGCTGCGCCGGGGCGAGGACATTCTCGACAAGCTGGAAGAGATCCGTCACGGCCTGTTGCTGGGAACCGTGCCCAAGGAAAAGCTGATGGATCTGGCGCAGATGGTGCGCACACGGCGGGAAAACTGCCCCGATCCGCGCCTTGCCGCCCTTCTGGACGAGATTGAATTGCGGGCCGAGGTCGAAGTCGCCAAGTTGTCCAAGCTCGGCTGATCGCCACGGGCAAGAGTTGCATGCGCACATTCCGAGGCCTGGGATGAATGACACTCTTGCGGCATAAGGAAGCTCCCCATATATTCCCCCGCAAATTTTGATCGATCGTTGCATCGGGGAAACGGATGACCGTCACTCTGCCGCCGGATTATCGTCCAAGCGACGAAGAGCCTTTCATGAGCGACATCATGAAGGAATATTTCCGCCAAAAGCTGTTGGCTTGGCGTTCGGAACTGTTGCGTGAGTCCGACGAGACCCTGGCTCACCTCCAAGAGGGGGGCATGCAGGAGCCGGACATTGCCGACCGCGCTTCGGCCGAGACCGACCGTGCGCTGGAACTGCGGACCCGCGACCGCGAGCGCAAGCTGATCGCCAAGATCGATGCCGCCCTTGAGCGCATCGCCAACGGCTCGTACGGTTATTGCGAGGAAAGCGGCGAACCCATCACCATCCGCCGCCTGGAAGCCCGCCCCATCGCGACACTGTCCATCGAGGCGCAAGAACGCCACGAGCGCCAGGAGCGCACTCACCGCGAGGATTAATCCTACGGTACGAACAGCAAGCCCTGCCGGCAACGGTGGGGCTTTTTGTTTGGTTCATCGCGGATTCGCGGGGACCGTCGGCGAGCACGTTTGCCTATGCAAAGGCAGCGGCAGCGTGTTCTTGCGGCCGCCACCAGTCAAATTCAGACGGAGCCCGATCGGGTTCCGCTTGCTCGGTATCTCTGTGTCTCTGTGTCTCTGTGTCTCTGTGTCTCTGTGTCTCTGTGTCTCTGTGTCTCTGTGTCTCTGTGTCTCTGTGGTTAACTAACGATGCCCGCTAAGGGGCAGGTCGTTGATTTTCTGATAGTTTGTCATCCCGAGCGAACGCGAGGGATCTCATCCTGGCACATTGGAGTCCAGTTCTGACACGGTGTGCCAAGCGGAGATCCCTTGTGTCTTCCGCCAGCCCCATATGATCCCCAGGCGGTGTGTTAGCGCACACCGCCTGGGTTGACCGACCTCGTGAGATCCCACGGCG
>JACMLB010000009.1 GCA_014379805.1 Rhodospirillales bacterium | reverse complement strand
GGCAGCGCCTTGAACAAATCCGCCACCAAGCCGTAATCGGCCACCGAGAAGATCGGCGCCTCTTCGTCCTTGTTGATGGCGACGATGACTTTAGAGTCCTTCATGCCGGCCAGATGCTGGATGGCACCCGAGATACCGACCGCCAGATACAGGTCCGGCGCCACGATCTTGCCGGTCTGACCGACCTGCAGATCGTTGGGCACGAAGCCCGCATCCACGGCGGCGCGCGAAGCACCCACGGCGGCACCCAGCTTGTCGGCGACCTTTTCCAGCAGGTGGAAATTGTCGCCCGACTGCATGCCGCGACCGCCCGAGATGATGATGCGTGCGCTGGTCAGCTCGGGCCGCTCGGACTTGGATAGCTGTTGCGACACGAAGCTGGACAGGCCGGGATTGCCGACGCTTGCCACCGCTTCAACCGCAGCCGAACCGCCGGTGGCGCTTGCGGCTTCGAAGCCGGTGGTGCGTACGGTCACCACCTTGATGGCATCCTTGGACTGCACGGTGGCCAGGGCGTTGCCGGCATAGATGGGGCGCACGAAGGTATCAGCCGACACCACGGCGCAGATGTCCGACACCTGGGCCACATCCAGAAGCGCGGCCACGCGGGGCAGCACATTCTTGCCGGTGGCGGTGGCGGGCGCCAGCACGGCGGCATAGCCTTTAGCGAGGCTTACCAGCAGGGCCGACAGCGGCTCGGCCAGTTGGTGGGCATAGGCGGCGTCATCGGCCACCAGCACCTTGGCCACACCGGCCACCTTGGCGGCGGCTTCGGCCACGGCGGCGACGCCAAGGCCGGCGACCAGCACGTGAACGTCCGAACCGCTCGCCTTGGCCATCTGGCTGGCGGCGGTGACGGTGTTGAGGGTGGCGGCCTTCAGCGCGCCAGCCTCATGCTCGGCGAGGACGAGAATGGCCATCTCAGATCACCTTCGCTTCGTTCTTCAGCTTGTCGACCAGGGCGGCGATGTCCGGCACCTTGATGCCGGCCTTGCGCTTGGGCGGCTCTTCCACCTTGATGGTCACCAGACGGGGCGCGGTATCCACACCCAGATCGGCCGGAGCCAGGGTGTCGATGGGCTTCTTCTTCGCCTTCATGATGTTGGGCAGCGAGGCGTAGCGCGGCTCGTTCAGACGCAGATCGCTGGTCACCACCGCGGGCAGTTTGAGGGTGATGGTCTCAAGACCGCCGTCAACCTCGCGGGTGACGTCCAGGCTGCCGGCGTTGACGGTGACCTTGGACGCGAACGTGCCCTGAGCCCAGCCCAGCAGCGCCGCCAGCATCTGGCCGGTCTGATTGGAGTCGTCGTCGATGGCCTGTTTGCCCAGGATGACCAGACCCGGCTGCTCTTTATCGACGACGGCCTTCAGCAGCTTGGCCACGGCCAGCGGCTGAAGTTCATCGTCAGTCTGCACCAGGATGCCGCGATCGGCGCCCATGGCGAGAGCGGTACGGATGGTTTCCTGCGACGAGGCGGCCCCCATGGAGACCACCACGATCTCGGTCGCCTTGCCGGCTTCCTTCAGGCGGACGGCCTCTTCGACGGCGATTTCGTCGAAGGGGTTCATGGAGAACTTGACGTTCGCCGTCTCCACTCCCGAATTGTCAGCCTTGACCCGGATTTTGACGTTGTAATCGATGACGCGCTTGACGGCGACGAGGACTTTCATTGGTTTAGGCTCCCTTACATGGCTTAACAGGGTGCGGGAAAATTCAACTTCCCCTCGTCATTCCCGCGAAAGTGGCAATCCATGGTTGCCGTAGCCTCCACGTTTCAGTGGCTGGCTCTATTGCGAGACCCGGCATGGACCCCCGCTTTCGCGAGGGTGACGAGGAAAAAGGGTGGTCGCAGCCTGTCAAATCTCCTTGGCCTGCTGACGCAGGACGAATTTTTGGACCTTGCCGGTGGAGGTCTTGGGCAGCGGCCCGAAGACGATGGTGCGCGGCACTTTGAAGTGGGCCATGTGGTCGCGGCAGAACGCCATGATGTCCACCTCGGTGGCCGTGGCGCCGTCCTTCAGATTAACGAAGGCGCAGGGGGTCTCGCCCCATTTCTCGTCGGGGCGCGCCACCACGGCGGCTTCCATGATTTCCGGGTGGCGGTACAGCACGTCTTCCACTTCGATGGACGAGATGTTCTCGCCGCCCGAGATGATGATGTCCTTGGAACGGTCCTTGATCTCCACATAGCCGTCGGCGTGCCACACGGCCAGATCGCCGGTATGGAACCAGCCGCCCTTGAACGCCTCGTCGGTGGCTGCGGGGTTCTTGAGGTAGCCCTTCATGACGTTGTTGCCGCGCATAAAGATCTCGCCCATGGTCCGGCCATCTTTCGGCACCGGCTCCAGGGTGAAGGGATCGGCAATCATGACCGCTTCCAACATGGGACCGCGTACGCCCTGGCGGGATTTGATGGTGGCTTTTTCGTCCAGGGACAGCGCATTCCAGCGGTCGTGCCAGACGCAGACCACGGTGGGGCCGTAACTCTCGGTCAGGCCATAGACATGGGTGACTTCCCAGCCCATGCGCTCCATGCCGGCGATGACGGCGGCGGGCGGGGCGGCACCGGCGGTCATCACCTTGACCGGATGCGAGATGCCGGTCTTTTGGTCGGCTGGCGCGTTGTTGATCATGTTCAGCACGATGGGCGCGCCGCAGAAATTGGTGACCTTTTCATCGCGGATGGCGCCCAGGATGGCGTCCACGCGCACATGGCGCAGGCACACGCTAGTGCCGGCGGTCACCGCCATGGTCCAGGGGAAGCACCAGCCGTTGCAGTGGAACATGGGCAGGGTCCACAGATAGACCGGCGCCTCGCCCATATTCCAGGACAACGCGTTGGACACGGCGTTCAGATAGGCACCGCGGTGATGGTAGACCACGCCCTTGGGATTGCCGGTGGTGCCCGAGGTGTAGTTCAGCGCAATGGACTGCCACTCATCGGTGGGCGTGGTCCAGGGGTGTTCGGGATCACCTTGGGCCAGCAATTGCTCGTAATTCATCTCGCCGATCATCTCGCCGCCCGTATAGCTGGGGTCGTCGATGTCGATCACCGGAATGGCATGGTCCAGCCCGGCCAGGGCCTTCTTCGCCACCTTCGAGAACTCGCGGTCGACAATCAGCAGCTTGGCCTCGGCATGGGCCAGGATGAAGGTGATGGCTTCTGCATCCAGGCGGGTGTTGATGGCGTTCAGCACGGCGCCGGTCACCGGCACACCGAAATGGGCCTCGAACAGTTCAGGTGTGTTGGCGGCCAGCACGGCCACGGTGTCGCTGCGGCCAATGCCGCGCGCGGCCAGGGCCGAGGCAAGGCGGCGGCAGCGGGCGAAGGTCTCGGCCCAGCTGCGGCGGACACTGCCATGGATCACGGCAATGCGCTCGGGATATACCGAGGCGGCGCGCTCCAGGAAAGTCAGCGGAGTGAGTGCGACGAAATTAGCGGCGTTCTTATGAAGGTCGCGCTCGTACGGATCTGTGGCGCCCATTTGGACATTCTCCCTTGGCTATGCTGCCTGCCGCTGGTTGCGGCTTGGCCAAGGGATCTATCAGGCCAGCGTTGCCTAACTTTCTCCGGAATATGACGAAATGTTGCTGGGGGACTTCCTCTTGACGGTATTGCGGCAATGCCGCACCATCACCATATGAACGGCAAGCGCATCACCATCGTCGAAACCACGGTCTTTACCCGGCGCGTGGAAAAGTTGCTGAGTGCCGAGGAACGGGAGGCGCTGGTGGACTATCTGGCCGCCAATCCCGAGGCGGGCGATGTGATGGAAGACCTTGGGGGCATCCGGAAGGTCCGCTTTGCCGCCAAGGGTAAAGGGAAATCGGGCGGCGCGCGGGTGATCTATTTTTCTATCACTCCGATGCGACGCCACTTTACGCGTTGACCATCTACGCCAAGAACGAGAAGGCCGATTTATCCGGCGACGACCGCAAGGCCATGCGGGCAGTGGTAGAGGCCATCAAGGCCAGTTGGAAGAGCAGGAGATAGACATGGGCGAGTTTGCCGACGAACTGCTGGGTTCGCTCAACGAAGCCCTGGTCCACGCCAAGGGCGGGCGGAACGACCTTGTCACCCACGAGGTTACTATTCCCGACGATATTGACGTGGAAGCCATCCGCAAGGGTCTGGGCCTGACCCGCCCCGCCTTCTGCCGCCGTTTCGGCCTGGATGTGCGCGCCGTGCAGGATTGGGAACAAAGACGCCGCCGTCCTGACCGCGCCGCCCGCGCCTATCTGCTGGTCATCGCCCACAATCCGGCGGCGGTCGAGGCTGCACTGGGCAATTAACCCCAGCTCACATCCGCCGTGAACAGATACCCCGCGCCATACACCGTCTTAATTAGGCGCGGTTTGGAATCGCCCTCTATCTTTTTGCGGATGCGCGATATGCGAACGTCGATAGAGCGGTCATAGGGGAAGTCGTCGCGGTCGGTGTCTGGCCCCTGCAATTGCTCGCGTGACAGCACCCGCTTGGGGGCGCGCAGCAGGGCGACCAGCAGGTTGGCTTCGGCGGCGGTCAGGCTTTCTTGGCGGCCGTCGGTGGCGGTCAGGGTCAGATTGCCCAGATCGAAGGTCCATTCGGCGAAGCGGGCGCGGGCGGACGGACCGCTTGCGGCGGAGACCACCAATTGCTCGCGGCGGCGGATGACGGTGTTGACGCGGGCGACCAGTTCCCGCGGCTCGAACGGTTTGACGATGTAGTCGTCGGCGCCCAGTTCCAGCCCCAGCACCCGGTCCGACACCCCGGCGCGGCCCGACAGGATGATGACGCCGAAGCGCACGTCTTCCCATAATTCGCGCACCAAAGTCAGGCCGTCCATGTCGGGCAGGCCCAGATCGACGATGCACAAATCGGGCGGGTCGCGCTGGATGGCTTGGCGTGCGTCGCGTCCGCTGCCGAAGGCGGTTACCGCGTAGCCATAGCCTTCCAGCACTTCGCAGACCAACCGGCGGATGTCGGCGTCGTCCTCGATCAGGTACAGGCTTTTGCGGCTTACCATCATGCAATCCTCGTGGGGTCTCGCCGGATGGCTTCGACCAATTCCTGCTTGTCCCAGGGTTTTCTCAGAACCACCAAATCCGTCATGTCGGCGGCGCTGTCCACGGAAAAGCCGCTGACCAGCACGACCTTGACCGCCGGATGGCTGGCCCGCAGCCGCCGCGCCAGATCGATGCCCGACAGACCGGGCATGACGATATCCGAGACCACCAATTGCAAATCTTCGATCTGGTCCACCAGAAGCGCGGCCTCGTCCCCGCTTTCCGCTTCCACCACCGAGAAGCCCAGATCCACCAATTGCTGGCGCATCACTTGGCGGACATCGTCATTATCCTCGGCCACCAGGGCCAATTGCCCGTGCCAGCGGGCGTCCAGGTCAAGGGCCGGCTGCAAGGTCTCGAAGGCCAGCGGCGCCGGTTCGGCACGGGGCAGCAGGATGGTGACGGTGCTGCCTATGTTCGGTTCACTGTCGATGTGGATGTAGCCGCGCGACTGTTTGACGAAGCCGTAGACCATGGACAAGCCTAAGCCCGAGCCCAGTTCCTTGGTGGTGAAAAACGGCTCGAAGGCGCGGGCCAGGGCTTCCGGGGCAAAGCCCTTGCCGGTGTCGGTGACGCGGATTTCCAGGTAATCGTCGGGCGCCACTTTTTCGTCGAACACCACCAGTTCGTCGATGGTGCGCACGGCCACGGTGATGGCAAGGTTGCCGCCATGAGGCATGGCATCACGGGCGTTGAGCACCAGATTGACCAGGGCGTTTTCCAACTGGTTCTGATCGGCGATGGCCCAGCAGCGCATGTCCTCGCCGGGCACGGTCAGGGTGATGGAATCGGGCAGCGAGCGGCGCAGCAGCACTGCGATCTCGCCCACCAGCCCGCACACTTCCACCGGTTCGGGCTTCAGCGGTTGCTGGCGCGAGAAGGCCAGCAGGCGGCTGGTGATGCCGGCGCCGCGCCGGCTGGCCCGCTGGGCCGGTTCCAGATAGGTGTCCAGCCCGTCCACGGCTACGTATTTCTCCCGCGCCGCCGCCAGATTGCCCAGGATGATGGACAGCAAATTGTTGAAGTCGTGGGCCAGCCCGCCGGCCAATTGACCCACCGCCTTCAGGCGCTGCGCCTCCATCAATTGCCGCTCGGTCTCGCGTTCGTCGGTGACATTCAGCGACAGCACGAACAGCCCCATGCTGGCGCCATCGGCACCAATGTGTGGGATCAGGGAATTCTTGGTTACCCAGGTGCGGCCATCGCGGGGGAAGGAGTATTCGAAGGTGGCGTCGGCCCCAACACGGGTGCGTTCCAGATGGGGCAGCAGATTGGCGTAAGCCCGCCGCCCCACAAGGCTTTGCAGGGTTTCGCCGATCAGACTGTCCTTGTCACGGCGCACCAAATCGGCCCAATGCAGATTGGCGAAGCGCACGCGTTCCTGGCTGTCCAGATAGGCGATGGAGGCCGGCATGGCGTCCAGGATCAGGCGTTGGCGGACCTCGATGTCCTCCAGCGCCATGGTACGTTCGGTGACGCGGGTGTCCAGGGTGGCGATGTTGTCGCGCACGCGGCGCACCATGCCGTCGAAGGCCTGGGCCAGCAGCCCGATTTCGTCGTCGCGCACGATGCCGCTTTCGGCGTTCAGATCACCGGCGCGCACCAAGGCGGCGGTCTCGGCCAGCCGGTGCAGCGGGCGGACCAGCCAGCGTGAGCCCCAATAGCCCAAGCCGCCGCCCAGCAGCATGATGGCGAGCGCGATCATCAGGATGCGGTTGCCCAGCACGTCGGACGACCGGCGCAATTCTTCCACGTAAACCGATGAGGCGATGTACCAGTCGAAGCCGTCGAAATGGCGCACCCAGCTGATTTTCTCATGGGCGTAATTGCCGGGGTCTTTGGGCTTGTCCCACAGATATGTCAGGTGAGTGCTGTTCGCGGCGGCGACCTTCAAATCTTCGCTGATGGGCCGGCCCGTGGTGGGATTCAGCAGGGCGCCGAAGGCGGTACCTTCGATGTTGGAATTGGGGTGGATGACCATGTTGTTGGCGGCGTCGAAGATATAGACATAGCCGGTGCGTGCGATGCGGATGTTGCGCAGGGCTTGGCGCAAATCCTCGATGGCCTCGGCCTTGCGGCGGTCGACCTCGGCGTCGATGTCCGCCACATAGGTTCCCGCGCCCACCACGATGCCGCGATGGGGCATATCGCGGAAATAAGACATTTTTTGGATGGGTTCGGCGGTGTTCAGCCGTTGCCAGGGATAGGTATGGAAGCCCTCGCCATCCCGCCGCGCCGTGGCGATGATGGTGGCGAGGATGCGTGCCCCGTTGTCGTCGCGTAAATCCGAAACGTCGCGGCCCTGGAAGGTGGGGTCGGGGTGGGACAGGATCACTGAATTGTAATCGGTGACCCAGATATAATCGTCATTGCCGTATTTGAACGCCTTCAGACCCTCGAACACCAAGCGTCGTGCCTCGGCCTCGGTAATTTCGCCCCGGTCCATGCGGCTGAACACGTATTCCACATAGCCGGCGGCCAGGGACACCACGTTGCGCAACTGCGCCTTATAGGATTCCACGGTGATGGCGCGCTGTTCGTCCAGGCCGCCACGGATCTTGCTGACCAGCTCGAACACGTTATCCAGGATGGTGCGGCTGGCATCCAGCTCGATCTCGTAGGCTTTTTCCTCGATCAGCGGCACAGAAAACAAATAGGCCGCAGACGAGAACAGTCCAAGAATGAACAGCACCGTCGAGAACAACCGGAGAAACAGCCGGGAGCGCAGCATGAAGCAGGACACCGATCGGGGATAAGGACGCCCCATGGTTCCATGTCCGGCGCTTGGGCTCAATACTTTCCGTGACCCGTGGGTGGCGGAAACAATTGGTCACAATTCGCGGAAATTTCCGCAAAGGTCTCATGGTAGGGCAAGTGGCTGGCCGTGCGGAAAATACCCCGGCCCAATCAAAACGAGCCTTTCTCCGGAGGAGACCATGTCCGATCCCATTTACGAGCGGGTGCGCCAAAACCCGAAATTCCAGACCCTGGTCAAGCGCCGGGGCCGGCTGGCGGCAATCCTGTCCGCCTTGGTGCTGGTGTCCTATTACACCTTCATGATGGTTGTTGCCTTCGCCCCCGGCCTGTTGCACACGCCGCTGTCGGAAGGCTCTGCTTTGACCATCGGCGTGCCGGTGGGTGCCGCCATCATCGTCGTCTCGTGGCTGCTGACCGGGGTGTATTCCCACTTCGCCAATGGCGCCTTCGAGGAGTTGAACAACGACGTGGTGCGGGAGTCGCTGAAATGAACTTCAAAACTCTTGCATCCTTGGCGGCCCTGCTGGCCGTGACCGTGGCTTTGCCCGCATTTGCCGCTCCCGCCGATGTGGGCATGGTGGAAAAGCAGCCCATCAACGTGACCGCCATCGGCATGTTCGTGGCCTTCGTGGTGTTGACCCTGGGCATTACCTATTGGGCCGCCAGCCGGACCCGCACCGCCGCCGATTTCTATACCGCAGGCGGCGGCATCACCGGCTTCCAGAACGGCCTTGCCATTGCCGGCGACTACATGTCGGCGGCCACCCTGCTGGGGCTGTCCAGCCTGGTGTTTGCCAAGGGCTTTGACGGCTTCATCTTCACCATCAGCTTCTTCGTGGGCTGGCCGATCATCCTGTTCCTGATCGCCGAGCGCTTGCGCAATCTTGGCCGCTTCACATTCGCCGACATTGCGTCCTACCGGCTTGACCAATCCAAGATCCGCACCTTCGCGGCCATGGGCTCGCTGACGGTGGTGTGCTTCTATCTGATCGTTCAGATGGTCGGCGCCGGTCAGTTGATCAAATTGCTGTTCGGCCTGGACTACAATGTGGCGGTGATCGTGGTCGGCGTCCTCATGGTGGTCTACGTCACCTTCGGCGGCATGATCGCCACCACCTGGGTGCAAATCATCAAGGCCGTGCTGCTGCTGGGCGGCGGCATTGTGCTGATGCTGCTGGCGTTGAATCACTTTGGCTTCAGCCTGGAAGCCATGGCCCGCAGCGCCATCAACTCCCATAAAGAGGGCGTCAAGATCATGGGGCCGGGCTCCATGCTGGCCGACCCGGTTTCCGCCGTGTCGCTGTCCCTGGGCCTGCTGTTCGGCACCGCCGGCCTGCCGCACATCATGATGCGCTTCTTCACCGTTCCCAATGCCAAGGAAGCGCGCAAAAGCGTGTTCGTGGCCTCGGGCCTGATCGGCTTCTTCTTCCTGATCGTGTGCGTGCTGGGCTTAGCGGCCATCACCATCGTCGGCACCAACCCCGACTTCTTCGAAGGCGGCAAGGTGGGCGGCAAGCTGATCGGCGGCGGCAACATGCCGGTGATGCATCTGGCCAAGGCCCTGGGCGGCGATATGTTCCTGGGCTTCCTGTCGGCGGTCGCGTTCGCCACCATTCTGGCGGTGGTGTCGGGTCTGGCCCTAGCCGGTGCCTCGGCCATTTCCCACGACATCTATGCCCGCGTCATCCGCAAGGGCAAGGCCACTGAGCAGGAAGAAATGCGGGTGTCCAAGCTGGCCTCGCTGCTGCTGGGCGTGCTGGCGGTGGTTCTGGGTATCATGTTCGAGAAGCAAAACGTCGCCTTCCTGGTGGGTCTGACCTTCGGCATCGCGGCCTCGGCCAACTTCCCGGTGCTGATCCTGTCCATGTATTGGAAGGGCCTGACCACTCGCGGCGCCCTGTATGGCGGCGTGGCCGGTCTGGTGTCGGCGGTGACCTTGGTGGTTCTGTCCAAGGCGGTCTGGGTAGTGGTGCTGGACAACCCGGCGCCCATCTTCCCCTACGAGCAGCCGGCCTTGTTCTCCATGACCCTGGCTTTCCTGGTCACCATCGTGGTGTCCAAGCTGGACCGCAGCCACTCGGCTGAGGCCGAGCGTGCGGCCTATGGCGACCAGTATGTGCGGTCCCAGACCGGCATCGGCGCGGCAGCCGCGTCCAACCACTGATTGACCCTGTGCCCATGGCCCGCCCGGTGAAAGCCGGGCGGGTTTTTTTGTCACCACACGATACGGGTGGACGCCCATCAGCCGTCATCTGGCCGTGGGCCATTTTCCATGCTAAATCCCCGGCATTACCGCTGGCGGACGAAGGATCGGACATGGCTGACGTGGTGCAATTTTTCCTGAAGATGGACGCCGAGGGTGAGGCGGCTGTGCCGTATCTGCTGACCTTTGGCTTGGACCGTGCCCACATCGCCATGGCGGCTGAGAGCGCGCGCCCCATCGTGGATGCCATCAAGGATTCGGGCGAATTCGCCAGCGATGCCCAGGCTGCGGAACACGGTCTGTCAGAGGCCATCGTCGCCGACGGCCATTTGGACCCCGAGGTCCAGCACGTCATGGCCCCGGTGGTGGTTTACCTGGCGAGCGATACCCCGGAGAAACTGGCGGCCATTGCGGACGGCGCCAAGCGGGTCGGCTTCGTGCTGACCCCCGGCAAGGTCCCGCCGCAGCTGATCTTCCGGTTTGTCGTCGAGAAGTAACTAGGTCAGGGCCCGCGCCTTCAGGCGTTCGTAAAACGACGCGCGCGAGATGCCAAGCAACCGCGCGGCATCGGTCTTGTTGCCCCCGGCGGTCGCCAGCGCTTCGGCGATTGCCGCCCGCTCGGCCCGTTCCACCGCAGCCGCCAGCGTGGCAACCCCGGTGTTGGCCGGGGCTGGCAACGCGGTCTCGAAATCATTGGGCGTCAGCATTTCCCGGTCGCAAAAGGCGCAGGCCTGCTGCACGGCGTTTTGCAGTTCACGCACATTGCCCGGCCATTCATGGGCCTTCAACCGGGCAATGGCCGCGTCGCTGATTTCCGTCGGCCCACGGCCATTCTCGCGGCGGAACGAGGCGACGAAATTGTTGGCCAGGGCGGTGATGTCCTGGCGGCGCTGGCGCAACGGCGGCAGGACGATGGGGATCACGTTCAGGCGGTAGTAAAGATCGGCGCGGAAGTCTCCGCTGCGCACCCGCTCGGACAGGTCGCGGCTGGTGGCGGCGATGACGCGCACATCCACGCGCTGGACCTGATTGCAGCCCAGCGGTTCCACTTCCCGTTCCTGCAGCACGCGCAGCAATTTGGTTTGGAGCGACAGCGGCATGTCGCCGATTTCGTCCAACAGCACCGTGCCGCCATCGGCCAGGGTGAATTTGCCGTCGCGCCCGCGCCGGTCGGCCCCCGTATAGGCGCCCGGCGCCACGCCGAAGAATTCAGCTTCCAGCAGGTTTTCAGGAATAGCGGCCACGTTGATGCTGACGAACGGCTTGCCGGCACGGCAACTGGCGCCATGGATGGCGTGGGCGATCAGTTCCTTGCCGGTGCCGGTTTCCCCCAGCAACAGGACGGTGGTATCGAATTCGGCCGCACGGGCCGCACGGCGCTGGGCCTCGCGCGCCGCCGCGCTGTCGCCCAGGAAGTCACTGAAGCCATAGCGCGAGCGCCGGTCGCCCTGGGTCGGACGAGGTTCCTCATAGGGTTTGAACAGCTTGTTGAACAGCGGCTTGATGTATTCGGCGCGGTCGTAAAGCACCATGCCCATGGCGCCGTCAACCTCGCCCGCCGCGTTGCGTAGGGGCAGCCGCACCACCACCATGGACCGGTTGCCGAATCCCATGCTGTCCAGCACCACCGGCTTGCCCGTGGCGATGACCTGACGCAGCCGGCTGTTGGGGATGACGTCCTCGACCACCTTGCCGATGGCGGCGTCGGTGACACCAAGCAGCGCCTTGTATTTTTCGTCCAGCCAAGCAATGCGGGCGTGGCGGTCGACCACGATCATGCCCTCGCTGATCTCAGACAAATGGTCGAAAAGGGACTGCACCGCCTGCAACCTGACGTGGGTGTCGGTAAGTTCAAACATCTGGGTCCCCACTGGTGCCGTTGGCGCCACTATGTCCGCTTCGGCAGACGCATGCAATCAGGCAACTCCGCCAGTTCGTTCCCGCAAGTGTACATGATTGTCCGGGATGCCAGACGTCTTCGGCGGTGCAGCAAAATGTTGCATTGCAATAACTGACAGCAATGCTCGCCTGTTTTTCGCCAGAGCTGCTGGCACGGCAATTGCTGTTGTTCCCGCGGAAGCGACCGCCTTGAGGCGGCAAAGAGGAGACGCCAGATGAGTTTTATTGTAGCCATCGCCGCATTGGCATTTTTGATGTTTGTAGCCTATCGAGGCTTTAGCGTTATTTTATTTGCCCCTATCGCCGCCCTTGGTGCGGTACTTTTGACCGACCCCCAGGCTGTCCTGCCTATTTATAGCGGCCTGTTCATGGACAGCATGGTCGCCTTCATTAAGAATTATTTCCCCGTCTTCATGCTGGGCGCCCTGTTCGGCAAGGTCATCGAAATGTCGGGCTTTGCCCGCTCCATCGTCAGCGCCGTCATCAAGGTTGTCGGGCGTGAGCGCGCGGTGCTGTCCATCGTGGTGGTCGGCGCGCTGCTGACCTATGGCGGCGTGTCGCTGTTCGTGGTGGTCTTCGCGGTCTATCCGTTTGCCGCTGAAATGTTCCGCCAGAGCGATATTCCTAAGCGCCTGATCCCCGCCACCATCGCCCTGGGTGCCTTCACCTTCACCATGGATGCGCTGCCGGGCACTCCGCAAATCCAGAACATCATCCCCACCACCTTCTTCAAGACCACCGGCATGGCCGCCCCGATCCTGGGCACCATCGGCGGCATCTTCATCCTGGTCACCGGTATCCTTTATCTGAACTGGCGCCTGCGCACCGCGCGCGCTGCCGGCGAAGGTTATGGCAAGAACCACATCAACGAGCCGGAAGTGGTGGCCCAGGGCAAAATCGCCCGCCCGCTGATAGCCATTTCCCCGCTGTTCGTGGTCGGCTTCGCCAATTTGGCTTTCACCCAGTGGGTCGGCCCGGCCATCTATGGCACCGGCAACAGCGAAGTCCTGTTGAGCCCCGGCGGCAAAGTGGTGGTGCAGCCGGTCAGCAAGTTCCTGGCCATCTGGTCGGTGGAAGCGGCCCTGGTGCTTGGCATCCTGACCGTGGCCCTGTTCTCGTGGAAGGTGCTTGCCGGCAAGTTCGCCGAGGGCAGCAAGGCGGCCATCTCCGGCTCGCTGCTGGCGTCGCTGAACACCGCGTCGGAATACGGCTTCGGTGCGGTCATCGCGGCATTGCCCGGCTTCCTCATCATCAAGGACGCCTTGAAGTCCATTCCCAACCCGCTGGTCAACGAGGCCATCACCGTCACCACCCTGGCCGGCATCACCGGCTCGGCTTCTGGCGGTATGAGCATCGCTCTGGCGGCCATGTCCGAGCAATTCATCGCGGCGGCCAACGCCGCCAACATTCCGCTGGAAGTGCTGCACCGCGTGGCGGCCATGGCCAGCGGCGGCATGGATACGCTGCCCCATAACGGCGCGGTCATCACCCTGCTGGCGGTCACCGGACTGACGCATATCCAATCCTATAAGGACATCTTCGCCATCACCTGCATCAAGACCGCGGCGGTGTTCGTGGTCATCCTGACCTACTACCTGACCGGCCTCGTTTAGCTCGCTCAGCAAAGAAATAGAAACTTGCTTGTGGGATTGTCCGCCGTCTGGCGGGCAAGCCCGCCTGAACCAAGAGAGGGTCATCATGCTTAAGGGACGCAAAGCCATCGTCACGGGATCGACCAGCGGTATCGGTCTGGGGATCGCCCGTGCTCTGGCCGCCGAGGGCGTGTCAGTGATGCTGAACGGCTTTGGCGACGCTGGCGCCATCGAGACGCTGCGTGCCGATCTGGCCAAGGAATTCGGGGTCGAGGTGGCCTATAACGCCGCCGATCTGTCCAAGGCGGTAGAGTGCGAGGCGCTGGTCGCCGACGCGGAAGCCCGCTTGGGCGGCCTGGATATCCTGGTCAACAACGCCGGCATCCAGCATGTCTCGCCGGTGGAAGACTTTCCCGCCGACCGTTGGGATGCCGTCATCGCCATCAACATGTCGTCGGTCTTCCACACCACGCGCAAGGCCCTGCCCGGCATGAAGGCGCGCGGCTGGGGACGCATCATCAACGTCGCCTCCGTGCATGGGCTGGTCGGCTCGGCCAACAAATCCGCCTACGTGGCCGCCAAGCATGGCGTCATCGGCCTGACCAAGGTGGTGGCGCTGGAGAACGCCGAGACGGCGATCACCTGCAACGCCATCTGCCCCGGCTGGGTGCTGACGCCGCTGGTCCAGGCGCAGATCGACACCCGCGCCAAGAATGAAGGCATTTCCGTCGCCGAAGCCGGTCGCGCACTGCTGTTGGAAAAGCAGCCCTCGGCCCGCTTCACCTCCGTCGAGCAATTGGGGGCGCTAGCCGTCTTCCTGGCAGGCGAGGCTGCGGCTAACATCACTGGAACCGCGCTGCCCGTCGACGGCGGCTGGCTCGCCCGCTAGGAGGCATCATGTTTCACAAAGCAACATCCGTAGCCGTCGCCGCCGAGCGTATCCCCGATGGGGCGACGCTTCTGATCGGCGGTTTCATGGGGGTGGGCAGTCCCCATCGCCTGATCGACGAACTGGTCCGTCAGGGCCGCAAGAACCTGACCGTCATCGCCAATGACACGGCGTTGCCGGGCACGGGCATCGGCAAGCTGATTGCCGTCAAGGCCATCAGCAAGCTGATCACCACCCATATCGGCCTTAACCCCGAAACCCAGCGGCAGATGATTGCCGGCGAGACCGAGGTGGAATTGGTGCCCCAGGGCACTTTGGCCGAGCGCATCCGTTCGGGTGGCTTTGGCCTGGGCGGCGTCTTGACCCCCACCGGCGTCGGCACCTTGGCCGCGGACGGCAAGCGGACGGTTGAGATCGAGGGCAAGGTGTTCCTGCTGGAACTGCCCATCAAGGCCGACTTCGCCCTGATCGGCTGCCATCGCGCCGATTACCAAGGCAATCTGCAATACGCCCTGACCGCGCGCAACTTCAACCCGATCATGGCCATGGCGGGCGACACCGTGATCGCCGAGCCGACGGAAATTGTCCCGGTGGGCGAAATCTCGCCCGACCACGTGGTGACGCCCCACGTGCTGGTGGACCTTCTCATCGAAAAGGGGCAATGACATGGACGAGAAAGTCTTGATCGCCAAGCGCGTCGCGCTTGAGCTTCAAAGCGGCAATCTGGTCAATCTTGGCATCGGCTTGCCGACCACCGTCGCCCGCTATCTTCCCGCTGGCGTCGATGTCTGCTTCCAGTCCGAGAACGGCCTGATCGGTCTGGCCCCGGTGCCCGCCAAAGGCTATCGCAACGAGAACCTGACGGATGCGGGCGGTGGGCCGGTGGGCGCATTGCCGGGTGCGGCAGCCTTCGACAGCTGCATGTCGTTCGGCTTGATCCGTGGCGGCCATCTGGACGTCACCGTTCTGGGTGGCCTGCAGGTGGACGAACTGGGCCAGCTGGCAAACTGGATGGTCCCCGGCAAGATGGTCCCCGGCATGGGCGGCGCCATGGATCTGGTGACCGGCGCGCGCCGTGTCATCGTTGCCATGACGCACACCGCCAAGGGTGCGCCGAAGATTCTCAAGCGCTGCAACCTGCCGCTGACCTCGGTTCGCCGCATCAGCCTGGTGATCACCGAAATGGCGGTCATCGAGCCGACCGACGACGGTCTGGTGCTGCGTGAAGTGGCGCCTGGGGTGACGGTGGAGCAAGTGGTGGCGGCAACCGAGGCGACGCTGATCGTCCCGGCCAACGTGCCCGTCATGGCTATCGCCGTGGACGAGCCTGAAACGGCCCTGGCCTGAGGCATAAAGCGGGCAGCCGCAGGACGGTTGCCCGCCCACGCTCGTTGGGTCACTGCGTGCTGACGACCTCGGTCGCCAGCATGTAGCCGCCCCCACGCACGGTTTTCAGGATTTCGGGCTTCTTGGGGTCGGTTTCCAACTTGCGGCGCAGGCGTCCGACCTGGACGTCGATGGTGCGGTCGAATGGGCCGGATACCCGTCCCCGCGCAAGGTCCAGCAATTGGTCGCGGTTAAGCACGCGCCGGGGATTGGTCAGGAAAGCGTGGAGCAAGTCGAACTCGCCGCTGGTCAGTTCCACCAGCACCCCATCGGCGGAATGTAACTGGCGCCGTCCGGTTTCCAGACGCCACCCGGAAAACTCCAGCACTTCGGCTGGGGCCGCCACGGCGCTGTCGTCGTCCCGACGTGTGCTGCGGCGCAGGACCGCCTTGATGCGGGCCAGCAATTCGCGGGCGCTGAACGGTTTGGAAACGTAGTCGTCGGCCCCCATCTCAAGTCCCACCACGCGGTCGGTCTCGCTGCCCATGGCGGTCAGCATGATGATGGGAAGCGCCGTGGTATCGCGCAGGAAGCGGCACAGGGACAGGCCATCTTCGCCCGGCAGCATCAAATCCAGGATAACCAGATCGAAGCGGTTTCGCGCCAACGCCTCGCGCATGGCCTGACCATCACCGACGGCTTCCACCTGGAAGCCGTGCTGGGACAGGAACTCGGACACCAGACTGGCGATTTCGCGGTCGTCATCGACGATCAGAATGTTCATGGCGCCGTTCCCTCACTCGCCATTGCGGTCTTGCGGCAAGGATACCACCGCCCGCAACCCGCCTTCGGCCTTGTTTTCCAGGGTAATGTCGCCGCCATGGGCACGGATGATGGTGCGCGCCACCGTTAATCCCAGACCGATGCCGCCGGTTTTGCGGCTGCGGGACGGCTCGACCCGATAGAACGGCGTGAACACCTTTTCCATACTCTCCTTGGGAATGCCGGGGCCTGTGTCCTCGACGACGACGTGGATTTCGTTGCCGTGGCGCGAGGCGTGAACCATGGCTTTCTCACCGTAGCGGGCGGCGTTCTCCACCAAATTGGCCAAAGCGCGCTTCAGGGCCAATGGCCGGCCACTGCAGACCAACCGCCCCGTCCATTCATAGTCAGCCGCCAACCCCATGTCGGTGGTGTTGTCGCAAATGGCTTCCAGGGTCGCCGCCAGATCCATGGTCTGGACCCGTTCGTCGGTTTCCTCACCCTTAGCGAATTCCAGGGTCGAGGAAACCATGGCCTGCATCTCATCCAAATCGGCCAGCATGCGGGTCCGGGCTTCGCCCTCGGGCAGCATCTCGACGCGCAGGTGCAGCCGGGTGATGGGGCTGCGCATGTCGTGGGAAATGGCTGCGAGCATGTGAGTGCGGTCGTCAACGAACCGGCGGATGCGCCCCTGCATCTCGTTAAAGGCGCTGGCGGCGCTGCGCACTTCCCTGGGGCCGCCGGGCGGCAGCGGCGGGGCGTTGACATCGCGGCCCAGCCGG
>JACMLB010000067.1 GCA_014379805.1 Rhodospirillales bacterium | reverse complement strand
GGTCAGCAGGCCGACGCGGCCACGGGTCTCGACGATGATGTTCTCGAACGACATTGCTTGCCTCTCCCCTGGAACGATTATTCCGGTGAAATGGTGAAGTGGACCACCAGCGCACGACCCTCAAGCTCGGTGTCGAGCTTCAGCATCTCGGCTTCACGCCGATACAGCGTGTCGGTTTCGCGCGTCCAACCCAGTTGGGGCAGGGTGGTGGCATAGAATTTCAGGATGTCGCCTGCCTTGACGGCGCCCTTGGCATAACCTTCGACGATGCGGCCCGCTGGGCTGTCGAAGGTGAGCCCGGCGCCATGCACCTCGGTCAGGCCGGGGGCGAGCGGAAGGTCCTCATAGACGCCCAGGTACCCTTCCGCCGCAGCCGGTTGGCTAAGGCCGAGGATCAGGACGAGGCTGGAGACGAGAATAATCTTCCGCATGGCGATTAGGGCTATACCATCAACGTTGTTTTTTCGCACAGTAGAAAGTGGACCTGCCCGATTGGACTATGCGGCGAACGCCGCCCGTTTGTGACGCCTCGCAATCACAGTCCGGGCAGCCCTGACCCTCGCGGTCATAGACAGCGAAGGAGTGCTGGAAATAGCCCAATTCACCCGACGGCTGCACGTGATCCTTCAGTGACGAGCCGCCTGCGGCGATGGCGTCCACCAGCACCGCCTTGATGCAGTCCACCAGCAGTGCGGTTTCCTTGACTTTCAGCGAGCCCGCCAGCCTTGTGGGCAGAATACCGGCGCGGAACAGGCTTTCGCTCACATAGATATTGCCCAAACCGGCCACCACGCTCTGGTCCAGCAACGCCGCCTTGATGGGCGTCCCCTTGCCGTCCAAAGCGGCGCGCAGCACCTTGGCGGTGAAGGCATCGTCCAGGGGTTCCGGCCCCAGGCAGGACATCAGCGTGTGGGAGTCCAGGGCAGAGGCGCGGCACAGATCCAGCAGGCCGAAGCGGCGCGGGTCGCAGAAGGTCACCATGGTGCCGTCATCGGTGACGAACTCCACATGGTCGTGCGGCCCTGGCGGCTCGTTGCGGCCCTTGGAAATGACCATGCGCCCGGACATGCCCAGATGGCCCAGCATGACCAGATCGTCGTCCAAGGTCACCACCAGATACTTGGCGCGGCGCCCCATGCGCAGCACGCGGCGCCCGGTCAGGCGGGCGGCGAAGTTCTCGGGGAACGGCTTGCGCAGATCGGGGCGGCGGCACAGGACGCGGGCAAACACACGGCCCTCCCACACGGCGGCTAGGCCACGGGCGACTGTCTCGACTTCGGGAAGCTCAGGCATGGGGGAAGTGTGCATGAGGCTGGGCATCCGTTCAACAGCGTCCCTTGCGGAAACATTGTTAAGTGCGCAACACGGATGGACGCGGATGCCCGCTGGCGCGGACGCACGGATGAACACGGATGACTATTTTTTCCTTATCCGTGTCTATCCGTGGATATCCGTGTCCATCCGTGTTGCGCCTTTGGTGTCGACGCCAAGGTCGGCGTCCACGCTCTGGCACAGCGCGCCCGCTTCGGCTAAGGTGCGGCCACCATGACGAATACCGATGAAAAGCAGCCCGGCCAGGGCACCACCCATTTCGGCTTCAAGACCGTAGGCGAGGCTGAGAAGGCCTCCATGGTGCGTGAAGTGTTCGACTCCGTCGCGCCGAAATACGACCTCATGAACGACCTCATGAGCGCGGGCGTCCATCGCCTGTGGAAGGCGTCGTTCCTGGACTGGCTGCGGCCCCGACCTGACCAGACGCTTCTGGACGTGGGCGGCGGCACCGGCGACATCGCCTTTGGCTGGAAGAAGCGCGGCGGCGGTCCGGCTCTGGTGTGCGACATCAACAAGGAGATGCTGGCCGTCGGGCGCGACCGCAGCTTCGACCGCAATCTGGTGGGCGATCTGTCCTGGGTGTGCGGCAATGCCGAGACCCTGCCGGTAGACGACCGCTCGGTGGACCGCTACACCATCGCGTTCTGCCTGCGCAACGTCACCCATTGGGACAAGGCCATCGCCGAGGCCTACCGCGTGCTCAAGCCCGGTGGCCGCTTCATGTGCCTGGAATTCTCCAAGGTGGTGGTGCCGGGGCTAAAGCAGTTTTACGACATGTATTCTTTCCACGTGTTGCCGACCGTTGGCCAGATGGTCACCGGCAACCGCGAGGCGTATCAGTATCTGGTGGAAAGCATCCGCAAGTTCCCCGCGCAAGCCGAGATGGCCGAGATGACCCGCGCCGCTGGCTTCGAGCGGGTCGAGGTGCGCAATTTGTCCGGCGGCATTGCTGCGATCCATTCCGGCTGGCGGTTATAAGACGATGATCCGCGCCAGCCGCAACCTCCACCGCATGCTGACCATCGCGCGGGTTCTCGCGCGGCATGACGCGCTGGATATCGTCGATCTGCCCATCGCCCGCGTTTTCGCCTCGGTGCTGCGGTTCGGGCGCAAGCCCATTCATGCCGGCCGTCCCGGCGAGCGCCTTGCCGCCGCCCTGACTGCGCTGGGCCCGACCTTCATCAAGCTGGGCCAAGCCCTGTCCACCCGCGCCGATCTGCTGGGCGAGGAAATGGCGGCGGATCTGTCCCATCTGCAGGACCGCTTGGCGCCGTTCCCGGCCAAGGAAGCGCGCCGCATCATCGAGGAGCAGTTGGGCGCTTCCATCGATGAGCTGTATGCCAGTTTCGACGACGAGCCCGTGGCCGCCGCTTCCATCGCCCAGGTTCATTTCGCCGTGACCGCCGAAGGCCGCGAAGTGGCGGTCAAGGTGCTGCGTCCCGGCGTCGAGGCGAAGTTCGCCCGCGATATCGAATTGCTGCGCTGGCTGGCCGGTTGGGTCGAATTCACGCAGCCCAAGCTGCGCCGCCTGCGCATGGTGGAAAGCGTCCAGACTTTTGAAGATTCCATCGAGCTTGAGATGGATCTGCGCTTCGAGGCGTCCGCCGCCGCCGAACTGGCCGAGAACTTTGCCGGTGACGACAGCTTCCAGGTGCCTGCCATCGATTGGCAGCGTACCGCGAAACGGGTGCTGACGCTGGAGCGGGTCTACGGCATCCCGGTGGACGAAAAAGACGCCATCGTCGCCGCCGGGATCGGGTTGGATTCGGTGCTGCAAAAGGCCGCCGAATCCTTCTTCAACATGGTCTTCCGCGATGGCTTCTTCCACGCCGACATGCATCCCGGTAATCTGTTCGTGGATGCGGCTGGCAATCTGGTGGCGGTGGATTTCGGTATCATGGGCCGGGTCGATCTGCGCACGCGGCGCTTCCTTGGCGAGATGCTGGTGGGCTTCCTCAACGGTAATTACCGCCGCGTGGCCGAGGTGCATTTCGAGGCGGGCTTTGTGCCTGCCGACAAGTCGGTGGACAATTTCACCCAAGCCTGCCGCTCCATCGGCGAGCCCATCATGGGCAAGGCCATCAATGAGATTTCCATCGCCAAGCTGCTGGGACAGCTGTTCCAGATTACCGAACAATTCGCCATGCAGACCCAGCCCCAATTGCTGATGCTGCAGAAAAGCATGCTGGTGGCGGAAGGCGTCGGCCGCACCCTGGACCCCAGCGTCAACATGTGGGAACTGGCGCGCCCGCTGATCGAAAACTGGATGCGCTCGAATCTGGGTCCCCAGGCGCGGGTCAAGGATACCGTGTTCAACGCAGTCGCCACCCTGGAACGCTTGCCGCGCATGCTTGCCGAGACCGAGAAGGCCTATACCAGCATGATGAATGGCGGGCTGAAACTGCACCCCGACACGGTCAAAGCCATGCGCGGCGAAGGTCGCCGCCGGGGCCTGCCCGGCTGGCTGCCCTGGCTGCTGGTGGTGGCGATGGGTGCGCTGTACTGGTGGAAGTGACCCTTGTCGTCATTCCCGCGAAAGCGGGAATCCATGCCGGGTAGCGCACTGCACCATGGACCCCCGCTTTCGCGGGGGTGACGAAAAAAGGGACGTTACTTCCAGATGGGCGTGCCCGACCCCGGCAACCCGTACTCCGCCCAGCGGGTCGTCACTTTCTCCACCACATCGTCGCTCATGCCCAGCTTGACGCCCCATTCGCGGTGGGTTTCCGGCGGCAGTTTGTTGGTGGCGTCCATGCCGATCTTGCCGCCCAATCCCGATTCGGGCGAGGCGAAATCCAGATAGTCGATGGGGGTGCCCTCGACCACGGTGATGTCGCGGGCCGGGTCCATGCGGGTGCTGACCGCCCACATGACGTCCTTCCAGTCGCGGCAGTTGATGTCGTCATCCACCACGATGACGAACTTGGTGTACATGAACTGCTTCAGGAAGCTCCAGATGCCGAACATCACGCGTTTGGCATGGCCGGCATAGGCCTTCTTGATGCTCACGACAGCGATGCGATAGCTGCATCCTTCCGGCGGCAGCCAGAAGTCGACGATCTCGGGGAATTGCTGGGTCAGCAGGGGGATGAACACCTCGTTCAGGGCCTCTCCCAGCACACTGGGCTCGTCCGGCGGGCGTCCGGTGAAGGTGGACAGATAGATGGGGTCGCGGCGCATGGTGATGGCCGAGATGCGGAAGACCGGGAAGTCCTCCACATTGTTGTAATAGCCGGTGTGGT
This sequence comes from Rhodospirillales bacterium, assembly GCA_014379805.1. Classification (GTDB taxonomy): domain Bacteria; phylum Pseudomonadota; class Alphaproteobacteria; order Rhodospirillales; family Magnetospirillaceae; genus Magnetospirillum. The sequence continues at coordinate 7,783 of JACMLB010000067.1, read as the reverse complement.
CTCCGTAGGGGCCTTCGGGGCCGAATTCGTCCAGCATGACATGGCCCTCCAGCACGATCTCGGCTTCCGCCGGGACCTTCAGAGGCACAGTCTTGCAATCCACCAATTCGACCTTTTTGCCGCGCAGCAGTCCGGCGAACTGGTATTCGCTCAAGGTCTCGGGCACTGGCGTGACGGCGGCGATGATGGTGCCGGGATCAGCGCCGATGACCACGGCGCAGGGCATGGGCTCGCGGTTCTTACCGGCCCAACGCTGATAATGCTGGGCGCCGCCGCGATGCTTGAGCCAGCGCATGAGCGTGGTGTTACGCCCGGTGACCTGCATGCGGTAGATGCCCAGGTTGAAATTGTCGCGCTTGTCGCCCTTGGTGTCGGGGCCTTGCGTCACCACCAGCGGCCAAGTGATCAGCGGCGCCGGCTCGCCCGGCCAGCAGCCCTGGATGGGCAGCATGGACAGGTCAACGTCGTCGCCGGTGTAGACCACTTGCTGGCAGGGGGCGCTGCCGACGGTCTTGGGTTTCATGGCCATGACGGTCTTGAGCAAAGGCAGCATGTCCAATGCCTCGCGCCAACCGCCGGGTGGTTCGGGCTGCTTCAGGAAGGCCAGGGTCTCGCCCACCTCGCGCAATTGGTGGGGCTCGCGGTCCATGCCCCAGGCGACGCGCTCTACCGTGCCGAACAGATTGACCAGCATGGGCATGGGGTATTTGGAACCGTCAGGCCGCACGACATTCTCGAACAGCACAGCCGGGCCTTGCTCGGCCAGCAGGCGGGTCTGGATTTCGGTCATTTCCAGGGCGGCGGACACCGGCGCTTTGACGCGCACCAGTTTTCCGGCCTGTTCCAGCTTCGAGATGAAATCGCGCAGGGATTCGTAAGGCAAGACAGGTCTCCGGCAAGTCGGGAGTTAAGGAAGCGCGAACTGGCATCAGGCGTCAACCCGGTTGGCCTTGAAAGCGTTTCACTGTAGGCTTGTGCGTTCATGGGGATGGGACGCCGCTTCGGGCGTTTATGGGAGCAAGGGACATGGCTGCCTCGTCGCAGGAACAGCGCTTTCGCACGTTGATCGAGCTGGGCATCGCCCTTTCGGCCGAGCGCAATCACAACCGCCTGATGGAGAAGATTCTCCTGGGCGCCAAGTCCATGACCAATGCCGATGGCGGCACACTGTATCTGATCACCGACAACAAGGATGGTCTCAAATTCGAGATCATGCTGAACGACACGCTGGACGTGGCCATGGGCGGCACCACCGGCAAGCCCATTCCGTTCCCGCCCCTGCGGTTGCACGATGACGAGGGCAATCCCAACCACAAGAACGTGTCCAGCTATTGCGCGCTGTCGGGCACCACGGTGAACATCGCCGACGCCTATGACGTGGACAAATTCGATTTCACCGGCACCAAGGCGTTCGACGCCAAGACCGGCTATCGGTCGAAATCCTTCCTGACCGTGCCGCTGAAAAATTACGAGAACGAAGTCATCGGCGTCCTGCAGTTGATCAACGCGCGGGATAAAAAGAACAACGTGGTGGCCTTCGGCCCCGACATCACGCCGCTGATCGAGGCTCTGGCCAGTCAGGCGGCGGTGGCCTTGGACAACCAGCGACTGATCGAAGCGCAGAAACATCTGTTCAAAAGCTTCATTCAAGTCATCGCCGGATCAATCGACGCCAAGAGCCCGTATACCGGCGGGCACTGCAACCGCGTCCCTACCATCACCTTTATGTTGGCCGAGGCCGCGTGCAAGAGCACCGAGGGTCCATTCGCGGACTTCATGCTGACCGAGGAAGAATGGTACGAGCTTGAGGTTTCCGCCGGCCTGCACGATTGCGGCAAGGTGGTCACGCCGGAATACATCGTCGATAAGGCGACCAAGCTTGAGACCATCTATAACCGCATCCATGAAGTGCGCATGCGCTTCGAGGTGCTGAAGCGCGATGCCGTGGTGGATTACCTGCAGGGCGTCATCGCCGGCGAACAGCCCGAGCCCGAGTTGAAGGCCGCCATGGATGCGCGCCTCGCCCAATTGGACGAGGATTTCGCCTTCATCGCCGAATGCAATGTGGGCGGTGAGTTCATGGCGCCCGAACGTGTCGAGCGCATGAAGCAGATCGCCGAGACCACCTGGGTGCGTACCCTGGACGACCAACTGGGCCTGTCCATTGACGAGATGCGCCGCCGCCGCCCGGACGAACCCAAGCCGCCGGTGGTGGAGAAGCTGCTGGGCGACAAGCCTTGGCATGTGGTGCCCCACGAAGTCGCCCTGGATTTGGAACAGTACGACGCCGAGGGCTTCAACATGCGGCCCTGCGAGAACAAGTACAATCTGGGTGAAATCTACAATCTGGGCATCGGTCGCGGCACCCTGACCGCCGAAGACCGCTTCAAGATCAACGAGCACATCACCCAGACCATCTTGATGCTGAAGGCGCTGCCCTTCCCCAAGAACCTGACCCGCGTGGCGGAATGGGCTGGCGGCCATCACGAGAAGATGGACGGCACCGGCTATCCCAAGGGTCTGAAGCGCGACGATATGTCCATCCCCGCCCGTATGATGGCGGTGGCCGACATTTTCGAGGCGCTGACCGCCGCCGACCGTCCCTACAAGAAGCCCAAGACCCTGTCGGAATCCCTGAAGATCATGTCGTTCATGGTCAAGGATCGCCACATCGACCCCGAATTGTGGGAGCTGTTCCTGCATTCCGGTGTGTGGAAGACCTATGCCGAGCAATATCTCAGGCCCGAGCAGATCGACGAGGTCGATATCAATAACTACCTGCCCAAGCCGGCGGTGCCGGCGTGATGGCGGAGTTCAATCTGATCTCGCTGGCAGTCACAGCCTTGCTGGCCCTGCTGGGCACGCCCGTGCTGCTGCGCCGTGCCGGCTATCCGTGGAATAAGACCGTGTTCGGCACGCTGACGGTTCTAGTGGTCGGGCTGGGTTTGTGGGGGATCATGTCCACCATCCAGCACAAGGCCAGCCTTGAGGCCGTTCCACTGGGCTGGCTGGTGCCGTTGGCGGCACTGGTGGCGGCGTGGAAGATGCAGCGGCAGGGGGCGTGAAGGCTGTCTACCCCAGGATCAGCCAAGCCAACATCAGATGGCTCGCGCCGGGGGCCATGGCGATCATGAGGTCGCGGATCAGATCGGGCATGGGGCGGTTCAGCATGATGCCTGCTCCTGCGTGTCTGTGAACAGACGGGCCATTTGGTTGGTGAAGTAGTGGCAGTTCGACGGATCGTCGTTGTCGTGCTCACGCTGAGCCAGGGCATGGCAGCAGCGTTCGGACCAGTACCGGCAGTCGTCGCAACGCCGCCTCCCGTCTTCGCTTGTCGCCATGGTCCGTATCCTCAAGGGTGACTGCCTGTGACGGCCATATTTACCCCTTGGGATAGCGGGGGCAATCAGGCCAACCCCTTGCGTGCGCTCAAAAGTTGACTCGGGTCTCCGCCTTAGCCGGCGTGTTCAACGGCGCTGAAATGCTGGGAACCGTGTACGCAACGCACATCTATATCTGAGGTATGGGGTGGGTCAGGGGGCGAGCACGGAAAGTACCGTTTCCGGGTCCAAGCGCACGTCCAGCCAACTGGCCCCCCAATGCAGATGCGGCCCGGTGGCACGGCCCGAGGCTCCGACTGCCCCGATCACCTGTCCTCGGCGCACTGTCTGGCCTTCGACCACATCCAGCCGCGACATGTGGGCGTAGACGGTTTGCAGGCCCAAACCGTGGTCGATCATGGCCGTTTTGCCGGTGAAGAACAGATCAGTATGGGCCAGAGTGACCATGCCATCGGCCACGGCGCGGATGGGGGTGCCCGTGGGGGCGGCGATGTCGGTGCCGGAATGGGCGGCGCGGGGTTCGCCGTTCAAGATGCGTTGGCTGCCGAACACGCCAGAGATAGGACCGTCCGCTGGCGTCAGCAGCCCGTCCAGGAACAGCGCCTTGGGGGTAATGACGGCGCGCCGCGCTGCCACCAGTTCTGTCTCGGCCTTGATGCGCGCCAGCTCGGCGGGGTCGGGGGTGACCTTGGCCGGCGGCAATCCATCAATGCGTTGGACTTTCCACGGGCGGGGGGCGATGTCCAGAACGCGGCGCTCGCCGTCTATGTCCAGCGTGGCGTGCGGTTCGGCCTCGCGTCCGAAGCCCAGCAGGAAGCGGCCTTCGGCATCCACTGGAACGGCTCGGCCATCCAGGGTGATGCTGGCGCCGGGTTGCGCCTGTCCGCGAACGATGCCGCCTTGCTCTAGTTTGCCGTGCAGGTCCAGGGCGTGGGCGGGGAAGCAAAGAAGAAGAAAGAAGATTGAACCACGGAGGCACGGAGGCACGGAGAGACCGAGCAGAAATCCAAACCGTTGCCTCCAGTTGAGGCACGGTGATTGGTTCCGGCGCGCTACCTCCGTGCCTCCGTGTTTCCGTGGTTCAACACTTTTCATCTACCCGCTCCGAACCGTGTGCAGCACCCATGTTAGCAGAGCGAACAGCACCACCGCTCCCATCTGATGCAATGCCGCCAGCGGAACCGGCACCGCCAACAGCAACGTCGTGATGCCCAGCCCGGCCTGCAGCCAGACGAACAGGCCGGCCAAAGCCAGCGGGCGGCGGGCGGCAGCGGGCAGGCGGGCAAGGCGGCACCACAGGCCGAACAGGGTCACGCAGACCAGCGTGGTCAGGGCCAGTACCCGGTGGACATATTGCACCGCCGCCGGGTTCTCCACCGCGTTGCGCAAGGGCGGGTCCAGCCGCAGCCCTTCCACCGGGAACCAATTGCCGTCCATGAGCGGGAAGCTGTTATGGATGTGGCCGGCATGCAGCCCGGCGACGAAGGCGCCCCAGATGATGGTCGCCATGGTCAAGCCCAGCAGTCCCACCAACGTGCGCCGCGCCTTTCCTGAATCGGGGGCGGGAACCACTTTGGGCCGGGCGACGTCCAATGCCGTCCATAGCAGCAGGCCAAGGATGACCACGGCCAGCACCAGATGGGCGGCAAGGCGGAAATGGCTGACCTCGGGGCGGTCCACCAAACCACTGGCGACCATGTACCAGCCCATTCCGCCTTGGGCCGCGCCCAAGGCCAGCAATAACCCCAAACGCCGGGCCAGCGGTCGGTCGATGGCGCCTTTGACGGCGAACACCGCTAGGGGCAGGGCGAAGGCCAGCCCGATCAGCCGGCCCCACAGCCGGTGGACATATTCCAGCCAGAAGATGCCTTTGAACCCGGCAAGGTCCATGGCGCTGTTGACCAATTGGTATTCGGGCGTGGCCTGATACAGGGCGAAGGCCTCGCGCCATTGGGCCTCAGACAGGGGCGGCAGGATATGGTGGGGGTTCCACTGCACCATGGACAGGCCCGAGCCGGTCAGCCGGGTCAGCCCGCCCAATCCCACCATCACCGCCACCATGACTGCGCAGGTCAGCAGCCAGGACACCAGCGGCAAAGCGCGGGCCGGGGCCAAATCCCGAGCATTGGGCAATGGATCACGCATGCAGCATCCCCCTTAATGGCCATATGGGAATTTTGCTCCGCTGAAAACAGGGTGTGGGCAATGGTTGCACCTGTGTTGGATGGCACATCTATTGCTTTTTGCGGCGCATCGCGGGCGTTTGGCGGCGGAATCCGGTGATTTTACGGGGAAAATCTTTCCGTGCCGGCAATTTCTGCCGAACGCCCAGCCATAAAGGAGGGTTCGGGGATGACGATTTCCGCAGTAGGCCGCTTGGACGCCCAGGGAGCCAGCGCTACGCCATCGGTCAAAGATGACGGCGCCACGCAGAGTTTCTTACAGGCGTTGAACGGAACGGCGGTTCCCATCACTGCTCCTGCGGCGACTTTCACCGGCACCGCCCCACCTTTTCCGAACTGGCGTGATTTGGGGATCATGGAAAGGTCCCTGGAGATCATGGAAAAGGCCGGGGATTGTGGCAGGCAAGGCCGGCCTGACCTTGCGTAAGATATTGGAGACCATCGAGCGCCAAATGGGCTCACCCATCACCGAAACCGTGGTCTTGCAACGGGATGCCTCCGGCAAGTTCTCCGTCAAATCGGGCACCTATGGTGCGGACGGCTCGTATCATGGCGAGACCGGGTCGCTGCCCCATCCCCAGCAGGAAATGCTGGAGGCCATCCTGAACGGCACCGACAAAAAGCATCCGCAATTGGTCGCCGAGGTCAAAGCCATGCTGGGCGAGGTGGATGCGCTGTATGAAGAGTCTATCGGCTATGAAAAGGAATTGGCCGCGCTGCAGGGCAAGGACCCGCCGCCCTATGACACCGCGTTGGATAAGTGGCTTGCTATGGGTGATTGCCACATGTGTATCCCCATGAAAACAGCCCAGGCGGGACGCGACCTTGCCAAAAGTCATCAAGCTGAGTTCGCTCGCTTTAGAAACGATGTCAGCGGGGCCGGATTGACCGAGGATCAGGTCTACAGCCGGTTCTTCGCCCAATATGCCACCCATGTCCAGTTGATGGCGGCGGTGGAGCGTGCCCAGGCGGAACAGGACGCGCTTGTGTGAGGGCTTGGCGGCGGGGCCTATCTCCGCCGCCATCCCTCCGTGGTGGGATCTCCGTGGTGGGATTGGGCGGGCAATATTGGCCGGGTTCCCAGTCGGCAATGGCCGTGCTAGCGTGATCCGTAGACGCCTTGCAAACTCCCCCTCATCGTCCAAGCTGACTCCTATCCCCCCACGGAGGTTTCCATGTCCGACACGCTCGCTTTGCTCGAGGGCTTGGTCGCCAAGGCGAAGTCTGCCGGCGCCCATGCCGCCGATGCGGTCCTGATCGATTCCGTGTCGGTCTCGGTGGGCTGGCGCCTGGGCAAGCTGGAGCGGCTGGAACGTTCGGAATCCGGCGATTTGGGTCTGCGCGTGCTGTTGGGCAAGCGCCAGGCCATGGTGTCGTCGTCGGACCGCACCGCCGCTGCCCTGGATGAATTGGTGGAACGCGCCGTCGCCATGGCGCGCACGGTGCCCGAGGACCCCTATGCCGGTCTGGCCGATCCGTCCGAGTTGGCGACCAGCTTCCCCGATCTGGATACCTGCGACAGTAATGAGCCCTCTGCCGACCATCTGCTCGACATGTGCAGGCGGGCCGAGGATGCCGCCCGCGCCGTGGACGGTGTGACCAATTCCGAGGGCGCCGATGCCGGTTGGGGCCGCTCCGCCGTGGCGTTCGTCGCCTCCAACGGCTTCTCTCACGCCTATGCCATCACCTCCGGTTCGCTGTCGGCCTCGGTGCTGGCGGGCGAGGGCGCCAGCGGCATGGAGCGCGATTACGATTACACCTCCGCCGTCCATATGAGCGATCTGCGCCCGCCGGAAGATGTGGGGCATGAGGCCGGCAAGCGCGCCGTGCGCCGCCTGGGCTCGCGCAAGGTCAAGACCTGTCAGGTGCCGGTGATCTTCGATCCCCGTGTCGCCCGTGGTCTGGTGGGCAGTCTGGCCGGGGCCATCAACGGCGCCGGGGTGGCGCGCGGGACCTCGTTCCTGAAGGACAAGCTGGGGCAGCAGGTGTGCGCGCCGGGCATCCGCATCATCGACGACCCGCATCGCCTGCGCGGTATGCGTTCGCGCCCCTGTGACGGCGAGGGTGTTGAGACCAAGCGCATGGCGGTGGTGGAAGATGGCCGCCTGACCACGTGGCTGTTGGATTGCCGGTCGGCTCGCCAGTTGGGCATGAAGACCACCGGCCATGCCAGCCGGGGCACCGCCTCGCCGCCCAGCCCGTCGGCCAGCAATCTGTATCTGGAGCCCGGCCCGGTCACCGTGGCCGAGATGATCGGCG
>JACMLB010000066.1 GCA_014379805.1 Rhodospirillales bacterium | reverse complement strand
TTCCTCCATGGACGGCATCACCACCACCATCGCCGCCGCCATCGAGGAACAGGGCGCCGCCACCCAGGAAATCGCCCGCAACATCGACCACGCGGCGACCGGCACCAATCAGGTCTTCGAGAACATCAACGAAGTCAGCCGTTCCATGCACGAAACCGACATGGCCGCCAAGGAAGTGCTGGCATCGGTGGAGCATTTGCAGGGGCAAGCGGCAACGTTGCGCCAAGAAGTGGACCGGTTCCTGGCGGGTATCCGCGAGGCTTGAGGGTTGGGATTAGGTAGAATAAAGGCGCGGGGGCTGATGGCTGCCGCGCCTTTTTGTTGTGCGCTTCCCTCCCACCATCATGACAGGGCATGTCCCACTGCTGTGCGGTTAAGCGGGAAATGGCGGATTTTCGGCATTGAGGTGCCATCCCCAAGGTCGTCATGGCCGGGCTTGTCCCGGCCATCCACGCGGTAGGGGCGAAAATTGTGCCAGACGGCTCCACATGGATACGCGGGTCAAGCCCGCGCATGACGGTGGGGGAAAGTCACGGCGTACGGGGAAACGGCTGCCACCTTGAGATGGGACACGAATGAAAACGAATGCGTCAGGACAGGCGGCCCCGGCGGTGCGCCTAGAATTCGTTCTTATTCGTTTTCATTCGTGTCAAAAGCCTTCCTCTTTCCCGCGTCACCCCGGACAAGCGGAGCGCATATCCGCTTCACCACGACGGTACCGCACGCGGCAGGTGCCCGAGTCAATGAATTACAGATGAACACATATGCCGCTGACGCGGCTGACACAGATAAAATGAGCATACGCTCAGCTGCATCAGCACCCGAGGCGCATCTGCGTTCATCTGTGTTCCCATGAAAAGAACAGCAGCCCCCGGGCATCACACGCAGGAAACCTTCAACACCCCGAATCCCCGTTGGGCACCTCGTCCCACCGCGTGGCCGCAGTGTCGTCGCTATCCTTGGCGGCAACCCACTGATCGCCGTCCATCGTGTGTTCGATCTTCCAGAACGGCGCGCGGGTCTTCAGCCAATCAATCAGGAAATGGCACGACTGAAACGCGGCTTCCCGGTGCGCCGACGCCGTAGCCACCAGCACGATGCGGGCGCCTGGGTCCAGCCGTCCATACCGGTGGATGATCAGGGCGTCTTCCAAGGGCCAACGGCGGCGGGCTTCAACCTCGATGGCTTCCAGCTGCTTTTCCGTCATGCCGGGATAGTGTTCCAGGGTCATGCCATGCACGTCCGCATTATCGGCGAAGTCGCGCACCAGACCCAGGAACATGCAGATGCCGCCGACCTTGGTGTTGCCTTGCGTGAAGCGGTCGATCTCGGCACCGGGATCGAAGTCTTCGGCCTGCACCCGGATCATGGTTTCAGCCTCCGGTAACCGGGGGGAAGAAGGCAACTTCGTCGCCGGTTTTGACCGGATGGTCCAGGCCCACATAGTCCTGATTCACCGCCACCCGGATCAACGCCATGTCGGCGAAAGCGTCTGCCAGACCGGCGGAGCGGCCCTTGAGCCAGCCCACCAACGCGGCCACAGTGTTAACCTCAGCCGGGGGGGCGAGGTCTTCCTCGCCGGTGCCGGCCTTGGTGCGCAGCCAGGCGAAATACAGAACCTTCATCGCAGCACCTCCGCATAGGGTATGTAGGCGACAGAGTCGCCCGGCGCGAGGTCTCCCCACTCTTCCGGTATCTCGACCAGACCGTCCGACCAAACCATGGAGGACAGCACGCCCGAACCGTCGGAGGGGAACTTCTCGGCCACCAACTCCCCCTCCTCCGCCCGCACCCGTGCGCGCAACCATTCGCGCCGTCCGGGCTTGTGCTTGAAGGCGAAGCCGGCTTTGACCCTATAGCGCGGCACCGAAGTTTCCTTGATCCCCATCATGCGCAGCACCAAAGGCCGCGCCACCAACATGAAGGTCACCATTACCGCCACCGGATTGCCCGGCAGGCCGACGAAGGCCGCGCCGCCGACCCGGCCCAGGGCCACGGGACGGCCCGGCTTGATGGCCAATTTCCAGAAATGCAGCGCGCCATTGGCCTGAACCGCCGCGCGGACGTGGTCCTCGTCGCCCACCGAAACGCCGCCGGAGGTGAGGATGAGGTCATGACTGCGCGCCGCTTCGGCCAAAGCCTCGGTGATCAGATCGCGGCGGTCGGGCAGGATGCCCAGATCGGTGACCTCGCTACCCAGCGCGCGCAGCAGGCCGGACGCGGTGGTGCGGTTGGTGTCGAAGATGCAGCCGGGCGGCAGATCGGTGCCGGGCTCGCGGATTTCGTCGCCGGTGGAGAACAACGCCGCCCGCAACCGGCGATGCACCATCACATGGGTGCGCCCGGTGGCGGCGGCGATGCCGAGGTCCTGGGGGCGCAGGCGGATACCGGCGGACAGCACAGTGGCGCCCACGGCCACGTCCTCGCCCTTCTGGCGTAGATTGGCGCCGCGCTTGAGGTCCGGCACCACCACGAACCCAGGCTCTGCGCTGCAATCCTCCTGCATGGCGATGGTGTCCACGCCTTCGGGGACCGGGGCGCCGGTCAGGATGCGGACGGCGCTGGCGGGGGGCACCACGCCCGTGAAGGGATGGCCGGCGGCGACGGTGCCCACCACCGGCAAACGCCCGTCAGCGGGGCGCGAACCGGCAGCGAAGCCCCAGCCGTCCACGGCGGAATTGTCATGGGGCGGCACGTTGACGCTTGAAACCACGTCCAGCGCCAGCACCCGGCCCAACGCGTCGGCCAATCTCACCTGATCTTGGCCGGCCAGGGGCGTCACTTGGGCGTCCAGCAAAGCCAGCGCGTCTTCCACCCGCATCATGCCGGGCTGCGGTGCGAAATCGGTCATCGCCCAACCTGCGTCAGCACAAACTCAGCAATGGCCTCCACGTCGTCCAGCGCCAGCAATGGGCGGTCGAGGTCAGTGACCGGACCGGTGGAGGCCACCGCCACCACCAGGGGATCGTCGGGGAACATGGGCGCTTTGCCAATTTCCGGGCGCCACACCTCTATGCGCGGATGGTCCCACCGGCGGAAGCCTTCCACCAGGACAAGGTCCACCGGGCTCATGCGCGCCAGCAATTGGTCCATGGTGAGTTCGGGCTGCTCGCGATACTCGTGCATCAGCGCCCAACGCTTGGCCGAGGCCACCAGCACCTCGCGGGCACCGGCAGTGCGGTGCTCGTACGAATCCTTGCCCGGCTTGTCGATGTCGAAACCGGCATTGGCCTGCTTGACGGTGGACACCGTCAGGCCGCGCGCCGTCAGCAGCGGGATCAGATTCAGCAGCAGCGTGGTCTTGCCGCTGCCCGAATGGCCGGTAAAGCCGAACAGGGTGCTCATGCCACGTGATGGGGCTTGGCGCCCGCCTTGTCGTCAGGCGCCGCCACCGGAGCCCGCATGTGCTTCAGCCCCGATTGCATATAGTCCCAGCCGGTCACCAGGGTCAGCGCCGCAGCCAGCCACAGCAGCGCCTCGCCGATCAGGCGCACGGGGGCGATGTCGGGACCGTAATCGCCCACCAGCAACACAGGCAGCGCCACCATCTGAATGCCGGTCTTCCACTTGGCCAGCTTGCTGACCGGCATGCCGATGCGGACCTCGGCCAGGAACTCGCGCAGGCCCGAGACCAAAATCTCGCGCAGCAGGATGATCAAGGCGGGCAACACGCTGATTTCGGATACCCGGTCATAGGCCACCAGCATGAACAGCACGGCGGCTACCAGCAGCTTGTCGGCAATAGGGTCAAGGAAGCGGCCCATGGCCGAGACCTGATTGCGCGAACGGGCCAGATAGCCGTCGAAATAATCGGTCACCGCAGCCGCCACGAACAGGCCGCAGGCGACCCAACGGGCGGTGCCGCCATCCACATAAAACGTGGCGATGACCAGCGGGATCACGACGATGCGTGAAAGCGTAAGAAGATTGGGCAGGCTGGTCATCATGGAAGAACTCTGGCGGCCGGAACATTGCAAATGGTCACGCCCGGCAGCGGATGAAACCACCACCCCGGAACGCGGGCGATATTAGCCCTGGGGGTGGAAATGATCATAGATTTTTTTGGCCATAGCCTTGGATATGCCGGGCACCGCTTCCAGATCGGCCAAACCCGCATTGCCCACTTCGCGGGCCGAGCCGAAATGGTGCAGCAAAGCCTTCTTGCGCGCGGGGCCAATGCCGGCCAGCTCATCCAAAGGCGACACTCCCATGGCCTTGGCGCGCCGCGCCCGGTGGGTGCCGATGGCGAAGCGGTGGGCTTCGTCGCGCAGGCGCTGCAGGAAGTACAGAACCGGGTCACGCATCTCCAGCGAGAACGGCTCGCGGCCGGGCATGAAGAAACGCTCGCGCCCGGCATTGCGGTCGGGGCCTTTGGCGATGGAGGCGACGCACACATCGTCGATGCCCAAGTCGGCGAACACCTCCAGCGTGGCGTTCAGCTGGCCCTGGCCGCCGTCGATCAGCACCAGATCGGGCCACAGGCCTTGCTCGCGGTCGGGGTCTTCCTTTTGGGCGCGCTTGAAGCGGCGGCACAACACTTCGCGCATCATGCCGAAATCGTCGCCGGGGACCAGATCCTCGGATTTGATGTTGAACTTGCGGTAGGCCGATTTCACCATCCCCTCGGGACCGGCGACGATCATGCCGCCCACGGCGTTGGTGCCCTGGATATGGCTGTTGTCGTAGACCTCGATACGCGTGGGCGGCGCGTCTAGGCCGAAAACCTCGGCCACGCCCTGCAACAGCTTGCCTTGGGCCGAGCTTTCCGCCATGCGCCGGCCCAGCGCGTCGCGGGCATTGTCATAGGCGTGTTCCACCAGCCGCTTGCGGTCGCTACGCTTGGGGCAGGTGATAATGATTTTCCGTCCGGCCTTTTCCGAAAGGGCCTGGGCGACGATGTCGCAGCCCTCCGGCTCCTGACTGACGATGATCTCGCGCGGCGGCATCTTGTCCGCATAGAACTGGCCGATGAACGCCGCCATGATCTCCCCCGGCTCCGCATCCTGCACATGCTGGGGGAAATAACTACGATTGCCGTAATTGCAGCCCGAGCGGAAGAAGAACACCTGCACGCAGGACTGCCCGCCGGCCTGATGCAGCGCCACCACATCGGCTTCCACCACATCCGCCGGATTGATGTCCTGATGGGCCTGGATTTTGGCAAGCGCCCGGATGCGGTCGCGGTACAGGGCCGCCGTCTCGTAATCCATGGCCTCTGAGGCGGCCACCATCTTGGCGGCGGCGTCCTTCTGGATGCGCTGGCTTTGGCCGGACAGGAAGGCACGGGCTTCCTCCACCAGGGCCAGATAGTCCTCCCGCGAGATACGCTCCACGCAGGGGGCCGAGCACCGCTTGATTTGGAACAGCAGGCAGGGCCGGGTGCGGCTGGCGAACACGGAATCCGAGCATGAGCGCAGCAGGAAGGCGCGCTGCAACGCCGACAGGGTCTGGTTGACCGCACCCGCCGAGGCGAAGGGGCCGAAATACTCGCCCTTGCGCGAGCGCGCGCCGCGATGCTTGAGAATCTGCGGCCAATCATGGTCAGCGGTGACCAGGATATGGGGAAAGGATTTGTCGTCGCGCAGAAGGATGTTGTAGCGCGGCGCCAGCTTCTTGATGAGGTTGCTTTCCAGCAGCAGCGCCTCGACCTCGGTGTGGGTGGTGACCACCTCCATGGACGCGGTTTCGGCGATCATGCGCTGGATGCGCAGGCTTTGGCGGTCGGGGTGGGTGTAGTTCACCACCCGTTTCTTCAAATTCTTGGCCTTGCCCACATAAAGCGGGTCGCCCTTGGCGTTCAGCATACGGTACACGCCGGGGCTGGCGGGCAGAGTCTCAAGCATGCGGACGATGACCGCCACCCCCACGGTCAAAGGGCCGTTAAAAGTGTCGGCAGAGGCAGTTTCGGACAGCTCGGTCATACGGAAAAGCTCTTACGTCGGACGGGTGGTATGGGCGAAAGCGAGGCTGGGCCTTGGGTGTAGGGGAATATCCACCATTCCTGTGGATAAGTCTGTTAGCAAATTGGGGGGAGAGCCTCCACCGCAAGAGAGTCCAAGGC
>JACMLB010000065.1 GCA_014379805.1 Rhodospirillales bacterium | reverse complement strand
TCGACGGCGATTTCGTCGAAGGGGTTCATGGAGAACTTGACGTTCGCCGTCTCCACTCCCGAATTGTCAGCCTTGACCCGGATTTTGACGTTGTAATCGATGACGCGCTTGACGGCGACCAGAACCTTCATGGTCCTCCTGATCCCTTCTTAGGCGGCTCCGAAATTAATCGGTACTGCCGTGCGGATAAAAAGTATTGCATTGCACAATAAGGCGAGGCGTTGTCCATGTCAACGCCACCCCGCCGAGGGAATTAGCCTCATCGATTCCCGCCGGGAACCCACAGGATATCTGCCGTTCCACGCCCGTTCAAATGACGCGCGAGAACGAAAAAGTGATCCGACAGGCGGTTGGCGTAAGCAATGGCTTGCGGATTGACCGGCTCTATTTCCGCTAAAGCGGTAATCAGCCGCTCGGCCCGGCGCACCACCGTGCGGCCCACATGCAGATGCGCCGCCGCCGGGGTGCCGCCCGGCAGGATGAACGAGTCCAGCGGCGCTAGCTCGGCGTTCATGGCGTCGATTTCCGCTTCCAGCCGGGTCACTTGCTCGGGCGTCACGCGCAAGGCCTGACCGGGTTGCTCACCCTCTGCCGCCGGGGTGCACAAATCGGCGCCCAGATCGAACAGGTCATTTTGAATACGCGCCAGCATGGCGTCGGCAGCTGGATCACTGGCGGTGGCAAGGCGAGCCACGCCGATAACCGCATTGGCTTCGTCCACCGTGCCATAGGCCTCGACCCTCAGGGCATGCTTGGGCACGCGGGCGCCATTGCCCAACGAGGTATGGCCCTTGTCGCCACCCCTGGTATAGATACGTGTCAGCCGGACCATGATCCCTCCTGTGACGAAGCATTGGTCTTTATGGCATGGCGCGAATGAGCTGACGAGGCTCAGCCCGCTTCCCCTTCCGCTCGAACTCTCTATAATCCCGCCGACCGTCGGTCGGACACAATCGTGCCGATTTTTTGGCCGGACCAAGATACATGCGCATTTCCGCCACGCTGAGCCTGTACATCATCCGCCAGTTCGCCTTGGCCTTCGCCACGGTGATGCTGGTGATCATGGGCGTCATTTTCCTGTTCGACGTGATCGAGCTGATCCGCCGTGGCGCTGGCCGGGCCGAATTGAATATGTGGGTCCTGCTGGGCATGGCGGTGCTGAAGCTGCCGCAAATGATCCACACCATCCTGCCGTTCGGGGTGATGATCGGCGCCATGGTGGCGTTCTGGCGGCTGACCCGCACCCACGAATTGGTGGTGGCACGCTCGGCCGGTATTTCCGTGTGGCAATTCCTGACGCCGGTCCTGGCCACGGTCGCGGTCATCGGCGTGCTGGAGATCACCGCGTTCAACCCCCTGGCCGCCATCATGTACGCCCGGTTCGAGAAGCTGCAGGACGAAATCCTGCTGGGCAAGGCCAACGCCCTGGACGTGTCCGAGGTCGGCCTGTGGCTGCGCGAAGGCGACGAGCACGAGCAAAAGGTGGTCCATGCCGACGACGTCCGTCAGGACGGGCTGACGCTGAACCTCAAGGACGTGCAGATCTATCTGTATGACGGCCCCGACCACTTCACCCGCCGCATTTACGCCAAGACCGGAAAGCTGGTGAGCGGCGCCTTTGAACTGAACGATGTGTGGCAGATGGAGGGCGGCAAGGGTTCGACCCATTTGGACAGCCTGCGCCTGCCCACCGAACTGACACTGGACCGGGTGCACGACAATTTCTCGTCGCCCGAGACCATGTCGTTCTGGCAATTGCCCGCCTTCATCACCTTCTTCGAGAAGGCCGGTTTCGCCGCCACCAAGCACCGCATGTACCTGCAATCCCTACTGGCTTCGCCGCTGCTGTACTGCGCCATGGTGCTGGTCGCCGCTATCTTCTCGCTGAAACCGAATATGCGCTCGGGCGGTTTGCTGCGCCGTGTGGGCGGCGGCGTGGCGGCGGGATTCGTCATCTATTTCTTCTCGAAAATCATCTACGCCTTCGGCCTGTCGGCCACCCTGCCCCAATCCCTTGCCGCCTGGAGTCCCGCCTTGGTGGCGGGGTTGATGGGGCTGTCGGGATTGCTGCATCTGGAAGATGGTTAAACCTTACCCTTCCGTAAGGGTCCCGCCATTGCCTTCGCGCGGGCGGAATGATAATCCCTCGCATATGTCCGAGCTTCGCCAGCCCTCCCGCACCTTGACCCTGACGGCCCTTGGCCTGATCGGCGCCATCACCCTGTGGCGCGTGGCGCTGCTGGCCTTCGACGCCCCCAATCTGTCCTTCGACGAGGCGCAGTACTGGGCGTGGGCGCAAACCATCCAACTGGGCTATTTTTCCAAGCCGCCCATGGTGGCCTGGGCCATCGCCGCCACCACCGCCTTGTTCGGCGAAAGCGAGGGCGCAGTCAAGCTGAGCTCCACCCTGGCCCATACCGGCATCGCCCTGCTGCTGCT
>JACMLB010000008.1 GCA_014379805.1 Rhodospirillales bacterium | reverse complement strand
CGGCGGCAAGCGCCTGCGTCCCGTGCTGACCCTGGCCTCGGCCCGTCTGGCCGGCCATAAGGGCGAGCGTCACATCAAGCTGGCGGCCTGCGTGGAATTCATCCACACCGCCACCTTGCTGCATGACGACGTGGTGGACGAATCCGATCTGCGACGCGGCCAAGCCTCGGCCAACGCTTTGTTCGGCAACAAGCCCAGCGTGCTGGTGGGCGACTTCCTGTTCTCGCGCTCGTTCGAGCTGATGGTGGAAGACGGTTCGTTGCAGGTGCTGGCCATCCTGTCGCGCGCCTCCTCGGTGATTGCCGAGGGCGAGGTGCTGCAGCTGATTACCGCCAACGATACCGAAACCAACGAAGACGCCTATCTGGAGGTCATCCGCTCCAAGACCGCCGCCCTGTTCGCCGCCGCCTGCCGCATCGGCGCGGTGGTGGCCGAGCGTCCCAAGGTCGAGGAAGAGGCGCTGGATTCCTATGGCCTGAATTTGGGCATCGCCTTCCAGCTGATCGACGACGTGCTGGATTATTCCGCCAAGCAGGCCGTGCTGGGCAAGACCGTGGGCGACGATTTCCGCGAAGGCAAGATTACCCTGCCCATCATCCTGGCCTTCCGCCGTGGCGACGACGAAGAACGCGAGTTCTGGCGCCGCACGGTCGAGCGGCTGGAGCAGCAGGACGGCGATATCGAACACGCCATGAAGCTGATGGAAAAGCATGCCTCGCTGGCCGACACCGTGGCCCGCGCCCGCCATTACGGCGAAGTGGCCCGCGACGCGCTGGGCATCTTCCCCGACGGCCCCATCAAGCAGGCCATGATCGACGTCATCGATTTCTGCATCGATAGAGCTTATTAAAAACGCCCTCAGGCGCCGGGCGGGGCGCATCCGCGCCCCTTGGCTCACGCGTGCATAAGCACGCGGGGCCTCAATGGCCCAACCCCTCGGCACTGCCGAGGGGGAGAGCGGCTACAGCCAATCCGGCTGATAACCGAAATCCGCCGGAAACATCTTCATGTACTGCACCAGACGCGGCTGATCGCTCGTGTTCGGCGTGGGGCCGTGCGGCAAAGCGTGGTGCCATAGGATCATGTCCCCCGCCCGCCCGGCGATTGGTGTCATTTCCAGCGTCTTGGCCGCATGCACATGCGGGCTCACACCCGGCGGCACCGAATCCAGCCAGGGACCAATGGTCCGATGCATCCCTGGAACCAGGGCAAAGGCACCTTGGTCTGCCGCCGTATCGGTCAGATAAATCAGGCCCTGGATGCCCAGGGGAATGGGCTGGACCAAGCTGACATCCCAATGAATGCCCGGACCGGGGAATGGGCATTGCTGCGTCACCGGCGGATTGAAGCCGACCCGGTCGGTCGTCACCCATAAATCGGCAATACCCCAAAGCTGGGCGAAGGCCTTGTGGATACGGGCCGAGCGGCGGTTGGCATCCAAGGCGGGGTGGCGAAACAGTTGGACGAAGACGCATTGCTGGTTTGGCCCCATGCGCTCCCAGCCCGCGGGATTGGCGGGCGACATCCGCTGCACGTTCCACACCGCCTGGGCGGTAACGCGGCAGGCATCGGGGCTGATGGCGTCGTGCAGCACCACCCAGCCATGCTCCGCCCAATGGGCCAGATCTTCGCCGCTAAGCACCGGCGGGGCCTGCTCGATGGCCTGCGCATGGGCCATGGCTTCGGCTGGCGGCGCAGCACCGATCAATGCGGCGTTTATGCGCGCGACCACCTTCGGGTCCATGGTGCCGCCATTGCGTGAAAGTACCCAGGCCTCGAACGCCTCGAAGCTGGGATGGGTCTGCCCCACATGACCCAGGGTGTCCTCGACGCCCAGACCCAGCCCGCTGAACAGCACCTTCATGGCACGCCAATGGCTGATCCGGTCCTCGGATGCGCATTGCAGCCCGGAAACCCAGAACGACCACAACCGCTTGAGATAGACGACACCCAGCGCGCCGACCTCCATCTTGTCGGCAATGGGGATAGCGGTCATGTGGAAAACCTGCGAGTGGGTTGCGATGATCATATAGTGCAGAGACTATATGTATACACAACTTAAAACAGCACGACATCTCCGTTCGTGCATGGGGTCGCCTCCCTCATGAGGCGTCGGCCATAACCTGAACGGCAATTACCCTCCCCCATCGCCCCACGCCCCTGCCCTTTCGCCCGCTCCCGCCGGGCCGCGCCCTGAGTTCACTATGGGGCTTTGCGGAGAACAACCATGCCCCTGCGCTTTCCCCGTCGCTCGCTGGCAGTGGAAATCGCCGCCTCGCTGACGCTGAAGGCATTGGCGCTGGCGGCCATGGCGGTTTTCCTGTTCGGCGCCGATGACCGCCCCCCCGCCAGCCCGCCCCCCATTTTAGTGGGAGCGCACCCATGACCGAACTTGGTGTGGTCGAGCTGTCCCGGCTGCAATTCGCCCTGACCGCCATGTACCATTTCCTGTTCGTGCCGCTTACCCTGGGGCTGGCTTGGCTGCTGGCGGTGATGGAAAGCATCTGGGTCATGACCGGGCGCGAGGTCTGGCGCGACATGACCAAATTCTGGGGCAAGCTGTTCGGCATCAACTTCGCCATGGGGGTTGCCACCGGCATCACCATGGAATTCCAGTTCGGCACCAACTGGGCCTATTACTCCCATTTCGTCGGCGACATTTTCGGCGCCCCCCTGGCGCTGGAGGGCCTGACCGCCTTCTTCCTGGAAAGCACCTTCGTCGGCCTGTTCTTCTTCGGCTGGGACAAGCTGCGTCCACCCATCCATTTGCTGGTCACATGGCTGGTGGCGCTGGGATCATCGCTGTCGGCCATGTGGATTCTGGTGGCCAATGCCTGGATGCAGAACCCGGTGGGCTCGGCCTTCAACCCCGACACCATGCGCATGGAACTGACCTCCCTGGGCGAGGTGTTCTTCAACCCCGTCGCCCAGGCCAAGTTCGTCCACACGGTCAGCGGCGGCTATGTCACCGGCGCCATGTTCGTGCTGTCCATATCCGCGTGGTTCCTGCTGCGCGGACGCCATGTGGATTTCGCCAAGCGGTCCTTCGCCGTGGCGGCGGCGTTCGGCATGGCGGCGTCGCTGTCGTCGGTAGTGCTGGGCGATGAGTCCGGTTACGTCGCCAGCGAGAACCAGAAAATGAAGATCGCCGCCATGGAGGCCATGTGGGAGACCGAACCGGCCCCGGCGGGCTTCACCGTTTTCGGCATCCCCGATCAGGAGACCCACCAGACCCATGCCGAAATCAAAATTCCATGGGCGTTGGGACTGATCGCCACCCGCTCGGTCAGCGATCCCGTGCTGGGTATCCGCGAATTGGTAGAAATCAACGAGCGCCGCGTGCGCTCCGGCATCCTTGCCATCGACGCGCTGGAACGCTTGCGCGCCGACCGCGACGACGCCCAGGCTCGCCAGACCATCGCGCGCCATGCCGGCGATTTAGGTTTCGGCCTGCTGCTGCGCCGCTATGTGGACGACCCGCGCCGCGCCACGCCTGACCAAATCCGCGCCGCCGCCAACGACACCGTGCCCCGGGTGGCGCCGCTGTTCTGGGCCTTCCGTATTATGGTGGCCTGCGGTTTCTGGTTCATCGCCCTGTTCGCCATGGCCCTATGGGTCAGCACCAAGCGCGCCTTCGGTAAACGCTGGGTACTGTGGCTGGCACTGTTCAGCCTGCCATTGCCCTGGGTCGCCAACGAGGTCGGCTGGTTCGTTGCCGAGTTTGGCCGTCAGCCCTGGACCGTCGACGGCGTGCTGCCGACCTTCCTGTCGGTGTCGTCGGTGGGCACCACCCAGGTATGGACCTCGCTGGCGGTGTTCGTGGTGTTCTATTCGGCCCTGCTGGTGGCCGACCTTTACCTGCTGATCAAATACATCCGCAAAGGCCCGGCGCTGACGCCCGAGCCGCCGGCGTCCCTGAGCCGCCGCGCCAGCGCCCAGGCTTTGGTGGCAGAGGAATGAAGCCATGACCGTCCCACTGGACTACGAAATCCTGCGGCTGGCGTGGTGGGCGCTGCTGGGGCTGGTGCTGATCGGCTTTGCGGTCATGGACGGCTTCGACATGGGCGTCGCCATCCTGCTGCCCGTGGTGGCGCGCACCGACACCGAGCGGCGCGTCGTCATCAACTCCATCGGGCCGGTGTGGGACGGCAACCAAGTCTGGCTGATCCTGGGCGGCGGCGCCGCCTTCGCCGCGTGGCCGCCACTTTACGCCACCGCGTTCTCGGCCTTCTACATCCCCCTATTGCTGGTGTTGGCGGCGCTGATCCTGCGCCCGGTGGGCTTCGATTTCCGCAACAAGGTGGAACATCGCCACTGGCGCACGTGGTGGGATTGGGCGCTGTTCCTGGGCGGCTTCGTGCCCACCTTGGTGTTCGGCGTCGCCATGGGCAATTTGCTGATCGGCGTGCCGTTCCACTTCACGTCCGAGCTGCGCGCCATTTATACCGGCGGCTTCCTGTTCGATCTGCTGCAGCCGTTCCCGCTACTGTGCGGGCTGGTCAGTCTTGCCATGCTGGTCATGCACGGCGGCACTTTCCTGGTGCTGAAGACCGAAGGGGTGATCGAGACCCGCGCACGGCGTGCCGTGCTGCTGGGCGCCGTGGCGTTGGTAGGACTGTTCACCTTTGCCGGCGCCCTGGTGGCGACCATCATCGACGGGCATCTGGTGGTTTCTGGGTTGCCCGGCGACGGCCCGTCCAACCCGTTGCTGAAAAAGGTCACGGTGGATGCGGGCGGCTGGCTCGCCAATTATGTGGAATACCCGTGGATGCTGGCCGCTCCGCTGCTGGGCGTATTCGGGCCGCTGGTCACCGCCTTGCTGACGGTGATGCGGCGGTCGGGCTGGGCCTTCGTTTCCAGTGCGGCAGCGGTGTTCGGAGTGGTGTCCACCACCGGGTTGGCGCTGTTTCCGTTCATCCTGCCCAGTTCCACCAATCCCAGCCATGGCTTGACCGTGTGGGATGCCTCAAGCAGCCCGCTGACCCTGTTCATCATGCTGATTGCCACCGTGGTGGTGCTGCCCATCGTCGCCAGCTACACGGTGTTCGTCTACCGGGTGCTGCGCGGCAAGGTCACCGCCGCCCATATCGAGAGCGGCGGGCACATGTATTGAGGAACCCACTGCTAACGGCGCCACCGTCAAATTGGACGCAGTATATTAACCACAGAGACACAGAGGCACAGAGAGGCCTCGCCAGACTGAACCCGGATTGGGTCCGCCCGATAGATATCTCTGTGCCTCTGTGTCTCTGTGGTTAATCTATAGGCGTTTGTTAGAACGTAGGCGCTTGGTTTTCTCAGCAATTTGTCATCCCGAGCGAACGCGAGGGATCTCATCCTGATACGTCGTAGGCCAGTTCTGACGCGGTGTGCCAAGCGGAGATCCCTCCGCCCGTTGGGCGTTCGGGATGACAACCGAACTTTAACCGGACTGCAGTGTGAGGAGCACCAACCATGTGGTACTTCGCCTGGGTGTTGGGAGTGACGCTGGCGGCGCTGGCCGCCATCCTTAACGGCATGTGGCTGGAGATGCATCTGGAAGACGAAGCCCACGCCCGCAAGACGGGCGCGGGCTTGGATTAGCCTTACGCCATGGCGCCGACGAACATCATCGGCACGGCGATGATGGCGACACCAATGGCGGCGGCGCAGAGGTCGAGGGCGAAAGCCTGGAGGATCTTGCGAGTCTTCATCATCGGGGTTCCTTTCGGCGTCTGATCCATGCCCAAAGGGATAACCCGGCTTTGGTGTTCTGGTCGCGTGTCAGCTTTAGGGCGCATGGGCACCCTTTCGGTCATCAAGCAGACAGCGAATGTCACACAGCAACAATTCGGCGGCAGCGGCGCAATCGTCGCCGGCCAAGCAGCCGCCGCGCTGGGAGCAGTCGCGCAAACCCGCCAGGATGGCGTGACCGCTGGCCCATTCACCCCGATCCATATGCCCACCCACCCGGGCGATACGGTTGTGTAAACAGTCGGAGGTTGCTGTGCTCATGGACATGAATTGGCGATCCAGCTTTGGAATTCGCCATCATAGTCACCAAGGAAAACTCAGATCAATAGGGCGAGCGCCCTATGTTAGGAAATATGCGCCACGTTATTTGTAATTACTTCAATCTTATTGTTGCTGATTGTGTCGCCCGGTGACGCCGTGTCACTTCGCAGGGCCTGGATAACGCCGATCACACCCAAGGCGATGGCGATTGCCAGTGCGGGGAACAGCAGGTCCATCTCGCGCTGGATGATCCAGCTGACAGCGATGGCATAAGCCAGCACGGCAATCAGCAACCATGATTGGCGACCGGCCAAAGTTGCCCAAGCCAGCAGGACGGCGACCGCCGCCAGAGCGGTTAACTGAAGCGTCATTGGGACCTCCCTCTGAACGCGCGCCGCGTGCGACCGCCTTGTGGCGGGTCGGAACCTTCTAGGGCTCCTGTTCAGCAGGCGGATCAACGCAGCCTTTTAAACGACGTGAGTATTGTGGCGCCTTTTCCCGCACTGCTGGCAAGGCCTATACCCGGCTGTAATACCACTGCCATGCCAACAACCAATGGTATGGGGTGCTTGCTGATTGCCCTGCCTGCCGAATCCGATAGAATACACGCAATGAACGGGGGGCGGCATGAACTTCATCCAACGATTGGTTTTCGTCACGCTGGTGGCGGCAAGTCTGGGCGCCTGCGCCACGCAAAGCTTCTACACCACCGAGGCGTTGCGCCGTGACGACCGCCATCCGCGCATCTTGATGATGCCGCCCGATGTGGAATTGGCGGAAATGACCGCTGGCGGCGGGCTGGAGACCAACGCCCTGTGGACCCAGCAAGGCACCGCCAATCTGACCGCCGCGGTGAAGCAGATCCTGCGCGAGCGCAATACTCAGTTCGTGGAATTCACCGCGCCAAACGAGGACAGCCCCGAAGGCCAGCGGCTGGACCAGATCCAGAAACTGCACGGTGCCGTGGGCCTGACCATTCGCATGTACCACGCCACCGAGGCCAGCCGCCTGCCCACCAAGGCCGGCAAATTCGACTGGAGCCTTGGCCCGTCCACCCAGGAATTGGCCAGCTATTCCGACGCCGATTACGCCCTGTTCGTGTGGGTGCGCGACAGCTACACCTCACCGGGCCGGGTGGCGCTGAAGGTCGCCGCTGCTTTGCTGTACGTCCATGTGCCGGGCGGCATCCAATACGGCCATGCTTCGCTGGTGGATTTGAAGACCGGACAGGTAGTGTGGTTCAACGCCCTGTTCCCGCGTGAAGCGGGCGATCTGCGCACGGCATCGCCGGCCAAGGACACCGTCGCTTTGTTGCTGGAAAAGCTGCCCAAATGATCAGCCGGCGCGCCTTCAATGCCGGATTATGCACGTGCCTAAGCGGCGCCCTGACCGCCTGCGTCACCCACCAGACCGGCCCGACCACAGGCATGGCCGACGTGCCGGTGGGCTATCGCCCCAATCCCGCCAGCGACGAAGCCGGCCTGTGGATGGCCTTGGACAAGGTCGAAAAGGTAGTCAAAGTCGCCCAGGCACGCATCCGCGACAAAGCCATCAACGAGTTAATCTCGGGCATGATGTGCCGCCTGACCGGCGACCATTGCGGCGACATCCGCTCGTACGTGATGCGGGTGCCGCTGTTCAACGCCAATTGCGCCCCCAACGGCGCGGTGCAGGTTTACTCGGGCCTGTTGCTGCGCAGCAGTTCGGAATCCCAAGTGGCCGCCATATTGGGGCACGAATTCGGTCACTTCCTCAAGCGGCACAGCTTGCAGCGCATGCGCGACGCCCGCGATCGGGGCGACTTCATGGCGTTCTTCTCGCTGGCCTCCGGCGTCAGCTTGAACAATCTGGCCATGATGCTGGCCAAATTGGGCCAGATGCACTTCACCCGCGACCATGAACGCGAAGCCGATAGTGTCGGCCTGCAATTGATGGCCGATGCCGGCTACGACCCGTTCGCCGCCGCCGAAATGTGGAAGCGCCTCATCGCGGAAAGGGAAGCCGGTGATGTGGAAGAGAATTTCGACGTCTTCACCTCCACCCACCCGGCCCCCAGCGAACGCATCGAAACCCTGACCCGTCTGGCCGAGCAACGGGGCCGCCCGAAAAACCCCGCGCCCGACCGGCTGGCCGAGGCCTTGGCGCCCATTCGCGGCATATTGCTGGCCGACGAGATCAATCTGGGCCATTTCAAGCAGACCAAGAAGCTGCTGGACCTGCTGCTGGCCGATGGCCGCAATCCGGGCGAGATCCTGCACTACAAGGGCGAGCTGCATCGCCGGCGCGGCACCGGCGGCGACGAAGCCATCGCCCTGGGCTTTTACCACGAAGCTTGCGAGAGCGTCGGCGCACCGCCGGAATCCTTCCGCCAAGTGGGCCTGATGCGCTGGCGCCGGGGCGAGAAACAACAGGCGCGCGAATATTTCCACCGCTATTTGACGGTCAAGCCCGATGCGGGCGACCGCGAGATGATCAAATCCTACCTGATGGGGGCGTGATGAAGAGGCTTCTTTCCCTTCTGCTTGTGTTGGTGGCAACGGCCTGCACCCCCTATCACCTGGTTCCTGCCGGCAAGGTGGAATTCAGCGGCAAGGACGCCGTCACTGAGACGCCCGTGGCCTGGAACGGGCGCAATCACGATGCCGTGTTCACCTGGACCCAGGACGGCCCCGATTTGCAGAACATGATCTTCCATCTGGCCATTGCCGACGGCCAGACCCTGGCCACCAGCCTGGACATGGAATCCAAACTCAATCCGTTGATGGTGCTTGCCGGCAAGGTGCCCGACGAAATCTCGTTCCGCTTTCAGCGCACCATGACCGAGCCGGAAATCGCCGATCTGTTCGCCGCCAGCATGGGCAAAGTTACCGGCACCCCCGTGGCGACGACCAATCTGCGCCCGTCCACCCTGGGCGGTCAGCCCGGCTTCCGCTTCGACTACAGCTTCACCGGCAAGGACGAGGTGAAACGCCAGGGCATCGCCGTGGGCGCGGTGGTGGATGCCAAGCTGTATCTGGTGCATTATTACGGCACGGAACTGTTCCACTTCGCCAAGACCCGCGACAGTGCCGAACAGGTCATCGCCGCTTTCAAGCTGAAGAAGGGCTAGTCCACGTTGTCCATCTCTCGTCGCCGCCTGATGGCCGGTTTGGCCGCCACCGCCAGCACCGCCGCTTTGCCCGCCCACGCCCAATTCAGCCTGGGGAACCTGATCAACAGCGCCACCCAGGTGATCGGCGCCTATACCGCCGGCGAAGGCGATGAGATCAAGATGGGCGAAAGCTTCTACGCCGAGTCCCTGAAGAAGTCCGGCGGTGCCTATGCCGACCGCAACGCCCAAGAGGCCTTAAAGAAGTTTGCCCAGCCGCTGATGGGCGCCGCCGAGCGCAAATCCCTGCCCTGGGAAATCACCCTGGTGGACAACAAAGAGGTCAATGCCTGGGCCCTGCCCGGCGGCAAGATGGCGATCAATTCCGAGTTGGTGCGGCAATGCCAGCACCCCGACGAATTGGCCTCGGTCATCGCCCATGAAATCGGCCACGCCGATCAGGGGCACGGCCTGTCCCAAATCAAGAATCAGGCGCTGGTAAGCTCGGTGGGTAGCTTGGGAAAAGAGGCCCTTTCCGGTTGGCTGGGCGGCGGGGTCTTGGGCGGTGACGTGCTGTCGGCCCTGGAAGGCCCGCTTTACGGCATGATCCTGACCGGCTATTCCCGCACCCATGAGTTCGAGGCCGACGCCCACATCCTGAAGATTTTCACCCAGACCGGCAACGACCCGGCCCACGCCGATGATTTCTTCCGTACACTGACGCGGCTGTATCCGGCCTCGGCGTCCGAGACCACGTCGTTGTTCTCGACCCATCCCGGCACCCAGGAACGCATCGCCCGCATCGAAGAAGCGGCAACCCGCCAGGGCAAACCGGCACGCACCGCCTCGACTCCCGGTTGGGCCGAGTTGAAGCAAATGTTCCCAAGCCCCAAGGCCTAGCCGAGGTTCCCGCCATGTCCCAGCTATTCACCCCCATTACCCTGTCCGGCCTGACCCTGCCCAACCGCGTGGTGGTCGCCCCCATGTGCCAGTACAGCGCCGTGGATGGCCGCGCCCAGGATTGGCATACCCAGCATTACGGCGCCTTGGCGGCGTCGGGACCGGGCATGATCGTGCTGGAAGCCACCGGCGTGACGCCCGAAGGCCGCATCAGCCCGGCCTGCCTGTCGCTCAGCGACGATGCCACCGAGCAAGCCCTGACCGATCTGGTCCGCCGCTTGAAGAGTTTCGGCAACAGCCGCATCGCCATCCAATTGGGCCATGCGGGCCGCAAGGGCGCCGCCGCGGCCCCGTGGGAAGGCGGTGGTCCCGCCGCCAATGGCTGGCAGACCCTGTCGCCCTCCGCCATTCCCTTTGATGCCGGATGGCCCGCGCCGCAAGCCCTGGACGAAGCCGGTCTCGCCCGTCTGCGCACCGCCTTCGCCGATGCCGCCAAGCGCGCCCTGCGTGCCGGCTTCGACGCCATCGAGGTGCATTCCGCCCATGGCTATCTGCTGCACCAGTTCCTGTCGCCCTTGGCCAACCAGCGCACGGATAATTACGGCGGCAGCCTGGAAAACCGCATGCGCTTCCCGCTGGAAATCATCGCCGCCATGCGCGCCGTGTGGCCCCAAGGCAAGCCCCTGGGCATCCGCATCAGCGCCACCGACTGGCTGGACGTCGGCTTCACCCTGGACGAGGCGGTGATCTACGCCAAGGCCTTCACCGCCCAGGGCATCGACTATGTGTGCGTGTCGTCGGGCGGCGTGGTCGCCAAGGCGCCCATCCCGGTCGGCCCCGGCTACCAGACCCATCTGGCGGAAGCCATCCGCCAAGCCACCGGCCTGCCGGTGCGTGCCGTGGGCCTGATCGCCACCCCCGAACAAGCGGAAGCGGTGGTAGCCGAGGGCAAGGCCGACATGGTCGCCATCGGCCGCGGCTTCCTGGACAACCCGCGCTGGGTGTGGCACGCGGCGGAAAAGCTGGGCGTCGAGATCCCCTACGCCAACCAATACCGCTTCGCCTCAAACCGCTTCTGGCCGGGCGCGGCGCTGGCGCGGCCCCGTGAGGCGGCGGAGTGAGGTTGCGGGGCTAACGCCCCGGCCCTGCCTGGAGGTGAACCTCCAGACCTTCCTTTTTATCTGTTTTATGAGGTGATTTGACATATTTTTGTCGAATCCCCTTGATAAGTCCAAGCTTGTGTAGCGACAATGGCACGACATTGCCATTTGAAGGGTACCCATGCTCTGCCGCCTGACCATCCAGAACTTCGGTTCGATCCTTGAGGCACAGACCCTAGACCTCGACATTTCTCGTAAGGTCCCGATCGACCTAGCCCGCCAATTGCAGGCGCCCGATGGCGTGCGCGTTCCAAATGTAGCGGCACTTTTCGGCCCTAACGGTTCGGGTAAATCCACAGTCCTGCGGGCAATTTGGTTTCTCTCGGATTTCATTTTAAATTCGGCATCCCGCTCACCCAAGCAACATATAGGAATAGCTCCTTTTGCGAACAGGGACGGACTCCGGAGTAATACTATAATTACGATTGAATTCTATTCAAATTGCCTAAACACGGAGGTCAACGAACTTTACCGTTACAAGATAGAAGCCTGCCCAATTGGCACAGAAGTGAGAGAAACAGTTCTCCGACATGTTCTTGAAGAGCGTCTAGATTGGCGGCCAAAGGGAAAATGGATACCCCTTATGGAGCGCCAAGGAGAAAACCTCATTTTCCGCGGACCAATTAAGCATCTGCAGCGGACCATCCCATCGACAGCCCTGCACCGCCGTAACGCCTCGGCACTCTCTCTGCTCGACCAATTCGCACCAGATGACCAATTCAACAGGTTACTCCAACGCAGCTTCTCTATGTTCACGAACTTCAGACATTGGACAAAGGATTCGTTCACAGAAAGTGAATTGATTGATACCTTTGAAAAAGACCCTGAATGCCTAGAATCTCTTGTCAGATCCATTCGAATGGCAGATATCGGCATTGAGGACGTCGAGATTCATGGCAGCGATGAGACAAAAAAGCTTGCCTTTAGGCATCGTGGACTAGCACTGCTTCCATTAAAGTCCGAGTCTCAAGGTACTCAAAATTTTGTTCGTCTTTTTCCCGTTCTTCACGCTGAATTGACTTTTGGCGGCATCGCGCTAATGGATGAACTCGACAGCGACTTGCACCCTATGCTGCTTCGAGAAATCCTGAGGTGGTTCCGCGACCCCGAGATCAACCGATCCGGAGCACAACTCATCATGGCATGCAACAACACCGCGTTGATGGATGAGCTTGCAAAAGAGGAAATTTTCTTCACCGCCAAGTCCGACGAGGGGAAGACCGAACTATATGCCTTAAAGGACATCCCCAACGTTCGCCGCCAAGCGAATTTCCAACGCGAATACCTTGCCGGACTTTACGGCGCGATCCCTAGGATCGGCTAACCATGAAGCGCATCATCCGCGAACGGATATTTATCGGATGCGAAGGGCTTGGAGAACGCGCGCTGGTAATGGCGCTGCATCGCTTTATCGAATCATGGCAACGACAAAACGGACTGTCATCCACAGCCACCGTCGAGCCCTACATCGCGCGTGGTGGCTCGCCCCATTTGGTCGTGGTAAAGTCGATAAAGGAGCGAGATCGGTTGGCACGGCAAGGCCGTTTTGCCTCAGCCTTTGCCTTGGTAGACAATGACCGCCTTAGGGAAGACGGTCAGGAAGCATCAACCCGGGCCAGCGCACAGCGCAAAGAACTGATCCTGGTGGTGCAAGATACCAACCTCGAATGTCTATTGGGGCGCCTTCTCGCTTTGGATTTTGCCCTCGGGCCGCAACGGGCGGGCCAAGAGCTGGTGAAGCTCTGGCCGAACTATTGCAAATCTTTTGACGCCCCAACGCTGCAAGCCAAGCTGACCCATCCCATGGTCTGCGTGCTGGCCCAATCCGACGATAGCTGAGCCACCCTCATCCGCGCACTCGGGCTTGAATTTTAACGCCCCCGCTTCGCCGCCTGAACCATCTTCTCCAGCCCGTCCAGAAAGCGCGAGCGGTCCTGTTTGGTGAAGCCGGATGGACCGCCGGTGATTTCGCCGGTTTCGCGCAGGCCCTTCATCAACTCGCGCATGGCCAGTTGCATGCCGATATTGGCTTCCTCGAACGGGCGGCCGCGCGGGTCGATGGGCTTGGCGCCCTTCTCCAGGCAGCGGGCGGCCAGGGGGATGTCGTTGGTCACCACCACGTCGCCGGGCTCGGCCTTTTCGGCAATGATGTCGTCGGCGGTGTCGGCCCCCACGGCGGCGACGATCTGGCTGACCAGATAGTGGTCGATGCGGTGCCAGGAATTGGCAACGATCAGCACGGGCAGTTGGTGGCGTTCGGCAACCCGAATGGCCTCGTCCTTTACCGGACAGGCGTCGCCGTCGATCAGTATGGTGGTCATGGCGCCTTCTTACGGTACAGCGCGTGGCGGCGCAACCAATGCCCTTCCGGCAAGGCAGGATGATCGAACTCGCCATCAGGCTGCATGCCCAGGCGCTCCATCACCGCCTTTGAGCGCACATTGGGCAAGGCGGTGAACGAGACGATCTCGGCCAGACCCAATTGGCTGAAGCCGTAATCCAGCACCGCCTGCGCCGCCTCGGTCGCCAAGCCCTTGCCCCAATGGTCGCGGTCCAGCCGCCACGCCACTTCCACGCAAGGCGAGCACGGCAATGGCACGGCGGGGACTTTCAGCCCGACGGTGCCAATGAACGGGGCCTGTCCGGGCAGTTCCACCGCCCACATGCCCCAGCCGGACTTGGCGAAGGCCGCCATCAATTGATGCGCCAAGGCATCGCTTTCCGCCGCCGACAGGGTGGCCGGGAAGAATTCCATCACGCCCGGATTGACGCCCAGCGCGCGGAACGGCACCAAATCCGCCTCGCGCCAATGCCTTAAAATCATCCGTTGCGTGCGTATCTCCACAATTAATCTCCCGTTAACAATGGCGACACAACGCTGTCACTAAGGCTCGCTAAAGTGTCGCCACCGTCAAGGGAGGCCAAGTCATGAGCCAATGCCGATGCTGCCCCAAACAAAGCGCGTGCCGGGTACCGCGCGACCTTCAACGCTTCGACGCGCTTGCGCACCGGTTGGAACAGGAACACCGTCAACCCATGTTACAGCAACGCCTGCACCACTACCTGGACAATGCCGATTGCCTGGTAGAAGCCGGCTATGTGGATTTATAAGCCGCTGTCTGTGACTAACGCACATTAAAGCCGATATAGTTGCGCATGGAAGACCTCTATCACGCGCATGGATTATCACCTGTTTTGTATATTAGAAAGGACTGTGAGCAGGGACAGGAGAACCAGCATGTCGACGGCGGTGGAACCCGGTAAGGTTCAGGAGAGCGTGCGCCACCAGGGCGAGGTCCCCTTCTATCGCGAACGGGGCCAAGCGGTGCCGCGCGCGGTCAAGGGCCGCTTCCGCGACTTCAAATGGTGGGCCATGGTGGTCCTGCTGGGCTGGTGGCATCTGGCGCCGTTTCTGCGCTGGGACCGTGGTCCGGGCTCGCCCGATCAGGCCATCCTGATCGACATGCCGGGCCGCCGCGCCTATTTCCTGTTCGTCGAGATTTGGCCACAGGAAGTCTATTACGTCACCGGCCTGCTGCTGATCGCCGCCATCAGCCTGTTCCTCATGAGCGCGCTTGCGGGCCGCGTGTGGTGCGGCTTCCTGTGCTGGCAGACGGTCTACACCGACATCTTCCAGCAGATCGAACGCTTGGTGCTGGGCGAGCGCACCGTCCGCATCGCCCTGGACCGCGCGCCTTGGGGGCCGCTCAAGATCGTCAAGAAGGGCTTGGTGTTCGGCCTGTGGTTCGTTATCGCGGCCCTGTGCGGCATCGGCTTCACCCTGTGGTTCGGCGATGCCTTCCAAACCTTGCGGGAAATCTTCACCCTTGAGGCCTCGCCCGCCACCTATCTGGTCATCACGGTGATCGGCGGCTTCTGCTTCCTGCTGGGCGGCTTCGCCCGCGAGCGGGTGTGCGTCTATATGTGCCCCTATTCCCGCTTCCAATCGGCCATGTTCGACGAGCATTCGCTGATCGTGTCCTATGAAAGCTGGCGCGGCGAGCCCCGTGCGCCGGCACCCAAGCATCAGGATTTCGCAGGGCGCGGCCATTGCGTGGACTGCAAAATGTGCGTCCAATCCTGCCCCACCGGCGTGGACATCCGCTTTGGCAACCAGTTGGCCTGCATCGGCTGCGGCCTGTGCATCGATGCCTGCAATACGGTGATGGACAAGTTCGGCCTGCCGCGCGGCCTGATCCGCATGGACTCGGCAGCCAATGTGGAAGCCCGCACCGCCGGCACCACACCGCCCGGTCAAAAACTGATTCGTCCGCGCACCTTGCTGTACGTCGCCCTGCTGACCCTGGTGGGGTCAGTCATGCTGACGGCGCTGATCAGCCGCTCGACCACCGAGGTCAACGTGCTGCACGAGCGCGCGCCGCTTTATGTGCAGATGTCGGACGGTTCGGTGCGCAACGGCTATGTCTACAAGGTGCTGAACATGGTCCGCGAGGACCGGGTCTTCACGGTCAAGGTCGATGGCCTCGAAGGCGCTCGCATGGACATTGTGGGCGGCGCCACGGACGTGACCGAGGCAGATCTGGCGGTGGACAGGGATAGCGTGGGCACGTTCCGCCTGTTCGTCAGTGCGCCCGAGGCCGCGCTGAAAAGCAAAAGCCAGCCCATCAGCTTCACCCTGGTTGAAAAGAACAGCGACCACAAACCCGTGCGCAGCGAAACCATCTTCGCCGGCCCTGACAAATGACAAACGGTAACTTCTAAGTAACCCTTGCCGGGAGACCATGCCGCCAGGAACCGGAGGCGCGGCATGGTCGAGGTGGTCGGGTTCGATTTGGACGAGGAAGCGTTAGTGCGCCAATTGCACTCCCGTTTCCTTGCCGACGGCTACCGCCTGGACGAGTTGGACCGTATCGAGAAGCGCGTCATGGACGGCTATAACGGCTTGGTGGAGCCGGTTCTGCCCAAGGGCGCCCGCCGCCTGCGCAGCACCTTGTATCTGGCCTTGCCGGTGCCGTTCACCATCGTTCATGAACTGGCCCATGTGGCCGACATCGCCGTGCGCCAGCAGGAAACCAAGGACCACATCTCGGCGTCCATGCCCGACACATGGCATCTGGCCCATCGGCTGTCGTCGGAATACTACGCCAACCGCGTCGCCACCGGCTTTTGCACCGATGGCGAGATTTTCCCCGCCTTCCAGAACGACCGCATCGGCATGATCGCCGCCGCCATCAAGGGCCAGTGGGCAGATTTCCTGATCAACTATGCCATGCTGCTGGGCATCTTCCATGGCCTGGGCCGCCTGGATATCGAGCCGCTGGAATTGTTGCCCGACGCCCACACCGACCGCCTGCCCGACCCGGTGATCCGCGGCATGTCCGCCTTCCGCCGCCAAGCGGATCATTTCTTCCAGACCTATGGGGAGGAACTGGTGCCGGCGTGATACTCGCCATTGCCAGCGGCTCTGAGACATCCCACACTTCTTTCCCCAACCAGGAAGGAGCATTCCATGGCCACCATCACGCTGAAGGGCAATCCCATCAACACCAGCGGCAGCCTGCCGGCGGTGGGCAGCGCTGCCCCGGACTTCACCCTGGTCAAGACCGACCTGTCCGCCGTGTCGCTGAAGGATTTCGCGGACAAGACCGTGGTGCTGTCCATCTTCCCCAGCGTGGACACCCCGACCTGCGCCACCTCGGTGCGCCGCTTCAATGCCGAGTTGGACAAGCTGGGCGACGTGGCCGTGCTGTGCGCCTCCG
>JACMLB010000064.1 GCA_014379805.1 Rhodospirillales bacterium | reverse complement strand
GTGTCCAACTTCCGTCATGATTGATGAGAACATTCAAGAGATCCGCCGCCAATTAGCGGACCTCAGCACCGAACACCGGGATTTGGACGACGTCATCGCCCGCATGGCCGCTGACCCGTTCATGGATCAACTGCGTCTGCAGCGTTTGAAAAAACGCAAGCTGATGCTGAAGGACCAAATGGCTCGGCTGGAAAACCAGCTGATCCCGGATATCATCGCCTAAGCCCCTCGATAGTTTGAGCCGGGTGCGATGAAGGCTGCCCGCCCTACTCCAACCCCCGCCGCGCCCGGTCCGCCGCCGCCAGCGCCTGCTCGGCCCCATCACCCTCACGCAGCGCGTACAGGCCAAACGCCGGCACCAGCGAAATCTGCTGGCCCAGCCATGTGAAGGGCGGCGCGGTCAGGCGGGCGCAAATCTCTTCCAACTTGGCGCGGGCGTGGTCCGGATCAGTGCCCGGCATGAGGATGGCGAAGTCCGAGCCGCCCAGGCAGCCGACCACGTCGGTGGTGCGCAAGGCGCCGATAATGTTGGCGGCGATGTGGCGCAACGCCCCCTCGCCCGCCAACAGCCCGTGGATTTGCCGCAACGCTTCGACCCCGGCCACTTGGACCAGGGCGACGGAACCATGGGAATTGCCGCCGGTCATCAGCGAGTCCAACTCGCGCACCAAGGCGCGCCGGGTTAGGCACGGTACCACGGAATGACGGTCGGATTGGTGTTCCAGCCAAGCCAAGCGGCGTTCGGTTTGGTCCGAGTGGAAGTGCAGCCGGTCGATTTCCGCCAGCAGGGGCACCAGCGCCGCCAGCACCGCCGGTGTCACCTGATCTGCCGGCAGCCCCAAGACCGAGGCCACGTCGTCGGCGGAAGGGTGGGGAATGGGACGGGGCGGTTGCTCGTAGGCATGGGGCAGGAAGTGCC
The DNA here is from genome assembly GCA_014379805.1 of Rhodospirillales bacterium. Classification (GTDB taxonomy): domain Bacteria; phylum Pseudomonadota; class Alphaproteobacteria; order Rhodospirillales; family Magnetospirillaceae; genus Magnetospirillum. The sequence goes on along the minus strand of JACMLB010000064.1, from coordinate 4,755 downwards.
GACGCGAGCCGTCAGTGCCTTGCTTTGTGTAGCCCTGAACCCGTGGGCTGGGCTCGACACGTTCTGTGCGATAGTCGCTGGTCATGGATTTCTTCCATAAAATCAGCATCATCATAGCACAATCCACAGGGCACTTGCACGGAAGCGCGCGATTCCTATAATCCCCGCTTTCCTCGAATCCCCCATTGGATTCCCTTTGAGGACCATAGGTATGACGAACGCGGCGCCGCTTGTTGGCATCATCATGGGCAGCCAGTCCGATTGGGAGACCATGCGCCACGCCGCGCAGGCCCTGACCGACCTTGGCGTGCCGTACGAGACCCGGGTGGTTTCGGCCCATCGCACGCCCAAGCGGCTGGTGGATTTCGCGACCTCTGCCAAGTCCCGTGGCCTCAAGGTCATCATCGCCGGAGCCGGCGGGGCCGCCCATCTGCCCGGCATGGCCGCTGCCATGACGCCGCTGCCCGTGCTGGGCGTGCCGGTGGAAAGCCGCACCATGAAGGGCATCGACTCGCTGTATTCCATCGTCCAGATGCCCGGCGGCGTGCCCGTGGGCACCCTGGCCATCGGCAAGGCCGGCGCCACCAATGCGGGCCTGCTGGCCGCGTCCATCCTGGCGCTGTCCGACGATGCGCTGGCGGGCCGGCTTGACGCATGGCGTCAGCGCCAGACTGACGGCGTGGCTGAAAAGCCCGTCGACCCCGAGCATCCCGACCTTATTGCCTAGGACATCATGACCACGCCCGCGCCGCTCGTCTTGAGTCCGTCCGCTCCGCTGCCCCCCGGAAGCACTATCGGCATCATCGGTGGCGGCCAGCTTGGCCGCATGGCCGCCCTGGCGGCTGCCAGCCTGGGCTACCGCGTCCACGTCTTCTGCCCCGAGAAGGACAGCCCCACCGAACAGGTGGTGGCCGCCGCCACCGTGGCCGAGTACACCGACCTCGCCGCGCTGGAAGCCTTTGCCCGCGCCGTGGACGTGGTCACCTTCGAATTCGAGAACATCCCCGCCGACAGCGTGCGCCTGCTGGCCAGCCTTGTCCCCGTGCGCCCCAGCTGGCGCGTGCTGGAAGTGGCGCAGGACCGCATCACCGAAAAGCGCTTCTTCAACTCCATCGGCATCGCCACCGCCCCTTGGGCTGCGGTGACCAGCGCCGCCGAGCTGAAGGACGCGGTCGAGACGATCGGGCGCCCGTCCGTGCTGAAGACCACCCGGCTGGGCTATGACGGCAAGGGGCAGGTCAAGATCACCGCCGAGACCAACCTCGACGAAGCCTGGGCCGCCCTGGGCGGTGCCGAATCGGTGCTTGAAGGCTTCATCGACTTCGCCGGCGAGGTCTCGGTCATCGTGGCGCGCGGCGTGGACGGCCATTGGGCCACCTTCGACCCGGCGTGGAACATCCACACCAACCACATCCTCGACACCACCACCATCCCCGCCCCCATCCCGCAATCCCTGGCCGACGAAGCCGAGGAAGCCGCCCACAAGGTTGCCGAGGCGCTGGATCTGGTCGGCCTGCTGGCGGTGGAATTGTTCGTCACCAAGGATGGCCGGCTGCTTGCCAACGAAATGGCGCCGCGCCCGCACAATTCCGGTCACTGGACCATCGACGCCTGCGTCACCGACCAGTTCGAACAATTCGTGCGCGCCGTCTGTGGTTTGCCCCTGGGCAGTCCCATGCGCCATTCCGACGCCGAGATGAAGAATCTCATCGGCGACGACGTCAACGACTGGCCCAAGATCCTTAACGATCCGGGGGCTAAACTGCACCTGTACGGCAAGGCGGAAGCCCGCTCGGGCCGCAAGATGGGGCACGTCACCCGCCTGCGCCCGCGAAAGGACTAGGTCGTCCGCCCATGACGATTTCGTAAACTAGAGAATTCGTCATTGCGCCCGCCGCGCGGATACGGGATTTTTTCCAGGCAGACGCCACGCTTCTTTCGGGAGTGTTTGCGGACTAGCCAAAGAAAACGTCCTAGGGAGTGAATTCGTCATGGCGACCCGTGTGATCCGCGAAGTCATCAAGCATCGAGCCGTCGTCACCATGCCGCCCAAGGCGAGCGTGCGCGAGGCGGCCAAGGAAATGTCCAAGCTGCGCATCGGCGCGGTGGTGGTGGTGGAAAACGGCAGGCTGGCCGGCATCTTCACCGAACGCGACGGCCTGTTCCGCGTGCTGGCCGACGGCCTTGACCCCGACACCACTTTGCTGGAACAGGTGATGACCACCGACGTCACCACCATTTCCGCCGACAAGCCCCTGCTGCACGCCCTGCATTTGATGCAAGAGAACAGCTTTCGCCACCTTCCGGTGGTAGACGGCGACGTGCCCAAGGGTATGCTGTCCATCCGCGACGCGCTGGATTACGAATTGGTCCATTTCCTGCGCGACATGGAAAAGAAGGAAGCGTTGACCGAGATCATTTGACGCTTATACCTGAGCGTCTCCTTCGCACCGTAATTTCGGCATAGCAGCAGGTCGCCCTTGGAAGATGTCCTTCAAACCGTTCTGACCGAGTACGGCTTTCTGCTGTATCCGGTGATCCTTTTGTGGACGTTCGTCGAAGGCGAAACGGTGGTGATCATCACCGGCGCCCTCGCTTCCGAGGGCCGCTACAACATCTCGGTGGAACTGCTGGCGTTGTCCGCCTTCGCCGGCAGCTTCCTGGGCGACCAGTTGTATTACTATATCGGCCGGCGCTACGGCACGCCCCTGCTGAACCGCTGGCCGACCCTGGGCAAGAAGATCGAATGGGCCTTCGGGCTGGTGAAATCCCACCCCACCCTCTTCATCCTGTCGTTCCGCTTCATCTACGGCGTACGCAACATCGCCCCCTTCGTCATCGGCATTTCGGGGGTCAGCCGGGTCCGCTATTTCATCCTGAACTTCATCGCCGCCATGATCTGGGCGCACAGCTTCGCCTGGGGCGGCTATCTGCTGGGCCGGGCACTGGAAAGCTGGCTGGGCGACAACAAGTTCATGCTGCTGGGCGGCTTCGTCCTGCTGGCGGTCGCTATCGGCGCCTGGGGCTATTTCGGCCAGAAGAAGAAGCTGAAGGCCATCGAGGCCAAGGAAGACGTCGAAGGCGTCTGCGAAGCCCCCTCCACCATCACCGCCCGCGAGCCTGCTGCCAGCGAGTAAGGGCAAAACCAGGAGCAACACGGATGGACACGAATGACGGCTACGCCGTCGCTCCTGGTTTTTTCGGCCCTACCGCGAAAACACCCGCCCCGCCCCCGGCATTTTCTTCAGCCACGCTTCGACCCGCTTGCGGGTGGTGGTAATGCGGCCCACATCGGCCAGCCGGCGGCGTAGGAAGGCCCAGGTGTCCACACCTTCCTCTGACGAATCATCCAGCCAATACAGCACGGTGGCGGAGAACACCGCCGCCAGTGTGGCGCGGCGCGTGTACCACGAGAAATCGTTGGAGGCGTCGCCGGCCAGATGCCAGATGGCGTCCACCGTGCGGAAGGTGCATTGCGCAGCCACGCCGCCATGGGGCGGCAGGGCCAGCACCGCCATGGCGCGGCGCACCGCCTCACGGTGAGGCGCCCAGCGCTTGAGCCGGGCCTCGATGGCCAAGAAGATGCGGTCGGGCACCCGCATAGTGGTCATATCCACCAAGGCAAGGTCCTCGGCCATCATGCGATCCGCCAGATCGGAGAAATGCTCCACCGCATCCACCGGCCCGCCCAGGAACGCGCGCTCGGCCAGGGTGGGGTCCAGGCCCTGATCGCGGGCGGCCTGGGTCAGCGCCTTGTTGGTCCAGCCGTCGAACACCACGTGTGGCAAAGCGGCTAGGATCAGGCGGTCGCGGATTTGCTGAAATTCCATGCTTATTCTTTCTGCTCCACCATGGCGCGCCGCACCTCTTCCACAAAACCGAACGTGTCCAGGCCGTCCATGCGGCTGGGATAGAGCACGCCGTCCAGATGGTCGCATTCATGTTGCACCACGCGGGCATGGAAGCCCTCGGCCACCCGGTCCACCACAGCGCCGTCACGATCCAGGCCGCTGTAGCGCACATTGACATAACGCGGCACGGCACCGGTCAGGCCGGGCAGTGACAGGCATCCTTCGTACCCCACCTGCATGCGCTCGTCGAGGGGCTGGACCACCGGGTTGATCAGCACGGTCAGGGGCACGGCGGCGCCGTCGTTACGGGCCGAGGGCGCGTGGAAGATGACGATGCGCAGCGGAACATGCACTTGGGGCGCGGCAAGGCCGGCACCGCCCGCATCCTCCATGGTTTCGATCATGTCGGCGATCAAACGCTGGATTTCTGCGGATTTCACGTCCTCTACCGGGTCGGCGGGACGGTTGAGCACGGGGTGTCCCATACGGGCTATCTTTAAAATCGCCATCTGCCTCTTCGGTTCCTCTTCACAAGTGCATTTGGCTGTGTTATCAACGCCGCCTTCCCGGACGGCACAAGTGTCGTGCGACGGGGTCCTATTCAGCGTAGAGGAGCTGTGGCGCAACGTGCAAGTTCTCGTTCGTGACAACAACGTCGATCAAGCCCTGAAGGCGCTCAAGAAGAAGATGCAGCGCGAGGGCGTTTTCCGCGAAATGAAGCTGCGTCGCAATTACGAGAAGCCCTCGGAGCGTCGTGCCCGCGAAAAGGCGGAGGCCGTGCGCCGCGCCCGTAAGCTTGAGCGCAAGCGCCTCGAGCGCGAAGGCTTCTAAAGCTAGCAGCGCCTGCGAGTGCTGGCGGCCCTTGGCAAGGCTCCTCTACCCTCTTCGCCGGATCATGTCCGGT
>JACMLB010000063.1 GCA_014379805.1 Rhodospirillales bacterium | reverse complement strand
CCGACCACCGACACCGACAGATACAACGCGATCACCAGCACACCGGCCACGGTCAGGCCGAGAACCTTCGGAAGGACGCTCATCGAACACGCTCCTTGAAATCTTTAATGCCGGCCCCACGACCGGCCCCCTCAAGGAAAACCTCTACCAGAGAAGGGGCTATTTCAAAAGGATAATTCCTCTGCTTTAGGCCCGCGCGCGCGGGTAAGGCCCACCGCTTGCGCTTTTGGGTGGTTGAACTATGCCCGCCCCGACGAAAGATGGGGGAGGGGCACACTCACCCACCGAGGGGCACCCACCGAGCGGGAGGCGCATCCGTGTACCGTGGCCCCAGGGTCTACAACCTGTTTCCCCTGTTGGTGGGGCCGGTGGCGCAATGGGGCGGCGAATTGCCCCGCATCGCCCGCATGGGCTTCGACTGGGTGTACCTCAACCCGTTCCATTATCCCGGCTTTTCCGGCTCGCTCTACGCGGTCAAGGATTATCACCGCCTCCATCCGCTGATGGATGACGGCCGCCCCGCCGACCAGCAATTGCGCGACTTCGTGGATCAGGCCCAGGATTTCGGCCTTAAGGTGATGATGGATTTGGTGGTCAATCACACCTCCAAGGACGCCATCCTGGTTGCCGAGCATCCCGACTGGTTCGCCCGCACCCCCGACGGCGCACTAAAATCCCCCCGCGCGGTAGACCCCGACGACCCGACCAAATTTACCGAGTGGGGCGATCTGGCCGAAATCGACTATGGCCGGTCCGAACTGCATGCCGCCCTGATCGACCATTGGGGCGAGTTGGTGCGCCATTACGCGGGCCTGGGTTTTGCCGGTTTTCGCTGCGACGCCGCCTATCAGGTGCCCGCCGACGTATGGGCGGGTATCATCACGGCGTCGCGCGCCGATTTCCCCCATCTGCATTTCGCCGCCGAGACCCTGGGCTGCACCACCGAGCAGATCGAGGCGCTGCACCGCGCCGGGTTCGACACCTTGTTCAATTCCTCCAAATGGTGGGATTTCCACGCGCCCTGGCTGCTGGAGCAATACGATCTGCTGCGCGCCATCGCCCCCAGCATCGCTTTCCCAGAAAGCCACGACACCCCGCGTTTGGCCGCCGAGGCCGGCGGAGACCCAGAGGATTGGGCCAAGCTGAAGGCGCTGTTCGCCGCTTTTTTTTCCGCCGGCTGGATGATGCCCATCGGCTACGAGTGGGGCTACCGGGCCAAGCTGGACGTGGTCGCCACCCGCCCCACCGACCGCGAGACGGCGCAATATGACCTATCCGCCTTCGTCACCGGGCTGAACCGGATCAAGGCTGAGACGGCGGCGCTGAATGAAGAAGGGCCGCAGCGCCGCCTGACCCCGGCGGACTGGTCGGTGGTGGTCCTGCTGCGCCTGACGCCCGAGCAGGATCAGGCGGCGCTGGCGGTGCTCAACACCGATCCGGCCCATGTCAATCGGGTGGATGTGGCCCGTCTGCTGAGCGATGCCGATCAAACGCCGGAGCGGTTCGAGGACTGCACGCCGGGGGGCGGGGGGGGGGCTCCGGGTCTGTTGGAGCTGGCGCCGCTGGAGGCCCGGCTGTTCCGTACCCGGTTGGCAAAGGCCGGAGTGAAGCCTGCCGCAGAAGCGAAAGCGTTGCCGCCGCCCACAGACGTGCCCGATGTGGCGACCCCCGGCATCCTGATCCTGGCGGTCAGCCCTTGCGTGGATTGCGGGCGTTACGCGGTCAAGCGCGAGGTGGGCGACGTGCTGGAAGTCACCGCCGACATCCTGAAAGACGGCCAAGACAAGCTGGCCGCCCGCGTGCTGTGGCGGGAAAAGGGAGACGCAGTGTGGCGTGAGGCGCCGCTGGATTACCAAGACAATGACCGGTGGATCGGGCGGGTGCTGTTGGAGCGCAACACCCGTGTGACCTACACCATCGAAGCCTGGGTGGATGCCTACGAGACGTGGCGAGGTGACATCTCCAAAAAACGGGCCGCCGGCCAGCCCGTGCCGGTGGAGATCATCGAGGGCCGCTTGCTGATGAACGGGGCGCTACCCCGTATCCAAGGCGCCGACCGCGAACGCATGACCCGCGTGCTGGCCGATTTGGATGGCATAGCGGCGGATGAAGACAAGGCGGATTTGATGGTCTCGGCCTTGGTCCGCGCCTTGCTGGCGCGCTGGCCCGACCGCACCCAGGCGGTGCGCCATGACCGCGTTTACGACGTGGTGGTGGACCGCCCCAAAGCCCGCTTCGCGGCGTGGTACGAGATGATGGCGCGCAGCCAGGGCACCGATCCCAATCGTTCGGCAACCTTCCGCGATTGCGAAAAGCGCCTGCCCGAGATCGCCCGCATGGGTTTCGACGTGGTCTATCTGCTGCCCATCCATCCCATCGGGCGGGTCCATCGCAAAGGCCCCGACAACAGCTTGGTGGCGGCGGAAGGTGACCCCGGCAGTCCCTATGCCATCGGCAGCGTCGAGGGCGGCCACACCGCCATTCATCCCGATCTGGGTACCTTGGAAGACTTCCGCCATTTCGTCGGTGCGGTGCAGCGCCACGGCATGGAGGTGGCGCTGGACTTTGCCATTCAATGCGCCCCCGACCACCCGTGGATCAAGCAGCATCCCGACTGGTTCCAATGGCGGCCCGACGGCAGCATCCGCTATGCGGAAAATCCGCCCAAGAAGTACCAGGACATCGTCAACGTCACCTTCCACGGTGCCGAGGCCGAGGGTCTGTGGCGCGAGCTATTGGGCGTGGTGCTGTTCTGGGTGCGCGAAGGCGTGCGGATCTTCCGCGTGGACAACCCCCACACCAAGCCCATCCCGTTCTGGGAATGGCTGATCCGCACGGTGCAAGACGACTACCCCGACGTGCTGTTCCTATCGGAAGCCTTCACCCGGCCCAAGCTGATGCGCGCCTTGGCCAAGGCCGGCTTTACCCAGTCCTACACCTATTTCACCTGGCGCAACTTCAAGCAGGAACTCATCGACTATACGGGCGAGCTGGCCCAGGGCGAGGCCCGCGACTACATGCGGCCCCATTTCTGGCCCACCACGCCGGACATCCTGCCGCCCTATCTGCAAACCGGCGGGCGGGCGGGGTTCCGTATCCGGCTGGTGCTGGCGGCGACGCTGTCCTCGGTCTACGGCATCTATAACGGGTTTGAACTGTGCGAGGCGGCGGCGGTGCCGGGCAAGGAGGAATACCTCCATTCCGAAAAGTACCAATTCAAGGTCTGGGACTGGAACCGCCCCGGCCACATCAAGGACGACATCACCCGGCTGAACGCTATCCGTCGCGATAACCCGGCCCTGCAGGAATTCGAGAATGTGCGGTTCTACCCGGCTGACGATGACTCGGTGCTGTTCTACGGCAAAGCCACCTATGACCGCTCCAACCTGATCTTCGTGGCCGTGACACTGGACCCCTTCGACGCCCATGACTGCGTGCTGCACTTCCCCCTGGAGGTCATGGGCGTGCCCCCCGGCGAGACCTTCGAGGTGGAGGAATTGCTGACCGGCAACCGTCATCTGTGGCGCGGTGCCAAGCAACGGGTCCGCCTGGACCCTGCGGTCAACCCCGCCGTCCTTTACCGCGTCACCGTGTGGAACAGCGTGGATTACCGCACGCCGTGTTTCTAGCCGGGAGGAACCATGGACCATCTCTGGTATCGGGACGCCATTTTCTACCAGCTGCACGTCAAGGCCTTCTTCGATGGCGACAATGACGGCATGGGTTATTTTCTGGGGCTGTCCCAGTAGCTGGATT
>JACMLB010000062.1 GCA_014379805.1 Rhodospirillales bacterium | reverse complement strand
CGCCATGCTAAGCACAACGAACCGGGAGCGCGCACGCGTCAAGGCCGACAGCCGCGAAGCGGGCGCGCCGCTGGCGCGCGCCTTGACGCGGAGCACAGCCGGTTCATCTAGATTTTTTTCGGGAAGACGGTTGCTCCTCCCGTTGGTCGTTCGGGATGACAGTCTGATTTAAACCGGACAGTCGTGGGTCTTCGCCTGGGATGACGACCGGGGTTAAAAGGCGGCACCCACCGGATGCCGCCTCGGGACAGATTAGGCGCGGCGGCGACGGGCCAGACGCGACAGGCCCAGCAGGCCGGCGCCCAGAATGGTCATGGAAGCCGGCTCGGGAACGTCAACCGGAGGATTGTTGCCGAAGGTCGGGGTCTGGACCAGCCGGAAGGTGTAGGTGTTGCCTTCACCGGGGTCGAACGGGCTGATGTCGAACGAAGCGAGGGTGCTGCTGCCGCTGGGCAGCGAGGTCGGGTCAGCAATGAAGTTCAGGCTACGCGGGCCGCTCTGAGGGAATCCTGGCAGCGTCTGGCTTGGGCCCAGCAGGTCGAAGCCGGTCAGGGTGGACTGCTGGAACGAGGTGAACACCACACCGTTGCCGGGCGCGTCGGTCGGCTCGATGATCTGGAAGTGGAAATCGCTCCAGGCGACGCCGCTGTTGTTGAGGATGGTCTCATTGAAAGCGAACTTGCTGCCGCCGCCCTGGGTGTGCGCCACCGTGAAAATCAGGGTGATGGGGGTGGTGTTGGAAAAGGTTTTGGTCAGGCTGACATCGCCCTGGGCACTGATGGTGACGCCGGAAATGGCCGCCGGGTTGTCGGCGGTGACGGCCGTCACGATGGGCGCAGCGTTGGCAGTGACCGAGGCAGCAAGGCCAATGGCAAGGGCGCCGAGGAAATACGAAAGCTTCATGGCAGGTCGTCCTTATGAAGGATGCGGCGGCGAGGCGATGGGCCTCAGTCACTTACATTCCAAGAACCGTGCCAGTAAAAATGTTGTGACAAAACAATCTATTACCGCTGACGCTGGCGCCCTGCTGTAAAGCCGTTCGACGGATTCGGCGGGGAATGGCGGAACGGCTGTAAAATAGGTTAACGCCCATACGTGTCCTCGATACGGACGATGTCGTCCTCGCCCACATACTCGCCCGACTGCACTTCGATGATTTGCAGCGGGAAGCGGCCGGGGTTTTCCAAACGGTGGATGGTGCCGGCCTGGATGTAGGTGGATTGGTTCTCGCGCAGGACCAGCACCTCTTCGCCACAGGTGACCACGGCGGTGCCGGTGACCACTACCCAATGCTCGCTGCGGTGCCAGTGCTTTTGCAGGGACAGGCGTCCGCCGGGCTCTACCTGGATCAGCTTGACCTGGAAGCGGGGGCCGGTGGCCAGACTCTCGAACCAGCCCCAGGGGCGCAGCACGCGGGCGCCGTGGATGGCCTCGCTGCGGCCCGCGGCCTTCAACGCTTCCACCGCCAGTTTGATGTCCTGATCGCGGCTTTTATCGGCCACCAGCACGGCGTCGCCCATGGCGACCACCACAAGGTTGTCGATGCCCACCGTTGCCAGCAGGCCCTTGTCGCTGCGCAGGTAGCAACTGGTACTGTCGATGGCGGTGACGTCGCCGGTTACCACGTTGCCATGGACGTCGGGGCCGCCCATGCGCCATACGCTGGACCACGACCCCACATCCGACCAGCCCATCTCGACCGGCACCACGGCCGCACGGTCGGTTTTTTCCATGACCGCATGGTCGATGGACAGGCCCGTCATCTGCTGCACGGCTTGCTGGTCCAGGCGCAGGAAGCCCAGATCCTCGTGGCCTTGCGCGATTGCGCGGCGGCAGGCCGAGACCATGACCGGTTGCCAGCGGGCCATTTCATCCAGCCACAGGCCCACCGAGAACAGGAAGATGCCGCTGTTCCAATCATACTTCCCCGTGGCGAGGAAGCGGGCGGCGGTGGCGGCATCCGGCTTCTCGATGAATTGCTCCACTAGGAAGCCGTTGCCTGCCGGGGCGCCGCGCCGGATGTAGCCATAGCCGGTATGGGCCTCGGTCGGGCGCACCCCGAAGGTGACCAATTGCCCGGCCTTCGCCAGTTCCACGGCGTCGTCCACGGCGCGGCGGAAGGCATCCGGGTCGGCGATGGAATGGTCCGACGGCATCACCAGCATCAGCGTGTCCGGCAAGCGTTCCAGCATCAGCGCGGCGAAGGTGGCGGCGGCGGCGGTGCCGCGCCCCACGGGTTCGACCACCACGGCCTGGGGCGCTACGCCGATCTCGCGCAATTGCTCGGTGACCAGGAAGCGGTGCTCGTTATTGCACACCACCATGGGGGCGGCGGGGAAACGGGAGACGGTTTCTTGCAGCAAGGTGCGGGTCGAGGCAAAGTGCTGGAACTGCTTGGGATTATGCTCGCGCGACAGCGGCCAAAGGCGCGTGCCGGCGCCCCCCGAAAGAATGACGGGGACGATCTGGGGTTCAGCCATTGTCTCTCTCCGTTGGTGCCGTGTGGGAGTCTAGGGCAGCGGAGCAGGCTGGCGCTATCTGGTGGAACGACCTGTCAGGCTGCGATTTCCGAACTAGCCATGAGCAAGGCGGCGAAGCCCTGAGTATCCAGGGGAGGGGCGAGCAAATTACCCTCGGCATAATCGCAGCCGGATTCGGCCAGCCCATCCAGCAGGGTGCAATCATCGACCCTCTCGGCGATGACCGGGATGTTGAGCGCGTGGGATAGGCGGATCAGCGCCCCGGCGATGGCCTTGTCGTCACGGACCAGCGTGGTGTGGATTTTGACCGCCCGCAGGCAGGGGTGTTGCAGGGTTTGCAGCGTCACATGGCCGTGGCCGAAATCGTCGATGATCAGACCGACGCCAAAGGCCGACAGGGTGGCAAGCACCGACCTGACCATCAGTTTGTCGTCGCCCAGCGCATGGGCGCAAACCTCGAACTCCACCAAGGCGGGGGACAGATGGTTGGCGCGCATGGCCTGTAGCAACTGCTCGAACAGGGTCAGATCGCCCAATTGACGCCGTGACAGGCTGACGCAGATCTTCATGTGGGGCAGGCCGGCATCGCGCCATGCCACCAAAGTATCGACGATGCTGGCCATCAGCCATTCGCCCAAGGGCCGGATCAGGCCGCATTCCTCGGCCACGGGCAGGAACTGGTCGGCGGTCAGCAGCCCGCCTCGGGGGCTGTTCCACTGCAATATGGCGTGGCTGCCGGTGATGCGGCGGGTGGACAAATCCATGACGGGTTGGAACAGGATGCCGATCTCGCCGGCAAGGTGGGCCTGGCGCAATTCGCGCTCCATCTGGGCCCGTTCGGTGGCGCGCGCCATCATCTCTTGGCTATAGAAGTAATAGGTGGCGCGGCCTGACCGCTTGGCCTGATACATGGCGGTATCGGCCCGGTGCAGCAGCTCGTCGGGCGAGATGCCGTCATTGGGCAGGGCGGCAATGCCGATGCTGGCAGACATGGGCGAGATGGACCCGCCGATATGGAACGGATGGGCCAGCTTGGTCAGGATATGCTGGGCAACCACCTCGGCCTCTTCCGGCTGGTTCAGTCCGGCCAGGATGATGGTGAATTCGTCGCCGCCCAGCCGGCACACCGTATCGCTTTCGCGCACGCAGGATTTCAGGCGCCGCGCCGCCTCTTTCAGCAGGCGGTCGCCGGCGTCGTGGCCCAGCGTGTCGTTCACATGCTTGAAATTGTCCAGGTCGAGGAACAGCACGGCGGCGGCCATGCGCTTGCGCTCGACCTGGGCGCAGGTGGTTTTCAGCCGTTCCATGAAGACCGAGCGGTCGGGCAGGCCGGTCAGGCTGTCGATGCGGCCCAACCGGCGGCGCTTTGCATCGGGCATCACGGCGACGAACCCGGCGGCTGAGGCGGTCACCGTGGCCTCGTGGAACTGCGCCACGCCGTTGCCGTGGCGGCACAGCACTTCACCCTGCCAGCGGCCCGAGGACGTGACTGCCGCCATGATGGCATCCACCTGCGCACCGTGATCGGACGACCACAGCGATTGCAGCGATTGGCCGGTGATGGAGGTCGCCGACCAGCCGGTGGTGCGGGCGAATTCGTCGTTGATGGCCACCACTTGGCCCGCCGCGTCCGTTACCAGCATCGCCTCGCCGGCCTGCGAGAACGCTTGGGCCAGCAAGTGGTCGTCATTGACCCTCATATCAGGTCTCCACTGTATATTGTGCCGTCTCTTTGCACGGGCAGAGACTGTATTTATGTCTCAACTCTTTTGCGCCGATGGTCAATTTCTCAAGCTGCCTATGCTGCTTGAGTTGTTCATGGATATTTCGGCAGGCCCCAGGGGGATGTTGGGTGGCTTTACATTCCTATCGCCCGGTCGGGTAAGTAGGGCGAAGGAGAAAATCCCTGAAATTCCGCCAAGAACCCAGCGGCGGTAGCACAAGCCGCGAGTCGGCGAATTTTACAAACTGTCCGGGTGTTCTCGTCTAACTATTTGATTTAATTAGGAAGAATATCTGGCACGGGCGTTGCGTTTCAAGGGAGGCCGGTTCCCAAACGGGGATCACGAACTGGAGACGATGACGATGAACTTTAAGACTCTCGCCGCTGCGGCTGCCCTTGCCACCGTGTTCGCTGCAACCAGCGCGTCCGCCGCCATCACAGTGACCACCGGCGGCACCAACCCGCCCGACCCGACTGTCCCTAATAACGGCATCACCACCTCGGTGCTGGATGTGGCCGTGAACGATTTCAACCTTCCGTCCCAGAGCATCAACACCTTCACGCCCCTGGGCGCCGGGTACGTTTTTATCCAGGGCACCAAGAGCGTTACCTATACGGGCAACGGTGCGCTGGTGAAGGGCAATTTGCCCGGCCTGGCCGCTGCGCCGGCCCCCAATGACGGCAGTAACTATTTGTCGGCGCCCATGCCCGGTGGCTTGAATGTCGGCGCCAACGTGGTGACCGCGCTGTTGAACTTCGATGCGGATTACTTCGGTCTTCATTGGGGCTCCATCGATGGCTACAACTCGCTGAGCTTCTACAATGATGGCGCCCTGGTTAAATCCTACACCGGGTCCGAATTGGTTGCCGGTGCCGATGGCAATCAGGTCGCCAATTGCGCCCAGGGCGCCAGCCTCTCCAATTGTTACTGGAACTTCAGCTTCACCAACGAAGTCTATGACGAAGTGCGCTTCACCTCTTCGGCCTATGCCTTCGAGAGCGATAACCACGGCTTCCGTCAGGCTACGGTTCCCGAACCCTTCAGCTTAGGTCTGTTGGGCTCCGGCCTGATCGGCCTGGGTCTGGCCCGCCGCCGCCGCAGCAAGGCCGCCTGATCGCTCTCCCCTGGCCCTGAGGACCGCCCATGCATCCTTCCATGTGTAACGAGACAGCGGAGTTGGCCGCGCGCCGGGACGCCCCGCCGCTTTGCGTGGACCTCGATGGAACGTTGCTGCACACAGACCTTCTTGCCGAATGTCTGGTCTCGGTGGTCTTCCGGCGGCCAGCCCTGCTGCTTCGGCTGCCGGGCTGGCTTGGGGGCGGCAAAGCGAACCTCAAGGCGCGGCTGGCCGAGCACGCGTTTATAGATGCGGCGGTGTTGCCGTATGACCAACGGGTGCTCGACCTGCTGCGCCGCGAGCGGGCCAATGGCCGGCGGATCATCCTGGCCACCGCCGCCGACCGGCGCTTGGCCGAGGCAATCGCCGTCCATCTGGGCCTGTTCGACGACGTGGTGGCCTCGGATGGTCACCGTAATTTGAAAGGGGCAGCCAAAGCCCAAGCCCTGGCTGAAGCCGTGGGTGGGCCATTCACTTACGCCGGAAACGATAATTCCGATCTGGAGGTGTGGGCGTCCGCCCAAAGCGCCATGGTGGTCAATGGATCGCCTGCGCTGGAACGCAAGGTGCAGAAGTTGCTGCCGGTGGAGGAGGTCATTCCGCAATCCGGCAGCCGTGCCCGCGCCTGGGTTAAGGCATTGCGGCCCCACCAATGGGCCAAGAACGTGTTGGTCTTCGTGCCCCTAATTACCGCCAACGCCATGGGCGATTTGGCCGGCTGGGCGTTGGCTTTGGGGGCTTTCCTGGCGTTTTGCGCCACTGCATCGGGCGTCTATGTGCTGAACGATCTGTCCGATTTGCAGGCCGACCGCGCCCATGCCCGCAAACGCCGCCGGCCCTTTGCCAGCGGTGCGCTGCCGGTGCTGGCCGGACTGGCGGCCTTTCCGGTACTCATGGGGGCGGGTTTGGCACTGGGCTGGGCGCTGGATATCCTGCCCATCGTCGCCGGCTATGCCGCCCTGTCCACGCTTTACACCTTCCGCATCAAGGAACTGCCGCTGATCGACGTGTTCACCCTGGCGGCGCTGTACACCATCCGCCTGTTTGCCGGGGGCGAGGCTACCGGGCACCACGTCACCCTATGGCTGTTGGGCTTTTCCGGCTTCCTGTTCCTGGGTTTGGCGCTCATCAAGCGGGTGACCGAGCTGGCGCCACTGGTCAGCGGAGGCACCTTGGCCCGCCGCGGCTATATGGCGGGCGATCTGCCGGCGTTGCGCACCATGGGCGTGGCCTCCACCTTCGTGTCCTGCATCGTTTTGGCGCTTTATGTGCAAAGCGCCGAGGTGGCGTCGCGTTATGCCTCGCCCATGCTGCTGTGGGGGCTGGTGCCGCTGCTGCTGTTCTGGCAGTGCCGCCTGTGGCTGTCCACCGAACGCGGCCACATGCATGACGATCCCATCGTCTATTCCGCTCGGGACTGGGTGTCGTGGATCGTCGCCGGCGGCTGTCTGGCGCTGCTGCTGGCGGCTAGGGCGAGCCTGATTTGATGCGCTGGCCTATGATGGGCAAATCCACGGTCAATTCGGCGGGTGTGGCACTGCGCGGTCGGGTGTCGCGGTAGATGCGCAGTTCCTTGTCGGGATGGGGGACGTTGGCGCTGATGGGCAGGCGGGCGACTTCCTCGAACGGGCCGTTATCCAGGATATCCTGGAAGGTCGCCATGTTGTTCAGGTCGGTCCAGAAATCCCGCTCCGCCACCACATAGGCGATGTTCAGTTTGGCCGTGGCGGCCAGGATGTCGTCGCGCGACAGCGGCTTTTCCACCACGCCTAATTCTCGGCGCACGGCGATCTCCAGCAGCAGCTTGTCGGCCCGAACGATGGAATAGCGTCGGTCGGGGTCCAGAATGCGCAGGTTGAAGATGAACGAGCCGTCGCGTTTGCCCGAGAACAACACCACGCCGCCCTCGGGCAGGGCAGTGCGGACCCAGTGCGCGGCGACGTCATAGCCCTTGACCGCCGGTACTGGCGCGAAAGCCAAGGTGGTGCCGAACAGCCCCAGGCCCAGCACCGCGCATGCCACCACGCCAAAGCGGGCTGCCACCACGAAGGCCGTCACCGCCACCGGCAGCAACAGCACGATGGTAAAGCGGGCTTCCTTGAGGTCGATGGCCGAGAAGAATACATAGCCGGTAACGAACCACGCCAGCAGCAGCACATGGTCGCGCACGGGCAGTCGCCATGTCCGCCCCACCACATATGCCGCCGCCAGGATGACCGGCACCCAACCCGCCTGGGACGGCAATTGGCGCAGATAGAACAGCCAGCCGGTCAGGGAGTCCCGCGCCACCACCCGATCCGCCACCCCGGCGACCGAGCCCATGTTGGCCTGACCGAATTTCACCGTCAGCACCGCCAGCGGCACCAGGGCCAGGGCGAACAGCGTCCCCGCGATCCACACATGGCGATCCGCCAGCATGCGCCGTCCGCGCGCCAGCCACAGGCCGGTCAGCATGACCGGGGCAATGAAGATGATGGTTTGCTTGAGGTACAGCCCGGCGGCCAGGATTGCCAGCGACGCGTACAGGTGTCGCGGCTTGCCCTCATCCAGATGGCGCAGGAACAGGACGAAGGCCCACACCAAGGCGGCAAACGCGGGGATTTCCAGCATGATCTGGCGGCCCCATAGGGCGACCTCTGCCATGCCGATCAGGCCCATTGCGGCGAAGGCGGCTTGCCATGGGTCAAGCCAGCGCCGCATCAGGCTGAATGTTCCTAGCGCCAGGGCGGCGTAGAAGGCTGAGACGGTCAGTTGCGCCACCGAGGACGAGGCGCCGAACAGGGCGAAGAACATCGCCTCCACCGCAGGGAACAGCGGCGGGTAGAACAGGATGGTGAGTGCGGGGTATTGCAGATAATAGTCCCACGCCCAGCGCTGAGGCGCGTCAAAGGGCAGGGCGGCGAACAGGTCGCGCAGGAAGATGCCGTTCAGGGCGTGGCGCGGCGCGTCGCTCCACCAGAATTGGCCCTCGGGCGGGGTGGTCAGATGCAGGATCGCCACAGCCGCCAACAGCATCAACGGCGGAGCGAAGTCAGAAGGGCGTAAGGATGGGCGCATGGGGGGAATTCCTCCAGGAACTCCCCCTTTGTGCCGCACTAGGCGGTGCCGGCCCATAGTACGGACGGCAACGGCCCAGTGCCCATTAGGCTCACACCATATGGAACCAGCGCACGTCCAGCTGGCTGACCGTCATGTCCTGCAGCGTCACGTCATGGCTGGGGGACAGGTGCAGCACTGCCTTGCCGGCGGCGTTGCTGGTGGCGGTCTGGACCAGTTGCAGGGCGGTCAGGCCGGTGGTGCCGGCTTTGACCTCCATGATGTCCACTCCGGCGCGGAAGTTATCCACCGTGTCGTTGGCCGCCAAGCTGGCCTGGAACACGAAGGTGTCCATGCCGCTGCCGCCCTTCAGCACGTTGGTGCCGGTGCCGCCATCCATGCGGCTGGTGCCGGTTCCGGCGAACAGGAAGTCGTCACCGGCATTGCCGAACAACTGGTCGCTGCCCGAACCGCCTTTCAGGATGTCGATCCCGCTATTACCGTTCAGCACGTTGTTGCCCGACGTGGCGATCAACATGGAATGAGCGGTCTGGGCCTGGACATTGCTGCCCGCCGCCAGCACGAAGATCTCGGTGTTGAGCAGATGGTGCCCGTCCTTGAGGACCGGGGTGATGTCCCAGGTCTGGTCGGACGCATAGGATTTCTGCATCAGTGGCGATTTCTGCGTGATGTAGGCATAGGCGTCCAGGCTGTCGGGGTCCTTGGTCACCGAATAAAGTGCTGCGACCGCCGCCTTGGCATTGGCAGCATAACCACCGCCCCAATCGGGATAGCCGTCCAGTGTGGTGGGCACGGGTTGGCCGGCGAAGCTGAGGTCGTAAAGCTCCTTCCAGGTGGACGCGACCTTGCCGGTGGCGGCGTTCAAGAAGGTCAGGTAATAGGCCGGACCGTTCAGTGGGTTATAGCCGTCTTCCGCATGCAGGAAGCGTCCGGCGATGAAGTTTTCCTGCCATTCGGCCATGGTGGCGGCCTTGGTGAAGCCCTGCCGGGCCAGATTGGCCATGGTCACCGCCATGTAGTCCTGCTGCCACGGCGCGGTGGTGTCGGGGTGGTAGGTGTCGAGGAAATAGCCCTCGGTGGCGCCTTGCGAGTCAGCTTTGCCGTTGGTTACGTAATCGCTGACGAACTTGGTCAGGTTGTTATCAAGCTTATTGGTGAAATAGGCCTTCAGCGGATCGCCATCGGCGGACAGATAGGCGGCATTGCCCAAATCACGGATGGTCCACGCCATGTTGCGAATCTGGCCGTTGACTAGGCCCTGGCTGCCGCCGCGATACGCCGAGTCATAGTACAGCAGGTCCGAATTGGCCTGGGCCTGCAACTGGTCCAGGTAATAGCGAGTGCCGGTGACCAGATAGGGGACGTAGGACAAGTCCGGCACGTGGGCCATATCCGGCGTCCAGCCCGAGGCCTTGATGGCTTCGGCGTAATTGGTGGTCAGCTTGTCCGCGGTGTTGTTGCGGCTGTCCAGCCACAGGCCAGGGCGGTTGTCGATGGTGGCCATCTGGTTGATGGTGTCATCGCGCACATGCCACGGAACAGATCCGGCGGCATCGGCATTGGCGAGCATCACCTTCATGGCCGCTTCGCTTTGCGAGGCCAAATAATCGGCGGACCATTTGGTGGTCAGGCCGATATCGGGCCGCCCGCCGGTCTGCGGCATGTATTTCAGCACCAGGGCGCTGCCCATCAGGCTGGTATTGGCGGTGGTCAACGCATTCAAGTCCGCGGTCAACGTCGAGGTGTTGACGCCCAGCGACGGATCGAAGCCCGAGATGGCACCCGACTTCACCAGATAGTTCATGTCCTGGATGACATGTTGCTGGGGGGCCGCGTTGCTCCAAACTTCCTTATGCCAGCTGGAATACTGGTACTGGCTGACATTGGCCTGGGTGAACGCCACCTTGCCGTGGTCGGTAATGGATACGTCGTAGGTAAAGGTGGTCCCCGTCTTGTAGGCGGCATCGTTATAGACCTGCACGTCGGTCTTGAACGACCCGTCCGCATTGGCGCGAATGTCGAAGGTGACATGCATCTGGTCGTTGATCTTGGTATCGACCCGAACCTCGGTCGCCAGCGAGCCCTTGGTCCACACCTTGGCCGTACCCGCCGCCAAAGCCTTGGTCAGCTCGGCGCCAGCGTCGATGGTCTTGGTGTAAGTGCCGCTGGCGTCGTGGAAGTTCAACGACAGCTTGGTGTCATAGCCGCGCCCGACGATGCTTTCCGCCGTGATAGCGGTACCCGACATGGGCGCACCCTTGGTCAGCATGACGTCCACCGACGCCCCGGCGGCCAGATCGGGGGCCTTCACCGATACGATGGCAAAGCGAGCCGAACCGTCGGCATTGGTGGTCTTCACGTCCACTTGCACCGGAACGTCCACGCCGTTGATCTTGGCGGTCAACTGGGTCCCGGCGGGCACGTCGCCCTGTTTGAAGGCCTGGCCGAAGGTGATCACCCGGCCGGTCTCGGTGTGGTCCGTATTGTTGGCAAGGCGCACGGCAACCACTTCGGCCGTGGTCTTGGCATCGGGCAGATCGGGAGCCTTGGCCACGTCGCCGGTGGGCAACGGGGTGGGGGCGGTGCCCGGCGTGGTCGGCGTGGTCGTGGGAGGCGGGGTGGTGGTCGTGGGGGGCGGTGTCGTGGTGGTCGGCGGCGGCGTAGTGGTGCCGGTGCCGCCGGTCGCGACGGTGTAGGTCACGTTATTGGCAAACTTCAGGACTTCCACATTGTCCACATGCACCGGGGTGCCGGTGGCGTGGTTTTCCAGCACATCCATGCCGCCACCGGACGAAGCGGTGATCTTGTACCAGCTCATGTCCTTGTCGAAGACGGCGGTATCGGTGCCGGTGCCGCCGTCGATCCAGCGGGTGGTCGGCGCAGCCGTGATGGTGTCGTTGCCGGTGGTGCCGGTCTGCTTGCCGATGGTCTGGCCATCGGCGAAGCTGAGAAGCTCCATGCCCTTGACGCGGGTGGTGACGTTCGAGGCGATGTTTTTCACGTCGAAGGCGCCGTCAAGCAGGTTGGTGACGGCATAGGCACCCAGCGAATACTGGAACCGCGCGGTATCGATCCCGGCGCCGCCATCCACCGAGGTGGTCGCGGTGCCGATGGTCAGCACGTCGTTGCCGGACGTACCCACCATGGAAGCGGTGCCCGTGGTGGTGGTGGGCGGCGGTGTGGTGGTCGTCGGGGGCGGTGTCGTGGTGGTCGGCGGCGGCGTAGTGGTGCCGGTGCTACCGGGGGTGACGTTGTAGGTGCCGTTATTGGCGAACTTTAGGACTTCCACATTGTCCACATGCACCGGGGTGCCGGTGGCGTGGTTCTCCAGCACATCCACACCGCCACGGGACGAAGCGGTGATCTTGTACCAGGTCATATCCTTGTCGAAGACGGCGGTGTCGGTGCCGGTGCCGCCATCAACCCAGCGGGTGGTCGGCGCCACCGTGATGGTGTCGTTGCCGGTGGTGCCGGTCTGCTTGCCGATGGTCTGGCCGTCGGCGAAGCTGAGAACCTCTGTATTCTTGACGCGGGTGGTCACGTTGGACGCGATGTTCTTCACGTCGAAGGCGCCGTCAACCAGATTGGTGACGGCATAGGCACCCCGCGATAACTGGAACCGTGCGGTATCAATACCGGCGCCAGCGTCCACCGAGGTGGTTGCAGTGCCGATGGTCAGCACATCGTCACCGGACGTGCCCGCCATGGAAGCGGTGCCCGTGGTGGTGGTCGGCGGGGTTGTGGTGGTGGGAGGCGGTGTAGTCGTCGTCGGGGCGGGCGCGTTCGCCGAAGTGAACGAGGTGCCGCCGTAGAACTTCAGGGTCTCGACCCCGGTCAGATGCACGGTGACCGCGCTGGACAGGTCCTTGACGTCAACGCCGCCATCGCTGGCCTTGGTAATGGTATAGGCGGACTGCGTCTTCTGGAACACCGCCGAATCCGTGCCGGCTTGACCGCTGATGGTCCGCACGGTGTCGGTCACCATGAAGGTGTCGGCGCCGGTCGTTCCGGTTACGGGAGTGCTTGGCGACAGGCCGACGAAGATGTTGCCGGGAAAACGCAGGATTTGGATGTTCAGCAAATGGGCGGACAGACCGCCGCCGTGAATATCGACCACATCCCAGCCGCCATCGGCAGCCCGGGTGATGCGGTACCAATCATAATAATTGGGGAAGACAGCAGTGTTGATGCCGCCCTTGCCGTCGATGGTGTTGGTTCCGCTCGGGACGTTGAGCGTGTCGTTACCAGAGCCTCCAAGGATTGCCATAGGGTTAGGTCTCTCTTCTGTTTCTGATGTAGTCCTGTGGCGGAACTTATTGGTCATAGCGTCGCGAGACAATTGCGATAGTGGAGTAGTGGTGGGGCATTTATTGGATTTGCTCTTAATTCATTATTATTAATTTATTTTGCGTTACTCATGGGCTGGGTAGGAAGTCGTGGCCGCCGCAGCCCTTCGGCCAATGGTGGGTTGCCCGTCCGCGCTGTTAAGATCGGCCATCGTGGTTCGGCTGCTGCGGATGCGAGACACGTGCCCTCATGATCATCCCCTCTCCCCGTGATTTCGTGAGCTTCCCGCTCAACGATCCCCCCTTGCTCATGGTCTTGGTGGATGCCGAGGAGGAGTTCGAGTGGGGCAATTATTCGCCCTCGGCCACCAGCGTGCGGACCATCCGCGACCAGATCCACGCCCAGCGCATCTTCGAGCGTTACGGTATCCGCCCCACCTATGCGGTGGACTATCCGGTGGCGACCCAGGCTGATGGCATCGGCCCGCTGCTGGAGCTGATGCAGGACGGCAAGTGCGAGATCGGCACCCAACTGCACGCCTGGGTCAATCCGCCGTTCGAGGAGACCGTGTCGGTCTCGAACACCTTCCCGTGCAACCTGCCGCGCGCGCTGGAATTCGCCAAGCTGGAGCGGCTGACCGACGCCATCGAACAGAACTTCGGCACCCGCCCGACCCTGTACCGCGCCGGTCGCTTCGGCTATGGCCCCAATTCCGCCGAGGCCTTGGTGCGGCTGGGTTACCGCATCGATTGTAGTCTGATGCCGTGGATGGATTTGCGGCCCCGGCTGGGGCCGGACCACAGCCGTGTGGGGGTGACGCCGTTCTGGTCCGGCCCCGACCGCAGCCTGTTGGAGCTGCCCGCCACGGTGGGCATGGTGGGGCTGCTGGGCCATCCGGGCTGCGCTGGTCCGGTGCACCGGCTCGTCGTGTCCGATTTGGGCAAGACGCTGCGGTTGCCCGGCCTGCTGGCGCGGTTGGGCATGCTGGACCGCATTCCGCTGACGCCGGAGGGGACGTCCCTGGACGAAGCCCGCAAGGTCACACGCTGGCTGCACGCCCAGGGCTTGCGGGTGTTCACCATCACCTATCACAGCCCGTCCTTGGCGCCGGGCCATACGCCCTATGTGCGCAATCTGCGTGATCTGGACAATTTCCTGGGCTGGCTGGAAGCCTTCCTGGACTTCTTCTTCGGCGAGATGGGCGGGCAGGCGGCCACACCGGGTCAGGTGCTGGCCCGCGCCTTGGCCCATCGGGGATGAACGCCAGCCTTGCCACCGGGACCGCCTGGATGGTCGGCATGCGGTGGGTGCTCAAGCTGATCGGGCTGGTCAACACCGCCATTCTGGCGCGCGTGCTGACGCCCGAGGATTTTGGTGTAATGGCCATGGCCATGGTCATCATCGAATTGGCCATAGTGCTGACCGACGGCGATTTCGAAGTGGCCGTGGTGCGCCGCCATAATGCTGAACGTGACTTCTACGATTCTGCCTGGACCGCGCGGTTGCTAGCGGGCGGTGCCTCGGCGGTTTTGCTGTTGCTGTGCGCCGCACCGGCGGGCCTGATGTTCGACGATCCCCGCGTCACCGTGGTGGTCGCCATCGGGGCGTTGCGCCCGCTGATTGCCGGGTTCGAGAACATCGGCACGGTGGATTTCCGCCGCAATCTCGATTTCGCCGGCGAGTTCCGCTACTTGGTGCTGCAGCGGTTCCTCAGCCTGCTCGCCGGGCTGGCCCTGGTATTCTCCCTAGCCGATTACCGCGCCTTGGCGTGGAGCGCCCCCGCCTCGGCCATGGTGACGGTGGTACTCAGCTACATGGTGTCGCCCTATCGGCCCCGACTGGGATTCGCGCGCATGGGCGATTTGTCGTCATTCTCGCGCTGGCTGGTGCTGTTCAATTGCGCCCGCATGCTGAACGAGCGGGTGGACCAGTTCTTGATTGGCCGCCTGTCCGGTGCCGCGGCTGCCGGCGGCTATTACGTGGCCTTCGACATCGCCACCATGCCCACGCGTGAGCTGATGCTGCCCGCCGGGCGCGCGCTTTTGCCCAACTTCGCCCGCATCGCCCATGACCCGGTACGCCTGAGCGAAGGCTTCGCCGCCGTCATGGGCTGCGCCGCCATCCTGTGCTGCGCCATGGGGCCGGGCATCGCTTTGGTGGCCGAGGATTTGCTGCGGGTTTTCCTGGGCGAACGCTGGGTGCACATGGCCCCGGTGTTCCAGCTTTTGGCCCTGTTCGCCACGCTGGAGGGCATCTGGCTGATGCTCGACCCGCTGATGATCGCCACCGGTCGCGAACGCACGCTTGCCACCGCCAACCTAATGTTCACCGCCCTGTTGGTGCCGGCGGTGGCGGTGACGGCCTATGTGGCCGGGACCCAGTGGATACCCGTGGCGCGCATGGCAATCATGGCACTCATGCTGTTGGGCATGGGCTGGCGAGTCGTGTCTTGGGGGTGGATCGGGATCGGCCCGTTGCTGGGTGCCCTGTGGCGGCCCGTTGCGGCGGCGCTGATCATGGCGGCTGCGGTGATTGCCACCCGCCTGGATGTGGCGCCAATCCTGTCGCTGGTGTGGTCGGTCGGAGTGGGGGCGGTGACCTTTCCGCTGGTGCTGGCTGGACTTTGGCTCATGGCCGGGCGGCCTGATGGGGCGGAACGCATGCTGCTGACTAGAGCAACAGCCCAGATTGCCGCCGCCCGCTAACAGGCGCAGACGGAAGGGATGCATCCGCCGGAGGAATGATGACCATGATCCGCCTGTGCCCGGCCTTGGCCGTTCTGCTGTCCCTGGCAGCGCCGGCTGCTGCGTCCGTCACCTGCCTGCCCGCGGCTTTGGGCTGCGTCCAAGTGACCTCCACCGCCAACGCCGAGCAGATTGAGGTGCCGGTCACCTTCGGCCATCCCTTCGCGCCGGGCGCGGTGCGGTCGCTGGTGGCCCGCGACGCCAACGGGGCGCCGTTGCCGTTGCAGGTGGACCAAATTTCGTCCCATACGGACGGCTCGGTGCGCTTCGCCATCTTTACCACTCGGCTGCCTCGTCTTGCGGGGGGCGGGCGCGCCACGGTGAACCTGCTGGTGGGTGAAGCGGAACCCGTTGCCGCCACCGAATTTCCAGGCGGCCAGGATGTGCGGGTGGAGGCCGATCTGTACTCGGCACAGGTGTCGCAGATCGTCTTCGGCAATCGCGACGGCACCACGCCCGGCATTCCGTTCGAGGCAGGCGAAACCGTCGCCATGGTGCTGGGTGACGAACGGTTCGAGCTGGTGGTGACGCCGCAGTTGGCCGGCGGCGCCCATCCGACGCTGACCAAGATGGCCGAGGCGTTCGTGCCGCTCATCAACAAAAGCGCCCGATACCGCGCCTACAAGCTGGGAGAGGGCGGCGGCTATGAGAAGCTGTGGGTGACCAGCCGCGAAGCCCCCGGCCAGCCCTTCGCCATCCGTTTCGACTATAAGGGGCGTGCTCTGATCGAGGCTAATTTGCTTCAGCCGCACCGGCCCATCAGTCGCCATGTGGCCTCGCTGCAACGCGGTCAGAACGCCGGGAAATGGCTGGCCGGGCCGCTGGCGAACGAAGCTCTGGTGGTTTCTCCCTTGGTGGAAGAGTCCAGCGGGCGGCCCCATCCCCAACTCACCGCCCGCTTCCATGCCCGCCAATATCCCGACGGGCGGCTGCGCACCGATGTGGTGATGGAGAACGATTGGGCCTATGAGCCCAACCCCGGCAACCTCTCTTATGATTTGGTCATCCGCGACGGCGACAAGGTTCTGTATGCCCGCAAAGGCATCAATCATTACCACCACGCCCGCTGGCATCAGGTGGTGTGGTCGGGGGCGGCGCCGCAGATCGAATTGCGCCATTCGTCCCGCCATTTGTTCGCCAGCCGCGCCGTGTGGAATTACGATTCCGACATCGCCGAGGCGGCGCTGGCCGATGTGAAAAAACAGCTGGATGCCAGCGATACCGGCCCCATGGGACCGGCGTTGCTGACCCAGTACATGCCCATGACCGGCGGGCGCGACGATATCGGGCCGGTGCCGCGCTGGACCGCCATGTTCCTGCTGACTCAGGACCCGCGCGCCCGCGCCGCCATGATGGCGGTGGCCGATGCCGCCGGAAGCGTTCCCATCCACTATCGCGACCGCCCCACCAACCAGCCGGTCAGCCTGGACGCCCATCCCGGCATGGCCATGTCTCGCGGCAAGCCCAGCGGGCGCGATGCCTTCCCCGAATTGACGAATAGCGACACACCGTGGACGCCCGACCCGGCCCACCAGCCGTCCTTGGCCTATGTGCCCTATCTGGTCACCGGCGACCAATTCTACCTGGACGAAATCCTGTTCTGGGCCAATTACGACATGGCCAGCCTGGACCCAGGTTATCGCGGCGGCGCCAAGGGCTTGGTCAGCCAAGATCAGGTGCGCGCCCAGGCTTGGGCTTTGCGGACTTTGGGCGAGGCGGCTCGCGCCGCTGCCGACAGCCACCCCATGAAGCGCTATTTCACCACGCGGCTGGCAAACAATCTGACGTGGTACGTGGAACGCTATCCCCGTAACAGCAATCGCCAAATCAGCCCCAAGCTGGCGTGGGTGGAAAAGCATGACGGTCCCGGCACCACGGCGCCGTGGCAAAATGATTTTCTTGCCTTGGTCATGGGCCAATTGGCTGAAGCGGGCGATTCCATGGCGGCGGAGTTCTTCCACTGGCATGCCCGCTTCACCGTGGGCCGCTGGACCAACCAGGGGACCGGCTATTGCCGGGCCATGGCGCCGGCCTATTACATCAATTTGCGCACCACCGGCGGTGCCGCCATCGAGGATTGGGGCACGCTGTTCCGCCTTAACTGGCCCGAGGTGAAGGACTGCCCGTCCAGCTTTGGCATGGGCTACCCGGACTCGCCCTCGGGCTATGTGGCGGTGTCGCGCGCCATGCTCGGCATGGCCGCCGGGCTGGGTGCCGAGGGGGCCGAGACCGCCTATGGGCGCCTGCGCGCGGACACTCCCGCCATGACCGCCGCCTTCGCCAAGGACCCTACCTGGGCCGTGGCGCCACGGGAGGCAAAGCCATGATCCTGTCGGCGCGCGTGGTGCCGGCCCGCGCCGTGACGGTGGCGGAGCGGGAATTGTGGGACCGGCTGCAGGCGACCCATGCCGATCTGGCCACCGCCTTCCTGTCCCACCCTTACGTCACCGCTGCGGCGGCGGTGTTTCCCCATGTGCGGGTCTGTATCCTGGAGCATGCCGGCCAGCCGGTGGGCTTCTTCCCCTTCCAGTACCGCCACAACTGGCATCGTCCGCTGGGCTGGGGGCAGCGCATCGGCGGCGAGCTGAGCGATTATTTCGGCGTGGTGGCGCCACCCGGCATCGGGCTGAGCCCAGGGCGACTGCTCAAGCTCGCCGGCCTGACCACGCTGGGTTTCACCCATCTGCCGCAAAGCCAGAACACGCGCGGGCTGGCGGGGGAACAGCCCGAACGGGGGCTACGCATCCTTATCCGCGGGAACTATTGGCAGGATTTGCGCCAGCGCGACAAACGCTTCGTCACCGACACCGAGCGGCGCGAGCGCAAGCTGATCGAGGCCAAGGGGCCGTTGCGCTTCGTTTTTCAAGATACTGGCCTGGACCACCTTGTGGCCGCCAAGCGGGCGCAATACAGCCGTACCGGGGTGGGCGATCCGCTGGCTGACGACAAGGCGGTGCGCTTCCTGAGGAAGCTGGCAAGCCTTACCCATCCGTCATGCCAGGGCGTACTCAGCACGTTGATGGCGGGGGATGATTGGGTGGCGTCCCATTTCGGGCTGCGCCATGGCGGCACGCTGCATTACTGGTTCCCGGTTTACAACCCGGAATTCCAGCCGTTTTCGCCGGGCCGCTTGTTGGTCAAGGCCATCATCCAATCCGGCAACGGGATCACACTGATCGACCGGGGCGCCGGCGACACTCCGGCCAAGCGGGATTTTGCTAATGAAGAGCAGGTCTTGACCCGTGGCCTTTGGCAAATTCCCTCGGCCCGCGC
Source organism: Rhodospirillales bacterium (assembly GCA_014379805.1). Taxonomy (GTDB): domain Bacteria; phylum Pseudomonadota; class Alphaproteobacteria; order Rhodospirillales; family Magnetospirillaceae; genus Magnetospirillum. The sequence continues at coordinate 14,439 of JACMLB010000062.1, read as the reverse complement.
CCTGGCTTGGCGGTTGGGGCTGGCGGTGAAGTGGCGGCTTTCATAGCCAGCAATCCGGTGGTGGGGCCGTCCAGCTTGGCCCGGTCGTTGCGCCAGCACCACCATGCCACCATCCAGATCCCGACCACCGCCAGCAAGTACCATAAGCCGTCCATCATCCGTCTCCCTCAAGGCCGCAATCCATGCGCGATATCATCCTCGTCCTCGGTCTGCTCTCTCTGGTTCCCCTGGTGCTGCGCTTCCCTTTCGCCGGGGTGCTGGCCTGGGAATGGCTCAGCCTGATGAACCCCCACCGCGAGGTCTACGGTTTTGCCCTGGGCCAGCCGTTCAACTCGGCCATCGCGGTGCTGACCCTGGCCGCCTGGGTGTTTTCCAAGGAACGCAAGGCGTGGCCTGACGACCGGCTGTCCTGGGTTCTGGTGGCCCTGGGGGTGTGGATGAGCTTCAACTCCCTGTTCGCCGTGGAACCCGATTGGTCGTGGCCCCTGTGGGAACGCACCATCAAAATCCTGGTGTTCGTCATGCTGCTGGCCGCCATGGCGGTGACCAAGGCGCGCCTGCACGCCACGATCTGGGTGATGGTCATTTCGCTGGGCTATTTCGGGGTCAAGGGCGGGGTGTTCACCATCCTCACCGCAGGCAACAACAAGGTGCTTGGCCCCGAGAATACCATCATCGCCGATAACAACCATTTGGCCTTGGCCATAGTCATGCTGCTGCCCTTGGTCAATTACCTGCGCCTGCACACGGCCAACCGGCTGATCCGCTTAGGCCTGGGGGCGGCCATGGCGTTGCAGGTGCTGACCGTGCTGGGCAGTTACTCCCGTGGCGGCATGGTGGCCCTGGCGGTGACGGCAGGGTATTTTTGGCTGCGCAGCAAGCGCAAGGTGTCGCTGGCGCTCGCGGGCGCAGTGGTTTTCGCCATAAGCCTCAGCATCATGCCGCCGGCCTTTTTCGAGCGCATGGACACCATTCAGGATGCCGCCCAGGACGAGTCGTTCCGTGGCCGGCTGGTGTCGTGGCAGGTGTGCGTGCTTTACGCCAGGGACCACTTCCCCTTCGGTGCCGGGTTCTCGGGCACCGAGCGTACGGCGGTCTACAATTCCTATTTCCCCGACGAGTTCACCCACGCCGCCCACAGCATCTATTTCCAGGTGCTGGGCGAGCACGGCGTTCCGGGGCTGCTGCTGTATATGGCGGCCATCGGACTGGGATTCCTGAATTGCCGGGCGGTGATGCGGCAAACCCGCGACCGGCCCGGCTATTCCTGGGCCTATGACCTTGCCAATATGTCGGGGGTGTCGCTGCTGGCGTTCTGCACCGGCGGCGCGGCGCTCAGCATGGCCTATTATGATGGGTTCTTGATGCTGCTGGTGCTGATGGCCGTGCTGCGCAAGCTTACGCACGTCGGCGCAAGAACCGCACCAGCGTTGCCTCGGGGCCATCGGGCCGGCCAGTCAGTGCCCATATCGCCAATAGCAGCGCGGTGAAGGTCAAGGCGCCGGTGCACATATCCAACAGCAGGCGCACCAGCGGCCACGGAATGGTGTCCGTATGAAGCAATGTCACCGCCGCCGCCATGCCCAGCGCCGCCAGGGCCGGGCGCAAAGTGCGGCTGACGATCTGGCTGAAGGGGATCGGCAAGATGCGGCACAGGGCAATGAAGATGCCTGGCAGTACCACAACTCCCACCACCAGGCGCGCCGCCGCAATGGCTTCCACCCCGCCGTTCAAGGTGACCGCCGCCGCCACCGCCAGGGCGGTCAGCACAGCCCGGCTGACGGTGATGGAGGCACTAAGCCGCGCGTGCCCGCAGGCGCTGATCAGCGGCACGGCGGCCTGCATCAGCCCGTATAGTCCGCCCGACAGCGCCAGCATTTCCACCAGGGGAATCGCTTCGGTCCATTTCGCCCCCAGCAGCACCATGGTTAAATCGGCGGCCACCACCGAGATCCCGGTCGCCGCCGAAAAGCACAGGATGGTCACGGTGGAGAACACGCCAAGATAGGCCTGGGCCAGCGCTGCCGGCTCATTCGCCAGTTTCGAGAAGATGGGGAACAGGGCGCGGGTCATGGGCAGGACCAGCTCGACCGTGGGGGCCATGGCCACATCGGCGGCCACGTTGTAGCGGCCCATGGCGGCGGTGTCGGTGCTGGCGCCCACGGCAAGTTCGTCGGCCTTGTCCTGGGCGAATTGGGCCACGTGAACCACCAGCATCCACACCGAAAACGCGCCGATGTCGCCCAGCTTGGACAGGCAAAGGCGGGGCCGGTAGGGATGCATGAGGTAGCTCAACGCCACGCCCAGCGCGCGTCCGCCCAGGATGCCGGCGACCAGGGCCCAATAATTCTGCAGCCAGAACGCCATTCCCAAGGTGGTGAAAAGGTTGATCAGGCGTTGCGCCACCTGCAGGCGGAATTCACTGGCGAACATCAAATCCCTGCGGAATTTGACGATGCCGATGTTCTCGAACCCGCCGATGAGTGCGCGCAACGACAAGATGCGCACGGCCAGCACGGCGCGCGGTTCGTTGAACAGGGTTTCCGCCAAGGGGGCCAGCAGCCACAGCACGATGGTAACCGCCGCGCCCAAGGCGATGGTTAGCGTCCAGGCGGTGTCGTAATGTTCGTTCGTGGGTTCGTGGTGGCGGATCAGCGCCAGGGCTTGACCGGTCTGACTGAACACTTCCACCGCGCCCACCAGCAGCATGGACATGGCGACCAGACCGAAATCCTCGGGGGCCAACAGGCGCGCCAGGACCAGAGTGCTTAACACGCCGATGCCGCGCAACGTCCAGCGCATGCCGATCATCCACAGCGAACCGCTGAGCAGGCTGCGAGAAATTTCGCTCATGTGATGGGCCGGGCGAACAGCCAGCTGGCCAGCTTGGCGGGGCAGGGGTATCCATGGCGATCGGCCAGCAGGGCATCCTGCATCTCGATACGGCCAAGTACGGTGCTTTGCAGCAGGCCGTGGTCGGTGGCGTTCAAGCAGGGATCGCTGGTGAACACCAATTGGAAACCGCTTTTGCGCGCCGCCGCGATGGTTGCGGCGTCATAGCGGCCATGGGGCAATGACAGTGCCGCCAAGGCCGGCTTGTGGTCGGGCAGCAAGGTGGCAAGGCTATGGCGCGCACGGTCCAGATCGGCGCCGGGGTTGGCCAGCAGGGGCAGCGGCAAATGGCTGGCGCCGTGAGCTCCGATGGCGATTTCCGCTTCGGTCAAACGGCGTAAGCCCTCGGGGTCAAGCATCTGGCGGCCCTCGTGTGTGGGGGTGAATTGGGCGAGCAGCCGGTCGCGTACATCCGGTGGCATGGCCGACAGTCGCAGCAGCAGTTGCGGCAGGGGCTCGGGCTCTGTTCCCAATGCGCGGCCCAGCTTGTCGCCATGGCCCCGCCGCAGCACCGCGATCAACTGGTCTTGCCACCAGACCGGGGCCGGATCGGTTACCGCGTCGGTGGTGGCAAACACCACGGCGGGCAGGCCCTTACGCCGCAGCAGCGGAAGCGCGGTGGTCAGATTGTCCGCCCAGCCGTCGTCGAAGGTGATCAGCAGGGCGTTGGCGGGCAGGGGGATGGTGCGGGCGGCCAGCACGGCATCCAGGCTGACAACATGGTAATGGCGGCGGAAAAAGCGTAGGCAGCCGGCAAAGAAGGTGTCGGAAACCGTATAGCCCGGATCAGCGGTGCTTTGGGCATCCACGGGCAGCACCCGGTGGAACATGACCACCGTCAGGGTCTGGGCGTTGCGGTAATTGTGCAGCGCCGGCCACAGCCCGCTTCCATAGACGACGGTTTTCAGGCGGTCGCGCAGGCCACTCATTGGGGACGCGCCAGCAGGGGGCGCAGGCGCTTCTTCAGCCATTGGGTGGGCGGGGCGGCGCGCAGCAGCAGCAGCAGATTGGACACCGGGCGATAGGGCAACAGGATGGCGCGCAGCAACAGCCCGGCCCCCTCGCCATAGGGACAGCGGCTCAGGGCGGTGCGGCCCAGCCGGGTCAGGCGCTCGCCGATGATGGTGCGGATTTGGGCGGGCGTCAGCTCGGCGCGGCGGTCATCCACATGACGCAGGATCATGGGCAGGGTGACCCGCAACTGTTTCTTGATTTCGGCGCCCGACAGACTGTTGGGCGACATGTGAACCAGAACCAGCGGTTCGTCCACATAGCCCAGCATTCCGCGCATGGACAGTTTGATCCACATGTCCTGATCCTCGCCGAAGGGCAAAGCGGGATCGAAGCCCCCCACCGCCAGCAGCGCGTCCCGGCGCGCCACCACGCTGGGGGTGGCGATGTAATTATAGGCCAGCAAGGTGCGCCAAGCGTTCTCGCCGGACACCGGGCGGCGATCCGTATAGACGCTGCCCCGATCGACCCCATTGGTGTCGATCAGCAAGGCCCCGCACGAGACGAATTCAATGCGCTGGGTGAAAAGGGGAAGCTGCAGTTCCAATTTACGCGGAAGCCATTCGTCATCGGCGTCGAGAAAGGCGATCAGCTGGCCCCGCGCTGCCTGAATGCCAAGGTTGCGCGCGCTGGATGCTCCCTCGCACATGGGCCGCGACAGCACGCGCACGTTATAGCTTTCGGCGATGCGCCGGGTGCCGTCTCGGCTGCCGTCGTCCACGACGATGGTCTCGAACGGCTGAAGCGTTTGCGCGAACACCGAGTCAAGGGCGCGCGCAAGCGTCTCCTCTGCGTTATGGGCGGGGATGACCACGCTGACGGTCACGGCAACTCCGGGAAGATGCATTTGCCCGGCGACGGTAAAGCCATTCACCGCGGTCCTCAATCGGCTATCCGGCTGGATTACTAGGCCTTTTTGCCCGTTCCAACCCTATAGTTTGTCGCGGCTCAGGATGACGTCCTTGGACTGGAACATGGCCGGTGTGCGGGAGGTGAAGCTGGCATGGGGGACCGCCACCGGATACTCGGTACGGAAGGACGGGATGACATAAAGGGTGTAGCCGATGCGCTGGGCCATTTCCGCCAGCAGGGCGGCCAGCAGGCGGCTTTCGGGCAGGACTTCGATCACGATGGTCGGCGCATTGCGTTCGATGATGGGCATAGCCGCCGTCAGCAGGGCATGTTCAGCCCCTTCGGCGTCCATCTTGATCAGGTCGCATCCTTTGACCAATCGGCAGATGTCCACCCCGGCCACATCAAGGACCCGCTTCGTGCTGCGGCGGGCCAAGGTGACTTCGGACACCAGATGGGCGCCAACGGCGGCTTCGCGCCCTTCATCGGGCAGGTTCAACTGCACCGGTGCGTCCATGGAACGGGGCACGGCGGCGGCTTCGATCACCTCGATCCGTTCCAGTTTGTTGAGCACCAAATTGCGCCGCAGGATGGCCGCCGCCTCGGGCAGCGGTTCCACCACCGTATAGGCGCCGATGGCCGCCTTGCCGCCCAACACGGTGTAGAACCCCACATTGGCGCCGATTTCCACGACGCAGTGTGACTTGGCGCACAGGCGCGGCCATAGTTCCGACAGCACGCCTTCATAGCCCTGGGTGCCGAACCAATAGGTCGCATCCATCACCATGGAATCAGCCGGAACGAACGAAATATCCCGGCGGTCCAGCGGCCTGATCACCCGCATGGAATTGAGCAAACCCCGGCGGCGCGAGGCGTATTTCAGTATGGGAATGCTGGCGCTGCGCAGGAACGAACCTCGCGGCAGATGGGTCGCGTTCCACCGGAAGGGATACAGCAGGGCGCGCGCTAGGGCATGGAACATTGCAGGCTCTCCTTGGGGGCGCGGGCGTGCCACACCTCCCACAATTGCGCGGCCAGGCGGCTGGCGAAGGCGGCTTGGCTGAAGCGGGTTTCCACCAGTTGGCGTCCGGCCACGGCCAGCCGCTGGGCCAGTTCGGGCGAGGCAGTCACGCTGGCGATGGCTTGGCGCAGCCCGGCCACATCGCCCGGCTTGACCACCAGCGCCGTCTCATTGGGGATGACGAAGTCGCGGATGCCAGTGGAGTCGCTGACGATGACCGGCTTGCCCATGGCATAGGCCTCCAGCACGCCGTTGACCCCGCTGGCGTGGTGGGCGTCCAACAGGGGAACCACGACAACCGACGCGCCGGCGTAAAGGGAACGCAACGCGTTGTAGGAAATCCGCTCGCGGATGACCCGGACGTTGGGCGGCAGGTCGGTGTCCATGGGGCGGTTGGTCTTGATGATGAAGGGGGCCGCCATGCCGCGCGCGGCCTCTACCAAAGCGGCATAGTCGCGCATGGGGTCCAAGCCCACCGACAGCACATAGCCCTTCGCCGGGGCTGGCATGGGGCGGTAGAACTGGGTGTCCTCCCAATGGCCGATGGTGCTGGTGGGGGCGGCGCCGGGATAGCGTTCGTGCGCCAAGGCCTCCTGATTGCTGCCCACCACCAGGATGCGGTCATAGCGCGGCAAGGCCCAGCGCAGCATGGCCTCGCGCGGCCGCCAGTCGCCGCCCAGGGCCGGGTCCCACACCACGATGGGAATTTTCAGCCCTAGCATCCGGCGCAGGAACAGCAGGACCAGCCCCGAGCTTTCGCCCACGGACAGCACCAGATCGAACCGCGACAGGGACGCTGCCAGCTTGACGGCGCGTAGCGGGTCGATGCCGGAATACAGGGAGTGCTTGTTGCAGAACGGGTTCCATGGCCAGGGCAAGGGCTCCACCAGTTCGGGCTCGATGCCGAACTCGCGGATGGCGTCGATGGCCGATAGATGGTCGGGTTCCTTGCCCTGGCGCGTGGCTTCCAGGGATTGGCGTTTCGGGGCCGGATACAGCCAGGCCACTTTCAGCGCCTTCATGCTGTACGCCGCTCCCATTCCAGCGCCGAGCCGATGATGGTGTCGATCTGGGCGTGGCGCGGGCTCCAATTGAGCACCCGGCGCAAGCGCGAGCCGTCGGCCACCATGGAGACGATGTCGCCCTCGCGGCGCGGCCCGTTGACGACGTCCAGCCGCCGTCCGGACAGCCGCTCGGTGGTCTCGATGACCTGACGCACGGAAATGCCCCAGCCATAGCCGCAATTCAGCACCTGATTGTCGCCGCCGTGCACAAGGTGGTCCAGCGCCGCCACATGGGCCGAAGCCAGATCGCTGACATGGATGAAGTCGCGGATGCAGGTGCCGTCGGGCGTGTCGTAATCGGTACCGTAGATGGCCATGGAGGGGCGCTTGCCCACCGCCGCTTCGCACGCGACCTTGATCAGATGGGTGGCGTTGGGCGTGCTTTGGCCGCTACGGCCCTGCAAATCGGCCCCGGCCACGTTGAAATAGCGCAAGGCAACAAAGCGCATGTGCGAGGCCGCAGCCACATCGTGCAGCATTCCCTCGGTCATCAGCTTGGATCGGCCATAGGGCGTGATGGGCAGGGTCGGGGTGGTCTCGGTCACCGGCAGGGTCTCGGGGTTGCCGTAGACGGCGGCGGTGGACGAGAAGATGAAGGAATCGACGCCCGCAAGCTGGCACGCCGCCAGCAGATTACGGCTGACGGCGGTGTTGTTGCGGTAATAGGACAGCGGGTCTGTCACCGATTCCGGCACCACGGTGGAGCCGGCGAAATGCATGACCGAGCGGCAGCGCTCCGATTGCAGCAAGCCGGCGACCAATTCCGTATCGCCGGCATCGCCATGGACGAAGCGAATATTGCGCGGAAGCAACTTGCGTAGGCCTGTGCGCAGATTATCCAATACAACTACAGACCAGCCGTGCTCCAACAGGTCAAGGACCACATGGCTGCCGATATATCCAGCGCCGCCCGTGACCAATATCTTGCGAGTAGTCATGCGCCCTCTCCCGCTGCTCTAGAATGTCCCAATAAGTGACGTGCAGCTGGCGAAAACAATTGAGGCTGATGCCTTATAGGTGCCTCATTTCGGGCATAGACACTTGGTTCATCTGCCGCGGTTCCGTTTGCCGGCCTATCATCGGGCCCCGTGACCACATCAACTCCCCCTTTATTGACCGCCACCATCCGCCCTTGCCCCAGCGCGGCAGAGCTGGAGCCGGTTTGGCGTGCGCTGGAAGCACGGGCTGACGCCTCGTTCTTCCAATCGTGGCGTTGGATCGGCGCCATGCTGGCGGAATTCGGACCGGCCTCGCTGCTGGCCGAAATCCGCCAGGGCGGCACGCTGGTCGGGCTTGGGCTGTTGGGGCGGCGTGCTCGGCGGTGGGACATGCTGCGCTCGCCCTCGCTGCATTTGGGCGAGGTGGATGACGGCGCCTCAGCGGCGCTGACCACGGAATATAACGGCTTCCTGTCGGTGCGCGGTCTTGAGCCCGAAATCAGCCGGGCCGGTTTGGCGGCCATTTCGGCATTCGGCGGCTGGCGTGAGTTGGTCCTGCCGGGCGTAGCGCCTCACCTTGCAGCGCAGTGTGCGTCAGTACGGTTGACGCGCAAGCATCTGGCGCCCTTCGCAGTGTTCGGGCCGGTTGATCCCTTGGACGGGCTGTCGCGCAACAGCCGGCACCAGATCCGGCGGTCCCTGAAGCTTTACCAGGGCATGGACCTTGAGCCCGTATCGCCGGAATGGTTTGAACGATTGGCCGAACTGCACGGCGCCTATTGGCGGGGCAGAGGCCAGCCCGGCGCCTTTGCCCACCCCAAGGTGGCCGCGTTCCATCGTCGCTTGCTGGCCGCCGGGGATGCGGAGTTGCTGCGGCTGAGCCATGGCGGGGAAGAGATCGGCTACCTTTATAATTTCGTCCATGACGGCTGGGCTTACGCCTATCAAAGCGGCTTCCACTATGACCCGGACCCTCGCCGAAAGCCCGGTCTGGCCGGGCACCTGCTGGCCATGCGGTCATATCGCGCCCAAGGGTTGCGCGGGTATAGATTCCTGGCGGGCGACAGCCGCTACAAAAGCAGTCTGGCCACGGAAAAGGACACGCTTGTGTGGGCCATCGCTGATCGCGGCGATCCACTGCACCGGCTGGAACGGTGGTTACGGTCATGAAAGTTCTCTATCACCATCGCACGGCGTCCAAGGACGGCCAGAACGTGCATATCGAGGAACTGATCGCCGCCCTGCGCCGCCAGGGCCATGAGGTCGTGGTGGTGGCGCCGCCCAGCCGTTCGGAATTCGGCCATGACGGCGGTTTGGTGCCGCGCATCCGCCGTGCCCTGCCGTCGGCCATCCACGAACAACTGGAACTGGCATATTCGCTTCACGCCTATCGCCAACTGGCCAAGGCGTGGAAGCGCCATCGCCCGGACGTTTTGTACGAACGCTACAATCTGTTTTACCTGCCCGGCCTGTGGCTCAAGCGTCGCACCGGCATTCCCTGGCTGGTGGAAATCAACGCGCCCCTGGCGGCGGAGCGCGGCGCCCATGGCGGGCTGGCCTTGCCGCGCCTGGCCCAATGGACCGAGCGGGCGGTCTGGCGCGGCGCCGACGCGGTCCTTCCGGTCACCGGAGTGCTGGCCGAGCATGTGTGGTGCAGCGGGGTGTCCAGCGACCGCATCACCGTCATCCATAACGGCATCGACCGCAGTCATTTCTCGTCTGCCGTGGACGGTGCGGCGGTGCGGCGGGAACTGGGGCTGGAGGGCAAGGTGGTGCTGGGCTTCACCGGCTTCATCCGCGATTGGCACGGCTTGCCCCAGGTGGTGGATGCCATGAAGACCATGCCCGCCAATGTGCATTTCCTGGTGGTGGGCGACGGCCCGGCCCGTGCGGAGTTAGAGGCCCACGCCGCGCGTCTGGGTATGGCGGGGCAGGTGACGTGTTTGGGGCTGGTGGGCCGCGACCGCGTTGCCGCCTGCGTGGCCGCCTTCGACGTGGCGTTGCAGCCTCAGGCGGTTGAATATGCGTCGCCCTTGAAGCTGTTCGAGTACATGGCCCTGTCGCGCGCCATCCTGGCCCCCGACCAGCGCAACATCCGTGAAGTGCTGGAGGATGGTCACAACGCCCTGCTGTTCCGGCAGGATAATTTCGCCCAGCAATTGGCGCGTCTGTGCGGAGATGCGGCCTTACGGCTGCGGCTGGGGCAGGCGGCCTATGATGATATCGAGCGGCAGGGGCGGACGTGGGATGCCAATGCGGCGCGGATTACGAAAATTGCCGAGGGGCTTACACCTCGCTGACGTCCACGCCTACATGGATTTCATGGTCGCCGCCGCCCAGCACTACGCCTTTCAGCGGGCTGACGTCGTCGTAGTCGCGGCCCCAGGCGACCACGATATGGTCCTCGCCGGCCAGTTTGTTGTTGGTGGGGTCCACGTCCAGCCAGCCCCAGCCCGGCACGAATACCGACAACCACGCATGTGACGCGTCGGCACCCACCAGCCGTTCCTTACCCGGCGGCGGCAGGGTGCGGATATAGCCGCTGACGTAGCGCGCCGCCAAGCCCATGGCGCGCAGGCAGGCAATGCCCACATGGGCGAAGTCCTGGCACACGCCCCGGCGCTGGGCAAACACATGGGCCAGCGGAGTGCCCACCGAAGTGGCCTCGGCGTCAAAGGCCAGATCGGCATGAATGCGGGAGGTCAACTCCAGCACGGCTTCCACCAGTGGGCGGCCAGGGGTGAAGCTGGAGGCAGCGTACTCCGCCGCCTCGGTCAGCATGGGCACCTGATAGGACGGGAACAGGAAGTCCAGCGCCTCTCCCATATGGGGATTGGTCCCAGTGGCCAATTGGGCGGCGACCCGGTCCCAGGCGGTGGCGTCCAATTGCGGCAGCGTCGGCGCCGGAGTGGTCTCCACCACGAAGCTGGCATCCACCTTCAGCCGCGTATGGGCTTCCTGGATGGTGAAGAAGGTGGTGGGATTGCCGAAGTAATCCAGCTTGCCGTCCTGGCGCACCGCCGGCATGGGGTAGATGCGCAGCTTCTGATCGCGGTTGCGCTGGCCGTCATTGCTGCGCGGGCTTAGATGGGCGGCGTGGTGCGACAGCAGCACCGGCTCGCTGTATTCATAGGTGGTGACGTGGCGGACTTGGAAGATCACGGCAGCATCTCCACCGGCGACATCGGCAGGCGCCATTGTGCATGGGTGAAGTATTCCCGCGAAATGCCCTCGGACAATTCCCACAAGCGTGAGCGGATGGTTTCCAGCAGCCGTTCCGCGTCATGATAGCCGCCGTCGCGGTCATAAACCGCCAGAGTCATGACGTCGGCGGTGCGCACTATGCCGCACAGCACGGTCATCATGCGCTGTTCGGGCCGCAGGAAGCCGGTGTCGCCCGCTGCCAGCGCCAGCCGGTCCATGTGGTCGGACAAAGCGGCCAATTGGAAGCCCAGCGAGCGGGGATTGCTTTCGTCGCACAGCAGCAGGTCCAGCACTCCGGCAAGTCGGGGTGCGGCCAGATAGCGCGAGCGGTAGGTCATGGTGCTGTCCGAGACGTCCAGCAGCAAATCCATGGGCACGCACTCTTCGTCCTCGGCCCCGTTCAGGGCGCCGCCCAAGGTATCGACGATGTTGATGGCGCGCTCGGCGCGGCGTCCGGCATCCAGGAACAGCCACAGCGGCCCGCGCGTCATGTTTTCCATGGCCAAACCGCTGACCGCCTCGATGGTCAGCACGATGGAGTTCAGTCGGCTTTGTACGCCACTGCGGCCTTCCTCGTGGTTCAGACGGCCGATTTGGTCGCGCAGGCGCTGCAATGCGCGCCACGTGTCGGTAGACAGACGGTCGCGCAGATTGGCAACCACCCGGCCCAGGCGCTCTCCATGGCAGGCTAGTCCGTAATTGTCGGCATCGGTGTGATGGGCGATCAGGCGGGACGGCAAATCCTCGGGCTCGTCGGACGGCTCCTGCGCGGGCAGCGGCAAGCCCAAACCCGAGATGGTGTGCACCGCATGGACGGCACCGGCGGGATCGCCCTGGTCCAGCGCTTCCTCGATCAATTGCAAGGTGGTGCGTAGCAGCCGGGTGGTGGCCTCGCAGCGTTCCAGATAGCGGCCCAGCCAATACATGTTGTCGGCCACGCGGCTGGGCAAATCCCGGTTGCCGCGGGTCAGCTTGATGGGTGCGTTATGCTGGCGGGTGTGGATGGTGGCGTGGGCGGTGGGGTCGGCCAGAACCCACAAATCCTTGCTGCCGCCGCCGCCGGTTTGCAGCCGCGCCGTCAACAGATCGCGCTGCGCCGAGACACGCGCCAAGCCGCCATGCATGACGTGCCAGCCGGGCTCGCTTGCTACGGCGAACACGCGCAGCACTGTGTGCTGGGGTTCCAGCGTTCCCCCATTCCACACCGGAACGGACGACATGCTGCCCACTTCCTGGGCCACCCAATCCCATGGCCGGGTGCGGATGCGCTCCGCCAGATCGGCGCGCTCGCTTCTGTCCAGCCCGGCGCCCTGGATGGGGCGGACGCGGTTGTGGAAGGCGGGACGCAGGGTCAGGCGTTCCAGATTGTCCAGCACCAGCTGACGTTCATGATCCTGGCCGCACCACCAACTGGCGATGGAGGGCAGCAGCAAATCTTCGGACAGCAAAGCGCGGGAAATCTTGGGTAGGAAGGGCATGATGGCGCTGCCGTCCAGCAGGCCGCCGCCCAGGGCATTGGCGATGGCCACGTTGCCGGCGCGGGCCGATTGCAGCAAGCCGGCCACGCCCAAGCTGGAATCGCCGCGCAGTTCCAGCGGGTCGCACCATTCGCCATTGGTGCGGCGCAGGATGACGTCCACCTGTTGCAGGCCGGTCAGGGTCTTCAGGAACACCTTGTTGTCGCGCACGGTCAGGTCTTCGCCCTGAACCAGGGTCAGACCCAGATGGCGCGCCATGAACGAGTGTTCGAAATAGGTTTCGTTATAGGGGCCCGGGGTCAGCAGCACGATGCGGGGATCGTCGTTGCGGCGCGGCGACAGGGCTTGCAGGGTGCGGCGTAGGCTGTCGAAGAATGGCCCCAGCCGTTCCACCGGCATGGAGCGGAAGAATTCCGGCAACACGCGGCTGACGATGGTGCGGTTTTCCAGGGCGTAGCCCGCACCCGCAGGCACTTCCGTGCGGTCGGCGATCACCCGCCAGCGGCCATCGGCGCCGCGCGCCAGTTCGGCGGCATAGACGTGCAGATGGCGCCCGCCGGCAGGGGGCCAGCCGTGGCACGGGCGCAAATAGGACGGGTTGGCGTGCAGCAGGGCAGGGGGGATCAGCCCCCGCGAGATCAGGGTGCGGGGGCCGTAAAGGTCGCCGATGATGGCGTCCAGCAAGGTGGCGCGCTGGCTGACGGCTTGGGCGATGGCGGCCCATTCGGCGGCGGGCAGGATGATGGGCAGCGGGTCCAGCTGCCATGGCCGTTCTAGCCCGGCATCGTCGCCATAGACGTTGTAGGTGACACCGTTTTCCCGCAGCAGATTGCGGCCGAAATCCCAGCGCTGAGCCATCTCCTCGCTCGACAGATTGTCGAGGGAATGAATGAAGTCGCGCCAATGGGGGCGGAGCTGGCCGTCGCCCCCCAGCATCTCGTCATATGTATTGGCGGGCGGACGATAGCCGTCCTGGATGGGCCTGCGCCCCCTCATCTGCCCGTGAATCTGTCGCCGTGGTATCGCCGCCTCCCCTGTCTGCCCGACACAAGCGCTTATTGTAGCCGCAGATCAAGGGTGTTTGGGTAATCTGGATGGATCTTGGCCGCTTGCGCCGTCACCGGACCATGGCTGTGCCCGAATGGGAAGAAGCGCGCACGGCGCCGCGCCTCGGCTTCGTAAGAGTTTACCGGGAAGGTGTCGTAGCTGCGTCCGCCCGGATGGACAACGTGATAGGTGCAGCCGCCCACGGATTGGCCGGTCCATTTATCCACCAGATCGAACACCAGGGGCGAGTGCACGCCGATGGTGGGATGCAGGCACGAGGACGGCGCCCAGGCACGATAGCGCACGCCCGCCACCCATTCGCCGCTGGTGCCGGTGGCGGCCAGGGGCACGGGCTTGCCGTTGCAGGTGATGGTGTAGCGGTCGCCATGCAGGTTGCTCAGCTTGACCTGCAAGCGTTCCACCGACGAATCCACATAGCGCACGGTGCCGCCGGCGCCGGGTTCCTCGCCCATGACATGCCAGGGCTCCAGCGCGTGGCGCAGTTCGAAGCGGATGCCGGAATGATTGACCTCGCCCAGCAGGGGGAAGCGGAACTCCAGATGGGGGGCGAACCACGCGCGGTCGAAGGTAAAGCCGCCCGCACCCAGCCATTCCAGCACTTGGTTGAAGTCGTTCTCCAGCCAATGGGGCAGCATGAAGCGATCGCGCAAGGCGCTGCCCCAGCGCACCACCGGCGCCGTATAGGGCTGTTCCCAGAACCGCGCGACCAAAGCGCGCAGCAGCAATTGCTGCACAAGGCTCATGCGGGCATGGGGCGGCATCTCGAAACCGCGGAACTCCACCAGACCCAGCCGCCCGGTGGGGCCGTCGGGCGAGTACAGCTTGTCGATGCTGATTTCCGTGCGGTGGGTGTTGCCGGTCACGTCCACCAGCACATTGCGCAGGATGCGGTCCACCAGCCAGGGCGCGTT
>JACMLB010000061.1 GCA_014379805.1 Rhodospirillales bacterium | reverse complement strand
GATCTGTGGTGGCAGGAACGCGGTATCCTGGCCCGCCGAGCCTTGCAAAGGGGTCTGATCTCGCGCGCCTATCAGGTGGCCGCGGATCATTCGTTGGACGTCAAGACCGCCCAGTACGCCGATGCCGAATTTCTGGCCGGCTGGGTGGCGCTGCGCTTCCTCGACGACCGCGATACCGCCATGAGCCATTTCCAGCGCATGTGGGGCAATGTCACCACGCCGTTGTCGCGCTCGCGTGCCGCCTATTGGGCTGGCCGCACCGCCGAGGCGCAGAAGGAGTCGGTGGCTGCCCGCGAGTGGTACACCAAGGGCGCGCGCTATTTCACCGCCTTCTACGGCCAGATGTCGTCGTCCCGACTGGATGAGCACCATTGGCCGCTGCCGCCGGATCCCCAGCCGACTGCCGAAGACATCAAACGCTTCGACAACCGCGAACTGACCCGCGTTATCCGCATCCTGCTGGAGATGGGCGAGACCGAGAATTTGCGCGCCTTTTTCATCCGGCTCAACGACGTGACCCAGTCTCCGGGTGAGCGTGCTTTGGTGGGCAAGCTGGCGATGGAAGGCGGCCGTAGCGATTTGGCGGTTACTGTGGCCCGCCGCGCCGACCGCGACAGTGTGTTCCTGGTGGGGGCCGGTTGGCCGGTGCCGCCGCTCGCAGCCGAGGACGGCCCGGAAAAAGCGCTGGTGCTGGCGCTGATCCGTCAGGAAAGCGGCTTTATCAGCGATGTGCAATCGCCGGTGGGCGCGCGCGGACTGATGCAGTTGATGCCGGCGACGGCCCAACAACTGGCCAAGGCGTTGAAGGTGAAGTTCAGCCCGCAAAGGCTGGATGATCCCGACTTCAACGTTCGCCTGGGGTCTGCCTATGTCAGTGATCTGCTGGGCGATTTCGAGGGCTCGTACATTTTGACGCTGGTGGGCTACAACGCCGGCCCGGCCCGCGCACGGCGCTGGATCAAGGAATACGGCGATCCCCGCGACCCCAATGTGGATGTCATCGACTGGATCGAGATGATTCCCTTTACCGAGACGCGCAATTACGTCCAACGGGTGATGGAGAGTGTTTCAATTTACCGCCGTAAGTTGGGCAAGGTGACCGGCACCTCGTTCGAGCAGGACCTCAAGCGCTGGGCGCGGCGTCCGCCGCCTGAAATCATCAGCCAATAAGTGATCCTCCCTCGCCATGGGCGGGGGAGGAATTTGCTAGGCAGGGCCGGGCGGGATCGCTATTTTCTTTGGTCTCGCAATTAACCTTAGGTCCTGGTCCCATGCCGGAATACCGTTCCCGTACCTCCACCCACGGCCGCAACATGGCCGGCGCTCGCGGTCTGTGGCGTGCCACGGGCATGACGGATGCGGATTTCGGCAAGCCGATCATCGCCATCGCCAATTCCTTCACCCAGTTCGTGCCCGGCCACGTGCACCTGAAGGATCTGGGTCAGATGGTGGCCCGCGAGATCGAAAAGGCGGGCGGCGTCGCCAAGGAATTCAACACCATCGCCATCGATGACGGCATCGCCATGGGTCATTCCGGCATGCTGTATTCGCTGCCGTCGCGCGAGATCATCGCCGATTCGGTGGAATACATGGTCAACGGTCACACCGCCGACGCCCTGGTGTGCATCTCGAACTGCGACAAGATCACCCCCGGCATGCTGATGGCGAGCCTGCGCCTCAACATTCCGACCATTTTCGTCTCGGGTGGTCCCATGGAGGCCGGCAAGGTCGTCTTCAACGGCGAGACCCACGCGGTCGATCTGATCGACGCCATGATTAAGGGCGCCGACAAGAATGTCAGCGACGAGGAAGCCGCCGAATACGAGCGCTCCAGCTGCCCGACCTGCGGCTCGTGCTCGGGCATGTTCACCGCCAATTCCATGAACTGCCTGACCGAAGCCCTGGGCCTGTCCTTGCCCGGCAACGGCACCACCCTGGCGACCCATGCCGACCGCAAGGAGTTGTTCCTAGAGGCCGGGCGCCGCATCGTCGACATCACCAAGCGCTATTACGAACAGGGCGACACCAGCGTGTTGCCGCGCTCGGTCGCCAGCCTGAAGGCGTTCGAGAACGCCATTTCCCTGGATATCGCCATGGGCGGCTCCACCAACACGGTGCTGCACCTGCTGGCGGCTGCCCAGGAAGCCGGCGTCGAGTTCACCATGGCCGACATCGATCGCCTGAGCCGCCGCGTGCCCTGCCTGTGCAAGGTGGCTCCCAATATCGCCGATGTGCACATCGAGGATGTGCACCGTGCCGGCGGTATCATGTCCATCCTGGGCCAGCTTGATAAAGCCGGCCTGTTGCATGCCGATTGCCCCACCGTGCATGCGCCCACTCTCGGCGCCGCGTTGGACGCCTGGGACATCAGCCGTACCGACGATCCCAAGGTGCACCAGTTCTACAAGGCTGCCCCCGGCGGTGTCCGTACCACCGAGGCGTTCAGCCAAGCCAAGCGCTGGACCGTTTTAGATACCGACCGCGAGGCGGGCATCATTCGCTCCGCCGAACATGCGTTTTCCAAGGATGGCGGTCTGGCCGTGCTGTACGGCAACATCGCTTTGGATGGCTGCATCGTGAAGACCGCTGGTGTGGATGACAAGAATCTGACCTTCCAGGGCCCGGCAGTGATCTGCGAAAGCCAGGAAGAGGCGGTCGCCAAAATCCTCAGCGGCGGGGTCAAAGCCGGCGACGTGGTTCTGGTCCGCTACGAAGGTCCCAAGGGCGGTCCGGGCATGCAGGAAATGCTCTATCCCACCAGCTATCTCAAGAGCATGGGGCTGGGCAAGGAATGCGCCTTGATTACCGATGGCCGCTTCTCCGGCGGCACTTCGGGTCTGTCCATCGGTCATGCCTCGCCGGAAGCGGCGGAAGGCGGCGCCATTGGTTTGGTGGAGGCGGGTGACACCATCGTCATCGACATCCCCAACCGGATCATCAAGGTGGATGTATCGGACGAAGTGTTGGCCCAGCGCCGCACGGCCATGGAGGCCAAGGGTGCCAAGGCGTGGAAGCCGGTGGACCGCTTTCGCCCGGTCAGTCAGGCGTTGCGGGCCTACGCCGCCATGACCACCAGCGCGGCCCGTGGCGCGGTGCGCGACGTGTCGCAGCTGGAACGCTGAGCATAGGCCGGGGCAATGGCGATCATCAGTTGGAGTGAGATGATGAGCGTTGGCGTCCCGGTTCTGGACGCCGACCATAAGACCCTGATCGGGCTCATCAACAATCTGCATCGCTCGGTTGGGGACGACGAGGAATACGCCACTTTAGGCAGCGTACTCAAAGCCCTCGAGGACTATGCCAGCCACCACTTCGCCCGCGAGGAACGGGTGATGGAAGCGTGCCGCTATCCCTCGGTCTCCACCCATGGCCGCATGCACGGTCGACTCGCCGCTCAGGTGACCGCGCTGAAAGTCAGCTATGACAATGATCGCACCACCGTGCGCGCCAAGGAATGCCTCGATTTTCTGCACAAATGGCTGATCGAGCATATTTGCTCCACCGACATGGATTACCGTTCGTGGGTGGTCGGCCATGCCGACGCGGCGTCAGCGGCTGAATCCGTCAGCCTGACCGGCCAGCGCCCCGATGCCGTGGGGCTCGATTGGAAAAGCCTGCGGGTGCTGGTGGTGGACGACAACCAGAACTTCTGTCAGGTCATGCGCACCATTTTGGAAGGTGTTGGCATTTCCGACATCCGCACCGCTGCCGACGTGGCCACTGCCAAGGCGGCGCTGCAAGGCACCGGGTTGGATATGGTGGTGTCGGATTGGCATGTGGGTAAGGACAGCGGCCTCGATCTGGTCGCCTGGATCAGGCGCCAATCTCAGTTGGAAAAGCTGCCGGTGCTCATGCTGTCAGGCCACGAACGCGTCGCCAGCCGCGACGTGGCGCTGAACGCGGGTGCTGACGAGTTCATGGAAAAACCCATCTCGGCCCGCGGGCTATTGATTTGTCTGGCGAAGCTGATGCGCAAGCGGCGGGAGGGTTAAGGACTTCGTCATCCCGGCCGAAGAGCCGGATCCATCTTGGTGCACCACCATGGACCCCGGATCGCGCTTCGCTTGTCCGGGGTGACGCGTTAAGGCGCCTTTACTTCTCCACGAACGCCTTTTCGATCACATAGTGACCCGGCCCAGCATTGCTGCCCTGGTCGAAGCCTTCTGCGTCCAGATAGGTCGTCAACTCGGTCATCATTTGCGGGTTGCCGCAGATCATGACGCGGTCGTCTTCGGTGCCCAAGGCGGGGACGCCCAAATCCTCGAACAGCTTGCCCGTTTTAATCAGATCGGTGATGCGGCCCTGGTTCACATAAGGCTCGCGGGTGACCGTTGGGTAGTAGACCAGCTTGTGGCGGGCTTCCTCGCCGAAGAATTCGTTCTGGGGCAGGTGGTCGCGGATGAAGTCCCCATACACCAGATCGGCCACGTGACGCACGCCGTGGACCAGCACGACGCGGTCATAGCGTTCGTACACGCTGGGGTCCTTGATGATGGACAGGAACGGCGCCAGGCCGGTGCCGGTGGCCAGCATATAAAGCCGGCGGCCGGGCAGTAGATTGTCCAGGATCAGGGTGCCGGTGGTCTTCTTATTGACCAGAATCTTGTCGCCCGGCTTGACGTGCTGCAGGCGCGAGGTCAGCGGGCCGTTGGGCACCTTGATGGACAGGAACTCCAGATGTTCCTCATACGAGGCGCTGACCATGGAATAGGCGCGCATCAGCGGGCGGCCATCCACCATCAAGCCGATCATGGCGAACTGCCCGCTGTCGAAGCGGAAGCTGGGATCGCGGGACAGTTTCAGGGTGAACAAAGAGTCGGTCCAATGATGAACGTCAAGGACCGTTTTCTCGAGAATGTTGGATGACATGCTCATGGGCTCGATTACTGATGCAGGTACGCGCCGCACGAGGACGCTGGAAAAGTTATAGACATTCTAAATCTCAATAACAAGAGATTTTTTGTAGAATCCACGCAAAGCACAAAGGTGAAGTGTGCTTTGCCTTCCTATGCCAAATCCACCCAGATGGGGGTGTGGTCCGAGGCCTTTTCCTGGGCGCGCGGCCCCTTGTCGATGTCGCAGGCGATCAGGCGGTCGGCGGCCTGGGGGGACAATAGTACATGGTCAATGCGCAAGCCGTTGTCGCGTTGCCACGCGCCAGCCTGATAATCCCAAAAGGTGTAGCGCCCGGCCTCTGGATGTAAGGATCGAAACGCCTCGGTCAACCCTAAGTGACACAATTCGCGGAACAGTGCCCGGCTTTCTGGGCGGCACAAAGCGTCCATGCTCCAATTGGCAGGGGCGTAAACATCGTCGTCGGTGGGGCAGACATTGTAGTCGCCCGCCAGTACGACCGGTTGTCCGCTGTCCAACAGACCCTTGGCGTGGGTAACCAGCCGGCGCATCCAGCGCAGCTTGTAATCGTATTTGTCCCCCGGCGCCGGATTGCCGTTGGGCAGATAGATGGAGGCGACGCGGAAACCGGCCACGCTGGCCTCGATATAACGCGCCTGCTCATCGTTTGGGGCATCAAGGTTGGCAGGTTCCGGCAAGCCCCGAACCACGTCGGTGATGGGATGCTTCGCCAGGATGGCAACGCCGTTATAGCTTTTCTGGCCGTGCACGGCGGCGCGATAGCCTGCGGCTTCGAACTCGAACAGCGGGAATCCGTCATCCTGGCATTTGATCTCCTGCAGCAGCACGACGTCAGGGCTGGCCTGTTTCAACCAATCCAGTACGTTGGGCAGACGGGCTTTGACGGAGTTGACGTTCCAGGAAGCAATGCGGACCATGGGGCCTCAGGGCGGTGAGGGGGAGTGATGGCAATGGTTATAGCGGTAAGCGGGGTCTGGCGTCAGGGTTTGATCGTTATGGCTGCTGTGTTGGTTCTGGCGGGACCGGCCTGGGCCGCCACCTGCCCGCCGCACGGAGCTGAGATCGCCCAGCCGCCGGTGCGCTTTGACATCGAATTGCCGCCGCCCACCTACGCCAATAATCTGAGCCGCCGACAATTGGCCGCCATTGATCATGGTACTAACCATGCCGGACTGACCCAAAGCCGGACGGTGTTCTCGGTCAGGCCCAGTTTGCGCTTCTTCCGCTTATCTGACGGTAAGATTTGCGCCTACGTATCGGAAATTGAGGCCAGCTGGCGGGCCACTCAGCTGCATGTGGACATTGCCAGCGAATACCGCGCTGGAACGTGCCCCTACCGCGAGGTTCTGGAACATGAGAACCAGCACGTGCAGATCGCCAAGTCCCAGTTCGCCATCACGGAACAAAAGTTGCGCAGCCGTTTGCCCATCCAGATCGGCAAAATCCGGCCCTTCATCATCACTGGCACGCCGGATCAGGCTGCCCGCGAAGTCGCTGCGCGCTTGATGACCGCCATGCAGCCGGTGCTGGATATTCACCGATTGGCGTCAGATCGCGCCAACGCGGAGATCGACACCCACGAGAATTATCGCAAGGTGACGGCGCGCTGTGCGGATTGGTAAGCGGGGGAGCTCCCCCGCTTACTCATTAAACCGAAAAACTGCTGCCGCAGCCGCAGGTCGAACTGGCGTTGGGGTTGCGGAACTGGAACGAAGCGCCCATCAGGTCCTCAACGAAATCAACCTCGGTGCCGGCCAGCACGCCCAGCGAGGTCTCGTCCACCACCATCTTGGTGCCGTGCTGCTCGCTGACTACGTCGTCGGAATTGACGGTGTCGTCCAGGGTGATACCGTATTGAAAGCCCGAGCAACCACCACCCGAAACGGTAAGGCGCAGCATCAGATTGGGCCGGCCTTCCATCTGGATGAGGGTCTGCACCCGAGCGGCGGCGCTGGCGGTCAAGGCGACGCCGGAGGCGGGGGACTCGGTGACAACTGCCGTTTCGGCCATGGAAACTCCAATCTGTAGGAAGCGTGGCGTGGCGGAATTGTTGGAAGGATACCAAACTTTCCCCGCCATGGGGAAGACCAGTCAACCTTGTTGCCGTTTGTACGGGGTGCGCGGTTGCGTTCGGGCCGCCTCACGGTTAATGTCCGAGGCATGACCGCGCCCCTGCTTTCCCGCTCCGCAATCCTTGCGCCCTATGCTTGCCGGGCCGAAAACTCCCGTGGACGGTTGTACCCGGAACCGGAAAGCCAGACGCGCACGCCGTTCCAGCGTGACCGCGACCGCATCATCCATTCCGCCGCTTTCCGCCGCCTGCAATATAAGACCCAAGTCTTCGTCTATCACGAGGGCGACAATTTTCGCACTCGACTGACTCATTCGCTGGAGGTGTCGCAGATCGCGCGCTCCGTCGCCCGGGTGCTTAATCTGGACGAGGATATGGCAGAGGCCCTGGCCTTGGCCCATGATCTTGGTCACACGCCGTTCGGCCATGCAGGCGAGGATGGGCTGCAAGCGGTGCTGGCCGATTTCGGCGGTTTCGACCACAACGCCCAATCCTTGCGCGTGGTCACCAAGCTGGAGCGCCGTTATGTGGAATTCGACGGTCTCAACCTGACCTGGGAGACGCTGGAGGGGCTGGTCAAGCATAACGGCCCGCTGGTCGGCCCAATGGCGACCAAGAAGGTCCCGGCGCTTCCCGGCGCCATCACCGAATACGTGGCCCGTCACGATCTGGAACTGGACACCTTTGCCAGCGCCGAGGCTCAGGTGGCGGCCATGTCCGATGACGTGGCCTATAACAACCACGACATTGACGATGGCTTGCGCGCCGGCCTGTTCACCATCAAGGATTTGGAAGACGTGCCCCTGGTCGGTCCGGTGCTTTATGCCGTGGCCAAGGAGCATCCCGGCGTCGAACTGAGCCTGCAGATACATGAGACCGTGCGGCGCATGATCGGCATGATGATCCTGGACATGATCGGCGAGACACAGCGCCGCATTGCCGATCTCAAGCCCAAATGCGCCGATGAGGTGCGCCGTTTGGGCCAGCCGCTAGTGTCGTTCTCGGACGAAATGGTTGCCAACGACCGCGCGCTGAAGAAATTCCTGTTCCCCAACATGTATCGCCACTTCATGGTCAATCGTATGACCTCGAAGGCGCGGCGCGTGGTCAAGGATTTGTTCACTCTACTGCACGCCGAACCCGAATGTCTGCCGCCCGAATGGCGGCGGCAATCCGACGGCGCAGGCACCAGCAAGACCGCCCGCGTGGTGGCGGATTACATTGCCGGCATGACCGACCGCTTCGCTTTGGACGAGCATCGCCGGCTGTTCGACATGCAGGAAAAGCCCTAGGCTGTGCCGCTGGAGGACCATGGCGCTGTGCCATGGGTCTCCGCAGACACCCCGATCAAAGTCCCCAATCGTCCAGACCGGTCTTGATTGCCGTCATGGCCGCATCGGCGGCCGTGCTCTCCGCGAACTTGATGCCTGGACACAAATAAAGGCGCACGTACCAAGCGGGGTCCAGGACTTCATCCTCCAGCGCCTCGATGACGGCGTCGATGCGTTTGCTGATGCCCTCGCGGAGGGTTTCCGGGTTTAGTGCGCCCTTGGGCCAATTGGGCGTGGCGGGCACGGAAACGCTGTCCACCAACGGGATAATGGGCAATTCCCCACACGCCGTCCTGTATTTGTCCCGCTGTGCCGGCGTCCAATCGTCGAATAGCGGGTTGTTCTCGGGCAGAGCCAGAATATCCTTTAGGTAATTATAGGCGTTCAGGCGCCCCAGCATGTAGTCGTGCACGCGGAAGTCACGGCAAAGGAAGCCCTGGAAGGCGCCCAATCCAGCGCTGGCAATGGCCTTGCTGCCGGTGAACTTCCCCCGCACGGCATTGATCATGAAGCGGTCGAACCGATCGGGATCGGCGGCCAGGCTCAGATCCGACGTATCGTAGCGGCCTTGCGCCACCAACCCGGACACAAACGGCCCCAGCATGCTGAGCATGCCGCCGGCCTGCGCCGGGCCAAGGCTGGGCGGGTCGGCGAAGGGATCAATCAGTAGCACTGCGCGCTGGGCTTTGGCGCCACAGCTGGGAAGCGGTTCCACATAGCCGGCAAGAACCTTGCGCGCCAGTTCCATGGGTTCGTTGTCGATGGCACCGCCGTCATAGCTGGCGAAAAACCATTCGCTCGGCAATTCGCCTGTGGGATCGCGCATGGAGTCCCAGTCCGGTTCCTGCCACATCAACCCGACCGTGCCGTTGCCGTTGGTCACGGTTTCTACGTTATAGGCGTATTGCCCCATGGGTTTGACCACTTGGCGGGCCACGAAGCCGGCGGGGAAGGCTGCGCTGGCGGCGGCGCAATCGGCCAAATCCTGGCGGCTGGCCGTGCCGTTGCTGCCGATGACAAAGGAATCCGGACGGTTCTCGGCCACGCCGTTGACGGTGGTCGCCACCTGGAAGCGGCCGAAATCGGCGTGATCGACAAACACTTCCTTGCCGCCATTGCCCATATCCGTGGCATAGGGTACGCCGCGTAAATTGGTCATGGTCAGTAGGGTTGGCAGCGTGTCGTCCAACCATTTGCGGCGGCTCGCCACCTTGGGGCCATCATAGTGGATGATGTTGCTGATGCCCTGGTTCAGCGGCGCGCAATTCAGCAAGGACGGCAAAGGTTTGCCCTTCTTGATGTCGTCGGTTGCCAACATGCCTTTGATATCCAGCGTATTGACCCAAAGATCGAAAAGCGGATTGCCGGTGGCGCTGCTGGCGGTATCGAATGTATGGGGAAATTGGTAGCCGGTCAGCACCGAGGTCAGCGCGCCGCACACTGCGCCGCCAGACGAGCCACTGACTACTTTCAGCACGGTGCGGTGGTTCGGTCCCTCGGGGTCAGCGGCCCAGGCATCCAGCGCCTGGAACAGGAAGTCCACCACGCCTGCCGTATAGGCACCGGCGGAAACGGTGCCACCCATGACCAGAGCCAACTCGAACGTGCCCTTGGCCAAGTCGTCAGCCTTCGGTTTGAACAATGTCTGCGTGTCGATCAACGGCAGTATTGGCGGTGTCCAACCCATAATCGCTCCCCCTCAACGTAACCCGCATTAAGGGTAAGGCTGAAGCTGCGCGCACGCAAGCGAAAGGGGGTGACGGTTGAGATGGACATGGCGGGGCGGCGGTGGCACGATCCGGGCCGCTCCGGCGGACACTGAGAAGAGTTTCAATGAACCTGTTTAAGTATTTCAAGGACGAGATCGCCGCCTCCCTGGCCCGCTTGGTTGAGGCCGGCACGCTGCCCGCCGGGCTGGACACATCCAAGGTGACCGCCGAGCCGCCGCGCGAGGAAAGCCACGGCGACGTGGCCACCAACGCCGCCATGGTGCTGTCCAAGGCCGCCGGCCAGAAGCCGCGCGACATTGCCGACGCCCTGGTAGAGGAATTGCGCAAGCATCCGGCGGTGACCGCTGTGGAAGTGGCCGGTCCCGGCTTCATCAATATCCGCCTGGACGAGTCGTTCTGGGCTGCCCGCTTGGCCGAAATTCTGGTTGCCGGCACCGCCTATGGCGATGGCGAGCATAAGGACCACAAGGTCAACGTGGAATATGTCTCGGCCAACCCCACCGGGCCCATGCATATCGGCCACGCCCGCGGCGCCGTCACCGGCGACGCGCTGGCCTCGCTGCTGGCCAAGGCCGGCTTCGACGTGACCCGCGAGTACTACATCAACGACGCAGGCGCCCAGGTGGACGTGCTGGCCCGCTCGGTCCATTTGCGTTACCGCGAGGCGCTGGGTGAGGATATCGGCGAGATCCCCGAGGGCCTGTACCCGGGTGACTACCTGAAGCCCGCCGGTGAGGCGCTGGCCCGCGAACATGGCGCCAAGTTCAAGGATGCCGCCGAGGGCGAGTGGCTGCCCGACTTCCGTCAATACTCGGTTGACGCCATGATGGTGATGATCCGCGAGGATTTGGAGGCCCTGGGCGTCAAGCACGACGTCTTCACCTCGGAACGCGGTCTGGTCGAGGCTGGCAAGGTGGATGCGGCGCTCAAATTCCTTGAGGACCGCGATCAGGTCTATACCGGCGTGCTGGAGCCGCCCAAAGGCAAGACCCCCGACGATTGGGAGCCGCGCCCTCAGGTGCTGTTCCGCGCCACCGGATTTGGTGACGATGTGGACCGCCCGTTGAAGAAGTCCGACGGCTCCTACACCTATTTCGCCTCGGACATCGCCTATCATCAGGACAAGTTCCTGCGTGGCTATCCCGACATGATCGACGTCTGGGGCGCCGACCATGGCGGCTATGTCAAGCGCATGCAGGCGGCGGTCAAGGCCATCAGCGAGGGCGGCGGCGCGCTGGACGTCAAGCTGTGCCAGATGGTCAACCTCATGAAGGGCGGCCAGCCGTTCAAGATGAGCAAGCGTGCCGGCACCTTCGTCACCCTGCGCGATCTGGTGGAAGCGGTGGGCAAAAACGTCGTCCGCTTCATCATGCTGACCCGCAAGAACGACGCCCAGTTGGACTTCGATCTGGACAAGGTGTTGGAGCAGTCGCGCGACAATCCCGTGTTCTATGTCCAGTATGCCCATGCCCGTTGCCACTCGGTGCTGCGCCATGCGGCCGAGATGTGGCCCGAGGTCGATATCACCGCTGCCGGTCTGGCCAATGGCCCGCTGGCGCGCTTGACCGATCCGGCTGAGTTGAGTTTGATCAAGATATTGGCGGGCTGGCCCCGTCTGGTGGAAAGCGCCGCCGAAGCCCATGAGCCCCATCGCGTTGCCTTCTACCTCAACGACGTGGCGGCAGGTTTCCATGGGCTGTGGAACAAGGGCAAAGACGAGGCGCGGTTGCGCTTCCTGCTCGAGGATGATCGCGAGCTGTCGGTGGCCCGGTTGGGTTTGATCCGTGCGGTGGCTTTGGTGATCGCCTCGGGGCTCTTCATTTTCGGCGTCGAGCCGGTGGAGGAGATGCGCTGATATGGCGATGAGTCCCCGCGACGACTACGATCGCGACATTCTCGACATTATTCCCGAGCGGTTCGACGCGGATGCCGACTCCCATCAGGCCCGCGCCGGGCATCGGCTGCGGTCCTATCTGACCCTGGGTGTCGCGGTGCTCGCGGTCGG
>JACMLB010000060.1 GCA_014379805.1 Rhodospirillales bacterium | reverse complement strand
GTTGGTGCCAGTGGCCGATGATGAGGCCGAGGCGAAACGATTGGGTTGCGGCCACGTCCTCGCGGCCGATGGCGTCAAGTCTGTTTGAGTAGGGGACCTGAGAAATGGCGAATGTTGCAGTGGTCGGCGCCCAGTGGGGCGACGAGGGCAAGGGCAAGGTCGTCGACTGGCTGAGCGAGCGGGCCGACGTGGTCGTGCGCTTCCAGGGCGGCCATAATGCCGGCCACACCTTGGTCATCAACGGCGTGGTCTACAAGCTGTCGCTGCTGCCTTCGGGCGTGGTGCGCGGCAAGCTGTCCATCATCGGCAACGGTGTGGTGGTCGATCCGTGGGCGCTGCTGTCCGAGATTGAGCGTATCCAGGCCCAGGGCGTGTCCATCACCCCCGACGTGCTGAAGATCGCCGAAAACGCCTGCCTGATTCTGCCGCTGCACGGTCATCTGGATCGCGCCCGCGAGGAAGCTTCGGGTTCGGCCAAGATCGGCACCACCGGCCGTGGCATCGGCCCGGCCTATGAAGACCGCGTTGGCCGCCGCGCCATCCGCGTCTGCGATCTAGCCGACGACCGCGTGCTGGAAGAGAAACTGGACAAGCTGCTCAAGCACCACAACGCGTTGCTGGCCGGCCTGGGTGCCGCCCCCCTGGACGGCGAAGAGATGCTGCGCCAGATCAAGGAAATCGCTCCCAAGATTCTGCCCTTCGCCGACGTCGTCTGGCAGCGTCTGGACGAAATCCGCCACACCCGCAAGCGCGTGCTGTTCGAAGGCGCCCAGGGCGCCATGCTGGACGTGGATCACGGCACCTATCCCTTCGTCACCTCGTCCTCCACGGTGTCGGGCAATGCCGGCACCGGTTCGGGCGTCGGCCCCGGTCAGGTCGGCTATGTGTTGGGCATCTGCAAGGCCTACACCACCCGCGTCGGCTCCGGTCCGTTCCCCACCGAGCTGGACAACGAGATCGGCCATCTGATCGGCGACAAGGGCCATGAATTCGGCACCGTCACCGGTCGTCGCCGCCGCTGCGGCTGGTTCGACGCCGTGCTGGTCCGTCAGGCCGTCAAGGTCGGCGGCATCAACGGCATCGCTTTGACCAAGCTGGACGTGCTGGACGGCTTTGACGAGCTGAAAATCTGCACTGGCTACAAGTACAAGGGCCAGGTCATTCATCACTTGCCCGCCGGCCAATATGCTCAGGCGGAAGTGGAGCCCATCTATGAGAGCATCGAGGGCTGGAAGGACTCCACCCGCGGTTCCCGCTCGTGGAAGGACCTGCCGGCCACCGCCATCAAGTATGTGCGCCGCATCGAGGAACTGATCGACGCCCCGGTGTCGCTGCTGTCCACCAGCCCCGAGCGCGACGACACCATCCTGGTCAACGACCCCTTCGCATCGTAATCAGGCATTTCTTCTGGATGAAGGCCGGGCCCGAGCGATTGGGTCCGGCCTTTTCTTTTGGTTTTTGGCTTACCACCTATCCACTCTCCCAAGTCATGCCCGGACTTGATCCGGGCATCCACGCGTTAACGCCTAATGCGTTGTTTGACATATGGTTTTTGCGGAAAGGCGTGGATGGCCGGGTCAAGCCCGGCCATGACGGCATGGGGAATTGGTGCGGCAGTTCAGGTGGGCGCCGTGAAGGGCCGCTTGTAACCCCTTGAGCCCAGGGCCTTGGCCCCGTACAAAGGGAGATGCGCCGAGAAGCGGCGCGCTTGGGGACGGTCGCGAGAATGGCGGAAGCCGCTGAGGCCATGGAAGAAGAGCAGCAGGTCGCAGCACCAGCCGGACCACCGGGTGTGCTGCGCGACCGCTTTACCATCCGTTCGAACCAGCCGCTGCCCGAATTTTCTACGCCCAATGCCGAGGCCTTTGTGGCCGAGGACAAGCGCGATCCCAAGCGGGCGCTTTATGCCCTGATCTGCCGTCCCGATATGCCGGTGCGCGTCAACGTCATGCGCGCGCTCAAGGGCATGCTGAACCCCGGCTTGGTGCAGTTGGTGGAGTGGGGGGCCATGACCTGGTCGCCCGCCGGGCGCCAATGCATGACCGTCATCTATGAACGCCCCATCGGCAAGCGCCTGATGGCTGGTCCGCGCTCGCCGGAATGCCGCCGGGTGGATGAATACGACATCAGCCGCAAGGTGGTGGAGCCGTTGGTGGCCGCCATCAAGGAATTGACCAATCGCGGCATCACCCACCGCTCTATCCGCGCATCCAACCTGTTCTTCATGGATGAGGGCGGCGAGCGTATCGCGCTGGGCGATTGCGCTACCGCGCCGCCCGCCTATGACCAACCCATGGCCTTCGAGACCGTGGAATCGGGCATGGCCAACAATGTGGCGCGCGGTTCCGGCTCGTTTTCCGACGACCTTTATTCCCTGGGCGTCACTTTGGTCTTCCTGCTGCTGGGCCGCAATCCGGTCGCCCATATGGACGACGAAGCCCTGCTGAAGATGAAGATCCAGCAGGGCAGCTATTCCACCCTGGTGGGTGACGAAAGGCTGCCCCTGGCCTTTATCGAGCTGCTGCGCGGTCTGTTATGCGACGACCCCGACCAGCGCTGGGACATCGAATCTCTGGATCTATGGCTCTCGGGCCGGCGCCTGTCGCCCTTGCAGCAGCGCCACGAAAAGCGTGCGGCGCGTGGCTTTCCCTTCAACGGCAAGGAATATCTGAACTGCCGCGAATTGGCCGCCGCCATGTCGCGCAGTTGGGACCTCGCCATTCCGCCGGTGCTGGAAGGCAAGCTGGAGCTGTGGCTGCGCCGCGCGGTCGAGGACAAGGAACGCGCTCAGGCGGTGGCCGATGTGGTCCGCATGGCGTTGAACGGCGGCGACAAGCGCGTGGTCGCCGATCTGATGCTGTGCAAGGTCCTCATCATGTTGGATCCCACGGCGCCCATTCGCTACAAGGGCTTCAACTCCATGCCCGACGGTGTGGGGTCGGCGCTGGCAGCGGTCATGGCGCAGAAGGGCGACACCAAGCTGCTGGCCGAAGTGATCCTGCGCGAAGTGCCCCGGCTGTGGTTCGAGGCGCGCAAATCCTATCTGCCTGACAATTCCCTGATGGACAGCAACTTCAAGGAATTGAAGGGCTACCTGACCCAGACCGGCCTGGGTTTCGGCCTGGAGCGCTGCCTGTACGAGATGAACGACGCCTTGCCGTGCCAAAGCACTTTGCTGGGCGAGGAATACATCGTCGAATTGAAGGAACTGCTGCCGGCGCTGAATGCCGCCGCAGCCAAGCGCACCGATTCAAAGCAATGGCCGGTGGATCGCCATGTGGCCGCCTTCATGGGCGCCCGCGCCCGTTCGGATATTGACCGTAATCTGGTGCAGCTGAACGATTCCGAACCGTCGCGGTCGCTGATGGCGCTGCTCAACCTGTTCGCCGTGTTCCAGTATCGCCTGGGGCCGGAGCAATTGCCCAATTTGGCCGCCTGGGTCGGCGCCTTGGCGCAGCCGGCGGTGGCGGCCTTCCATTCCCGCGAGAAGCGCAAGGAATTGGAGAAGGAGCTCCCCAAGCTGGTCCGCCGGGGGTCGGTGGTCGAGATCTATAATTTGTTGGACAATCCGGGCGAACGCGACAAGGACCAGAGCGAGTTCGCCTGGGCTCAGGCGCAGTATCAGGCCGCCGAGGAAGAGATCCGCCGCGTTCAGAACAACGAGGACGACCGTGGCAAAGAGGCCGTCCGCATCGGCAAGCAGACCGCGGCGGTGACCGGTATCGTCATCGCATTGCTGTCCACCACCATCACCGTCATCATGAAGGTATGGTGAGCCATGGCTAAAAAGAAGTTCCAGGCGGCACCGGTCAAAAAGGGCGCAGCAGCGGGCGGCGGCGGTATGAACAAGGCCGTGGTGCTGACCATTCTGGCCGCCCTGGTGCCATTCTCCCTGCCCACGGTGGTGCTGTTGGCCTTCACCATGCTGCCGACCATCGGCGCCTGGGCCAGCGAGCGCGGCAACAACAAATATGCCTGGCTGTGCGTGGGCGGCCTGAATTTCGCCGGCGTCATTCCCTATCTGTTTGGCTTGTGGTTCGGGGTGCACACCCTGGATGAAGCGTTCAACCTGCTGTCCGAGGCAGGCGTGCTGCTGTGGGCCTATGGCGCCTCGGGCATCGGTTGGCTGCTGTACACAGCCATGCCGCCCATGGTGTCGTCCTGGCTATCCTTCACCACCGACCGCCGCGTCGCCGCCCTCAAAGCGGCACAGAAGCGGCTGGTCGAGGATTGGGGCGATCAGGTGGTGAAGAAGGGGCATAACTAGGGTCTCCCCACGACAAAAAAAGGGCGCCCACGCGGCGCCCTCCCTCCCAGATCGGCTTTGTTGGCCCTTAGCCGTGGCCCACGGATTCGATGGCCGAGTTCTTCATGGACTTCTGCAGTTTCTCGAAGGCGCGCACCTCAATCTGGCGCACGCGCTCGCGGCTGATGCCGTATTGCTGCGAAAGGTCTTCCAGGGTCACTGGATTATCTTTCAGGCGGCGCTGGGTCAGGATATGGCGCTCGCGTTCGTTCAGCGAGGTCAGCGCCGAGGTCAGCATCTTGCGCCGGCGGCCTAACTCCTCCCGCTCGGCCAGTTCGGTTTCCTGATCGTCGCGGTCGTCTACCAGCCAATCCTGCCATTCGCCTTCGCCATCGGCCCGGACCGGTGCGTTCAGGCTATGGTCGGGGCTGGACAGGCGGCGGTTCATGCTGACCACGTCGGTTTCGGCCACGTCCAACGCCTCGGCGATGGCACGCACGTTCTCGGGGCTCAGATCGCCTTCTTCGATGGCCTGCATCTGGCCCTTCAGCTTACGCAGGTTGAAGAACAGCTTTTTCTGGGCGGCGGTCGTCCCCATCTTTACCAGTGACCAGGAATGCAGGATGTATTCCTGGATGGCGGCACGGATCCACCACATGGCGTAGGTGGCAAGGCGGAAGCCGCGGTCGGGATCGAACCGCTTGACCGCCTGCATCATGCCCACATTGCCTTCCGAGATCAGCTCACCCATGGGCAAGCCATAGCCGCGGTAGCCCATGGCGATCTTGGCGACTAAACGCAGATGGCTGGTGACCAGCTTGTTGGCGGCCTCGTAATCGGTCTGCTCGCGATAGTTTTTCGCCAGCACGTATTCTTCTTCGGGGCCCAACATGGGGAATTTGCGGATTTCTTGAAGGTAGCGCGAGAGGTTGCCCTCGGGCGCCAGGGATAGGCTGGGAGATATGGCCGTCATCTCTCATTCTCCTCTCTCTTCGGCGCGTTTGGTGTCCCCTTCCGCGCTCAGCCGCTCCTCGAAAGAGCATCGACGAGGCGACTGGGAATCATTAGCACACAATCTTAACTAAGAGAATGCCACAGCCGTATGGTCAAGTATAGGAGGCTTTTACAGTGGCTCTAAAAAATTAAGCAAGGCACTGATATCGTTCGGTATAGCGCTTTCGAACCGAATGTTCTCGCCGGTGGCAGGGTGGGTAAACCCGAGTAGGTAGGCGTGGAGCGCTTGACGCGGGAACTCGGCCAGGATCTGCCGGCCTGGTATATGCTTGAGTTTGGCGGCGCGCGAGCGACCGTAAGTCTGATCCCCCACAAGAGGATGGCCGATGGAGGTCATGTGGACGCGGATCTGATGGGTGCGGCCGGTAGACAGGCGGCACTCCACCAAACTGACGGTCCCCCCGGCAAACGGCCTGATCAGTCGGTAGTTGGTGTGCGCGTGCTTTCCGCCATGGCTGACCACGGCCATCTTCTTGCGGTCCTGGGTG
Organism: Rhodospirillales bacterium; assembly: GCA_014379805.1. GTDB lineage: Bacteria > Pseudomonadota > Alphaproteobacteria > Rhodospirillales > Magnetospirillaceae > Magnetospirillum. The sequence goes on along the minus strand of JACMLB010000060.1, from coordinate 3,458 downwards.
GACCGCCCGATCAGTCCCCTGACCTCGCCGCGCGGCGGGGTAGGGACGCCCCAGATCACTGCCTGATAGGCGCGCTCAAGCGTGTGGGCGGCGAATTGCTCGGCCAGGGAATGGTGGGCGCGGTCGCTCTTCGCCACCACCAGCAGGCCGCTGGTGTCCTTGTCGATGCGGTGGACGATGCCGGGCCGGCGCACGCCGCCGATGCCCGACAGGGACTCGCCGCAATGGGCCAGCAGGGCGTTGACCAAGGTCTGGTCGGGGCTGCCCGGGGCAGGGTGGACCACCATGCCCGCCGGCTTGTCGACGACGATCAGGTCATCATCCTCATAAACCACCACCAGGGCGATCTCCTGGGCTTCCGGCTTGGCGGGCAGGTCGGGGGGCACGACCACGGTAAAGGACTGGCCGGCTTTGACCTTGATCGAGGCGTCGGCTATGGTCGCACCCGCCGAGACCACTTGGCCCTGCTCGATCAATGCCTTGATGCGCGTGCGTGAAAATTCCGGCAGGCGCGCCGACAGCCATTTGTCCAGTCTGGTGCCCGATTCCTCGGGATTGACGGGGGCGGGGTCAAAGTTCGTGACGGCGGAGGGCATTAATGACTCTCAACGGTTTCTCTAGCGGGATTGAAGTGTAAGGCATGAAAGCTATCAAGGCCCTGGTTGTGTTCATGGGCATTTTGCTGGTCGCCGGTCTGGGCATGATCGGCTATGGCGTCGCCACCAAGACCGGCAAGCCCGATATGGTCGCTAAGCCCGTTTCGGCGGCACCTGTGGCCGGTGCCCAGTTCGGCGAAATCACCATCCCCGTGCCCGCCGGCGCGCGCCTGGACCAGACCCTGGTGGTCGGTCAAATGGTGGTGCTGCGCGTCACCGGGGCCGGCACCGAGCGCCTGATCGTCCTTGATCCGGCGGACGGTCGTATCACCGGCAGCTTCGTGCTGTCGCCAGAAAATCCCAAGGGACGCTGATTATGATCCTGCAAACCGACGCCACCCTGTTGAAGGCCATGGCAGATGCCGCCGAAGCCGCCTTTCCCGCCGAGTGCTGCGGACTGATCATCGGGCGTGGCAAGGGCCAGTTGGTCCGCGTGACCCGTCTGGTACCCGCCACCAACCTGCTGGCCGAAACCGGCGACCGTTTCGAGCTGGACCCCGCCGTGCGCCTGAAGGTGGAGCGTGACCTGCGCGAGACCGGAACCAAGGACCGCATCATCGGCCATTACCATTCCCACACCGATGGCACCGCCGACCCTTCGGCCACCGACCGCGCCATGGCATTCGAGCCCGATTTGGCCTGGATCATCGTCGGGGTGGTCGACGGCCAAGCCGTGCAAACCCTGGCCCACCGCCTGGACGAGAAGCACGGCAACTTCCGCCCGGTACAAATTCGCACGCCGAAGCCCATTGTGAAAAATAGTGCTTGCGCGGAGCCCAGCCTTTCGGCATAAAACGGGCCTCGCGCCGAAGACGTCCCCATCGTCTAGAGGCCTAGGACATCGCCCTCTCACGGCGGCAACCGGGGTTCGAATCCCCGTGGGGACGCCAATCTTTTCAAGCACTTAGCTTGAGCTTCAGCCCGCCGGGCCGCCACCGTGTGCAAAATATGTAAAACGGTATTGCGGTGATTTCGGTGGGCTGCCATGCGTTGGGGGCATTCGTCCTCTCCATTTCACATGGCTGCGCGCTGTCGTAAGCTTCCCACCAAGCTTACGACGAGGGTTCGATTCCCTTCACCCGCTCCAACAAAATCAAGCCCTTAGCTCCTACTCCCGAAGAAATCTTCTCCATTCTGTGACAATCTGTGACAATCCCCTTGTCACAGGGCGTTTCGGGGTGGTGTCGCATGGCGACGGTCTGGGAGCGTGGTCCATACCAATTCTGTGCGCGCGTGCGCCGCAATGGCGTCAGCGAAACCCGCACCTTTGAGACGCGGAATCAAGCCGAACGGTGGGCCGCAATCATCGAAGGCAAAGTCGTCGGCGACGAGTATGAAGACCGGCGCGAGGCCCGCGAGACGTCCTTGTCCCAGGCTTGCGATTGGATGGCCGAACACCTGGACCGCAGCCGTTCGGACGCCAAGAACAAGGCCTCCAAATTGCGCTATTGGCAGGGGACTCACTTGGCCCAGTGGTCGCTGCTGTCCATCCGCCCCTCCGATCTGGTCGACTGGCGCCGCCTGGTGCTGGACGAAGACGGCGCCGAGTATGGCGACGTCTGCGGCCCCGACGCCGAATGCGGTCCGCAAACGGTGGTCCATCGCCTCAACGTCCTGAGCCAGCTCTACAAACGGTGGGCGCTGAACCATGACGTGACGGTCAACAACCCGGTGATCGAAGGCGTGCGCCCTTCGCTGCCCAGCGGCCGCGACCGCCGGCTGAAGGACGGCGAGGAGGATTGGCTTCTGGCCGCCGCCGCCAAGTCGTCGCGTCCGTGGCTGCCCGCCGCCATCATCATCGCGCTGGAGACCTGCATGCGGCAGGCGGAACTCAGCGGGCTGACCTGGGGCCGCACCAAGCTCAATGCCGAATTCCCCCATGTGGATTTGCCCAAGACCAAGAACGACCGCCCGCGCCGCGTGCCCTTGAGCATCCGCGCCATCGAGGCCATCGAAGAGCTGCAATCCCTCGGGCTTGGGCCAATGACGGACGATTCCCGCCTGCTGCCGGTGGACACCCCGCGCGGCATCGCCCACGCCTTTGCCGCCGTTACCGGCGCCGACACCTTTCCCGATCTGCGCTGGCACGACCTGCGCCACGAGGGCATCAGCCGCCTGTTCGAACTGACCGACCTGCGCGACAACGAGATTATGGCCATCACCGGCCATCTGCGCCCGGAAATGCTGACCCGCTACACCCACCTGCGCGCCGACCGGTTGGGGGCGCACCTGCCCGGCGGCAGGCTTAATACCCGGGCGGGACGGCGGTAAGGGCTGCGCTACTTGGCGAGATAGACCGCCAGCCGGCGACGCGCCACCATGTCGGCCTTGGTTGGCCGCCCAGGGCGACGTGGGGCCTCAAGCAACTCCACCGGCTCGAATTGCGCCTGCCACTCCCGCACCATGCGCACCGACCAGCGCGGCCCCCGAAACCCAGGTACCCGCGTTGCCGGCGGAAGGCTGTCGGGCTGCGTGCACAGCCGGTTGTAGATAGTCTGCGGCTTCAGCCGCAGGATCTCAGCCAGATCCTTAACGGTCAGCCATTTCATCTCAGGCGGAATATGCATCGCCTTCCCCAGTCGTGGTGTCGATCGCGCGATTGTGGTCAATCGCGGCGGGAGAAGGGAGTTGGGAATAGGTGGTAAGGCGTAAGGGTGAATGAGCTGAGGCGCGGATGGATGCTATTATACCAAGTCCCATTGATCCTCACCCATGCGCCCATTGGCGCAGCCCGATGGACATGATGGTCCAAGGCTGATCGACAAGCTTGTTCCAGGCGTAGCAACAGTGGTCCACGATGTT
>JACMLB010000059.1 GCA_014379805.1 Rhodospirillales bacterium | reverse complement strand
GCATGGTGTCCCTGGCCGATCTGTCGCGCCAGGGCTTCATGAACGGCGACATCTCCACCGTCATGAGCCCGCGCACGGTCATCACCTGGGCCGAGAACGCCAGCATCTTCGGCGACGTGGCCTTCGCCTTCCGCCTGACCTTCCTAAACAAATGCGACGAGGTCGAGCGCCCGGTGATCGCCGAGTATTATCAGCGCTGCTTCGGCGAGGAACTGCCCGAGACCCCCGCCCGCGTGAACATGTAGGACGTTCCCTTGGTTCCCCCCAATGCACCGACCGGGTCGCCGCCCGCTGCCGCCAGCGGCAAGGACGAATCGCCCGCCGATCTGATGAAGCGCTGCACCACGTCCGTGCTACGCGCCATCGCCGGCCGGGCTGACCTTGACGTCAGCTATGCCACCGGCAACGCGGCGGTGCATGGGATCGAGGTGCGTCTGCCCGCCCCGCCGCGTGCGGTGACCGCTGCCGATCTGGTGCGGCTGCGCGGCACGGCGGATGCGGTGGCCCTGCGCTTCCGCTATCACGACGAGGCCCTGCACAAGGACCGCATGCCGCCCGGCGCCGAAGCCCGCAAAGTCTATGACGCGGTAGAGCAGGCTCGGGTCGAGGCATTGGGCGCGCGGCGCATGGCCGGCGTCGCCGCCAATATCGGCGCCGTGCTGGAACAAAAGGCGCGCGCCGACGGGTTGGACCGAGTCACCAAGCGCGATCAGGTCCCCCTGGCCGAGGCCATGCGGCTGATCGCCCGCGAGCATTTCACCGGCGCTCCGCCGCCGCCCTCGGCGGTCACGGCAGTGGATTTGTGGCGGCCCTATGTGGAGCAGAAGGCCGGCGCCCGGCTGGACCGCCTGAAGGGCCTGATCGACCGGCAGGAAGACTTCGCCGGCGGGTTGAAAGACTTGCTGGCCGAGCTGGAGCTGTTCGCCCAATCGGAACTGGAAGACGAAAGCCAGGACAGCGAGCAGCAGGGCCAGGACGCCAATGAAGGCGAGTCCAACGGCCAGCGCGAGAACAAGGACGAGAGCGAGGGCCAGAGCAAGCAGGGCGAAGGCCAGCCCCAGACCGCCCCCGGCACCGCCGAAGGTGAGGGCGAGCAGGACGGCCTGGAATCCGGCGAAGAGCTGATGATGGGCGGCGGCGGCACCGAGGAGCCCGGCGGCCCCTCTCGCCAACGTCCCAATTTCCAGCCCAAGCCGAGCGACGGTGCGGACAAGCCCTACCATCCCTACACCAACAAATTCGATCAGGTGGTGCTGGCGGAAGAATTGTGCGACCCCGAGGAATTGTCGCGCCTGCGCGGCCAGCTGGACCAGCAGATGGCCCATCTTCAGGGCGTGGTCGCCAAGTTGGCCAACCGGCTGCAGCGCAAGCTGATGGCCCAGCAGACCCGGTCATGGGCCTTCGATCTGGAAGAAGGCATGCTGGACACCGGGCGGCTGGCGCGCGTGGTGACCAACCCCACCCATTCCCTGTCGTTCAAGGTGGAAAACGAAACCGATTTCCGCGACACCGTGGTCACCTTGCTGATCGACAATTCCGGCTCCATGCGCGGACGGCCCGTCACGGTCGCCGCCATGAGCGCCGAAATCCTGGCCCGCACCCTGGAACGCTGCGCCGTCAAGGTCGAGGTGCTGGGCTTCACCACCCGCGCCTGGAAGGGCGGTCAGGCGCGCGAGAAATGGATGATGGACGGCAAGCCGACCCAGCCCGGTCGCCTGAACGATCTGCGCCACATCGTCTATAAGGCCGCCGACGCCCCGTGGCGCCGCACCCGCAAAAACATGGGCCTGATGCTGCGCGAAGGCATCCTGAAAGAGAACATCGACGGCGAAGCGCTGATGTGGGCCCATGACCGCCTGCTGGGCCGCGCCGAACAGCGCCGCATCCTTATGGTGATCTCGGACGGCGCCCCGGTGGACGATTCCACCCTGTCGGTCAATCCGGGCAACTATCTGGAAAAGCATCTGCGCGACGTCATCGAGTTCATCGAGACCCGGTCGTCGGTGGAACTAATCGCCATCGGCATCGGCCACGACGTCACCCGCTATTATCGCCGCGCCGTCACCATCATGGATGCCGAGGAATTGGGCGGCACCGTCATGCGCCAGCTGACCTCGCTATTCGACGAGAACGAGGGCGCGTCGGGGCGGCGGTGAGTTTCGGAACCTATCATTTTCGTCACCCCGGACGCGCTTGCGCGATCCGGGGTCCATGGTGGTGCACCTTAAAATGGATCCCGGATCTACGCTCCGCTTCGTCCGGGATGACGGGCAAATAACCTCAGTGTTCTCCAGCGCCTCTGCTGGATGACGAAAGAAAAACCCTCCCCCGGGCTACCCCAGGGGAGGGTTCTTCATCTCAAGCCTCGTTCGAAAGAAGCCTACTTCTTGGCTTTCTTCTCGGCGCGCGCGATGCCTTCCAAGATGACCTGGGCGGCCTTTTCCGGGCCACCCCAGCCGATCACCTTGACCCACTTGCCCTCTTCCAGATCCTTGTAGTGAGCAAAGAAATGCTCGATCTGCTGGATCAGGGTGGCGGGCAAATCGGTGTACGAGTGAACGTCGTCATAGAACGGGTGCAGCTTGGGGTGCGGCACCGCCAGGACCTTTTCGTCGTGGCCGGCTTCGTCTTCCATCAGCAGCACGCCGATCGGGCGCGAGCGCATCACCGCGCCGACGGCCACACCATGACGGCCGACCACCATCACGTCCACCGGATCACCATCTTCCGACAGGGTGTGGGGCACAAAGCCGTAATTGGTGGGGTAGTACATGGCAGTGTGCAGGAAACGGTCCACGAACATGGCCCCCGATTCCTTGTCGATCTCGTACTTCACCGGATCGCCCTTCAAGGGAATCTCGATGATGACGTTGATGTCGTTCGGGGGATTCTTACCGATCGGGATCTTCTTGATGTCCATGGTTCTCAGGATCCTTGTTCTTTTGTCAGGACGGCCTCGGCATCCACATACTGGAATCCGCGGGCGTGCGCCACTGCGGCGTGCGTTACCTGGCCGCGATGGACGTTGAGGCCCGCGCGCAGATGCGGGTCCTCGGTCAGCGCGCCGACCCAACCCTTATGGGCCAGGGCCAACACGAATGGCAGTGTGGCGTTGTTCAACGCGAAGGCCGAGGTGCGCGCAACCGCCCCCGGCATGTTGGTGACGCAGTAATGCACCACCCCTTCCTCCACATAGGTGGGGTGGGCGTGGGTGGTGGGGCGCGAGGTTTCGAAGCAGCCGCCCTGGTCGATGGCCACGTCCACCACCACCGAGCCGCGCCGCATGCCGGTAAGCAGCTCGCGGGTGATCAGACGGGGGGCGGCGGCACCGGGCACCAGCACGGCGCCGACCACCAGATCGGCCTCCAGCGTGTAATGTTCCAGCGCGTTCAAATTGGCATAGGCGGTCTGCACCCGCCCGCCGAACATCTCGTCCAATTGGGCCAGCCGGGCCAGGGATTTGTCCAGCACGGTGACCCGCGCCCCCAAGCCCACCGCCATGCGCGCCGCATTGGTGCCGACCACACCGCCGCCGATGATGGCCACATTGCCCGGCGCCACACCGGGCACCCCGCCCAGCAGCACGCCGATGCCGCCCTGTTCCTTTTCCAGGCAATGGGCGCCCACCTGAATGGACATGCGCCCGGCAACCTCGCTCATGGGGGCCAGCAGGGGCAGCCGGCCCATGCGGTCGGTCACGGTCTCGTAAGCGATGGCAGTGACGCCCGACTCCACCAGAGCCTTGGTCTGCTCGGGATCGGGGGCCAGATGCAGATAGGTGAACAGCACTTGGCCGCCGCGCAGATAGCCGTATTCGGCGGGTTGGGGTTCCTTGACCTTGACCACCAGATCGGCGGCGGCGAACACCTCGGCGGCGGTGTCCACCACGATGGCGCCGGACATGCGGTAGGCGGCGTCGGGACAGCCGATGCCGTCACCGGCATGGGTCTCGACCACCACTTCATGGCCGTGATGCACAAGTTCGCGCACCGAAGCCGGGGTCAGGCCGACCCGGTATTCGTGCGTCTTGATCTCTTTGGGCACGCCGATCCGCATGGGGCACCTTCATTTACTTGGTGAAACAATACCCCAAACCGAATTCGGCGCAACCTGACGGTTCTATGACGAACGCGGGTTGGGCATCCCTTCCGAAGGTGGGGTCTCACCCTGTCCTTCGGGAGAGGAATCCTTGTCTCGGCCCATCATCCACATCAGCAGCGCCAATGCGGGCAGGGTGATGACGGTGGTCATCAGGAAGAAATCCACCCAGCCCAGCCAATCCACCAGCTTGCCGGTGCTGGACGCGAACAACGACCGCCCGGCTGCCGTCAACGACGACAGCAAGGCGTATTGAGTGGCGGTATAGGCAACGTTGCACTGGCCCGAGATATAGGCGATCAGCGCGGCACCGGCCATGCCGGCGGTCAGATTCTCCACCGCCACGCAAACCGCCAGCGCCGCCACATTGGCGCCGGCCATGGCCTGGACCACGTAGAACAGGTTACCCGCCGATTGCGCCAGACCGAACAGCAGCAACGCCCGCATGATGCCCAGCCGGGCCACCAGGGCGCCGCCGATCAGCGTGCCGGCGATGGTGGCGCCGAAGCCGAACAGCTTTGACACGGTGGCAATCTGGTCCAGCGAGAAGCCCAACTCCTGATACAGCCGCATGGCCATGGTGCCGGCCATGGATTCGCCCAGCTTGTAGCCCATGACGAACAGCAGGATGGCGAGCCAGGCGGGACGGCTCATAAAATCGGCAAAGGGGCAGATGACGGCGCCGTACAGCCACGCCACGACCTTGGCCAGGGCGCCCTTCAGCTGCGGGCGGTCCGCCAGATATTGGGTAGCGCGGCGCTCGCGCTCCATGGTGGTGGCCGAGACCTTGACCACCGGCTCGGGGCCGAACAGGAATACCAGCATGCCCACGCCCAGCAGCGCCGCCATGGTGGCGTAGGCCGCGAACCAGCCGAAGCTGGAGGCGATGTACAGCGCCCCGGCACCAGCCACCAGCATGGCCATGCGATAGCCGGTCTGCACCGCCGCAGCCCCCGGCCCCTGCTGGTCGTCATCCAGGATTTCCACTCGATAGGCGTCGATGACGATGTCCTGGCTGGCCGACAGAAAGGCCACCAATGCCGCCAACAGGCCCGTCACATGCAGTTGCGTTGCCGGATCGGTGGCGCCCATGGCCAGCAACGCCGCAATCAGCAAGGCCTGAATGGTCAAAGCCCAACTGCGCCGCCGCCCCAGCAACCGCGTCAGCACCGGCAGGTCCAGACGGTCGATGATGGGCGACCAGACGAATTTGAATGAATAGGAAATCTGCACCAGGGCGAAATAGCCCACCGTGGCGCGGGTGACGCCCACGGTGGTCAACCATGCCGACAGGGTGGACAGGGTCAGCAACAGGGGCAGACCGCTGGAAAAGCCCAAGGCCAGCACCATCAGCACCCGGCGGTCGAGATAGGCGGAAAAGGCGGCGCGCGCGCGGGCCATGGAAGTTCCTGCAAGAAGAGGCGACGGCGCAGTGTAGCCGCAACAGCCAGCAGAATCGTTAATGCGTTTGGACCAAGGTTTTTGGGACACGGCATCGGGCAAGGGCCCGATTACGGCAAGCAAGGAAGTGGAATAGTGTAATTCCTGCGCGCGCGGTAAGCGTCAGCGCGCCACCGCCCATAATTCCGAGGACATGCCGCCCATGAAAAAGATTCTCCTCGCCGCCGTTTCGACCCTTTGCTTGTCCAGCACCGCCTTTGCCGCCGACCAGGACTTTACCCTGAAGAACCGGACTGGCTACGAGATCAACGAAGTTTATGTGTCGACTCCTGCCGCTAAGGTCTGGGGCAACGACATCCTGGGCGAAGGCGTCCTGGCCACTGGCGCTTCCAAGAAGATCCGTTTCAAGCCGACCACTTCGGCCTGCAATTGGGAGATCAAGGTGGTCTTCAGCGATGGCGAGAAGGTGGAGTGGGACGCGTTCGACCTGTGCACCACGCACACCATCACGCTGAAATACGAAAACAACGAAGCAAGCGCCGAAGCCGAATAATGCCCAGCCCCCATCGGCGTCAGGCTGGTGGGGGCTTTTTGCATCAGCCTCAGAACGGCTCCAGCTCCGTATCCCAGTACAGAAAATCCCGCCACGAATGGTGCAGGAAATTGGGCGGAAACGAGCGGCCGTTTTCCTGCAATTGAAAATTTGTCGGCTCGATGGGCCAGCGGCGCAGATGCATATGGGCGTCGCGCAGCAGCCGGTTGCCCTTGTGCAGATTGCACGGGCTGCACGCGGCGACCACG
>JACMLB010000058.1 GCA_014379805.1 Rhodospirillales bacterium | reverse complement strand
GCGGACGTCATCCGGTGGTGGAAGCGGCGCTGGAGGCCGTTCATTCCGGCGCCTTCGTCGCCAATGATTGCGATTTGTCGGACGGGCAAAAGCTGTGGCTGATTACCGGCCCCAACATGGCCGGTAAGTCCACCTTCCTGCGCCAGAACGCCGTCATCGCCATCCTGGCCCAAATGGGCGCCTTCGTGCCCGCCGCCTCTGCCCGCATCGGCGTGGTGGACCGCCTGTTCTCGCGCGTGGGTGCCGCCGACGATCTGGCCCGTGGCCGCTCCACCTTCATGGTGGAAATGGTGGAAACCGCCGCCATTCTGAACCAGTCCGGGCCGCGTGCCTTGGTCATCCTGGACGAAATCGGACGCGGCACCGCCACCTATGACGGATTAAGCATCGCCTGGGCGGTGGTGGAAAACCTGCACGAGGTCAATCGCTGCCGTGCCCTATTCGCCACCCATTACCATGAGCTGACCCGCCTGTCGGCCCGGCTGCCCCAATTGTCCTGCCACCAGATGCGGGTCAAGGAATGGCAGGGCGACGTGGTGTTCCTGCACGAAGTCGCCTCTGGTGCCGCCGACCGCTCCTACGGCATCCATGTGGCGCGCTTGGCGGGCTTGCCCCCGGCAGTGGTGCACCGGGCCGAGGAAGTGCTGGGTGCCCTGGAAAAGGGCGAGGATTCCAACGCGGTGGCCCGTTTGGCCGACGATCTGCCGCTGTTCGCCGCCTTGGCCCGGCCCAAGCCCAAGGCGGTCGAAGCGGTGGAAAGCAAGGCCGAGGAACGGCTGCGGGCGGTCAATCCCGATGAGATGACGGCGCGCGAGGCGCTGGAGCTGGTTTATGAGCTTAAGGGGCTGGTTTGAAAAGAACCAGGAGCAACACGGATGGACACGGATATCCACGGATGAACGCGGATAAGAAATAAAACCCGTGTTCATCCGTGTTGACGGCGTAGCCGTCATTCGTGTCCATCCGTGTTGCTCCTGGTTTTCTTTAATGCTGCCTACCCCGCAGGCACCCCTGCCGCCGCTTTAAGCAATTCTAAAACCAGTGGAATCCGCCCAAGGACGGGTCATATAATCCCCGTCCCTGACGCTCCAACCGGTAGTTCCATGTCCAAGATTTCTGCCCAGCGTGCCATCATCGACCGCCGCGCTTTGATCGAGCGCCTGAGCGAGGTGGCGGGGTCGGACCTGCCCAAGCTGAAGCGGCGCTCGAAAGTGCTGGAGACCTTCAAGCAGGCTTTGGTCGCCGGTCGGGCCGAGGTTCAGGCGCGGTTCAATGCACGCGGCAACGGCACCGAGACCGTAAGCGAGAACTGCTTCCTCATCGACCAGTTGATCCGCACGGTGCACGATTTCGCCGCTGAGCATGAGTTCCCGCAAGGCATCCGCACCCAGGGCGAGGCCATGAGTTTGGTGGCTGTGGGCGGCTATGGCCGTGGCGAGCTGTCGCCCCAATCGGACATCGATCTGCTGTTCCTGACCCCTTACAAGCGCACGCCCTGGCACGAACAGATCGTCGAATACATCCTGTATATGCTGTGGGACATGGGGCTGAAGGTGGGGCACTCTACCCGGTCCGCCGATGAATGCGTGCGTCAGGCCAAGGCCGACCTCACCATCCGCACCGCGCTGCTGGAAATGCGCTGGATCTGGGGCGATCAGGACCTGTTTTTTGAGCTGCAAAATCGTTTCCGTACCGATATCATCGCCGGGACCGGCGAAGAATTTGTGGAAGCTAAGCTGGCCGAGCGCGACGCCCGCCACGCCCAGATGGGCGACACCCGCTATGTGCTGGAGCCCAACGTCAAGGAAGGCAAGGGCGGCCTGCGCGACCTGCATACCCTGTACTGGCTCGCTAAGTATCTGTACCGGGTCAAGGACATGGCCCAGCTGGTGGATGCGGGGATCATCTCGAAAGAGGCGCAGAAGCGTTTCGTCAAGGCCCAAGGGTTCCTGTGGACGGTGCGTTGCCACCTGCATTACCTGACGGGCCGTCCCGAGGACCGTCTGACCTTCGACGTCCAGCAGGAAATCGCCGCCCGCATGGGCTATGCCGACCGCGCCCATTCGCGCGGTGTCGAGCGCTTCATGAAGCATTTCTTCCTGGTCGCCAAGGATGTGGGCGATTTGACCCGGCTGTTCTGCGCGCTGGCCGAGGAGCAACAGAAGCGCAAGCCTCGGCTGCGGTTGGGCAAATTGCTGTCGTTCAAGCGCGGCAATGTGGCCGGGTTCAAGCTGGATGGCGGGCGCCTGAGCGCGGCTTCCGACGATCAGTTTGAGAAAGACCCGGTGGCCATGATCCGCCTGTTCCACGCCGCCTTGGAAAACGGCGTGGACATCCACCCGCGCGCCCTGGATCTGGTCCACCGTAATCTAAAGCGGATCGACGCCAGCATCCGCGAGGACAAGGAAGCCAACCGGCTGTTCATGGCCATCCTGACCAGCCGCAAGAACCCTGAAGTGGCCCTTCGCCACATGAACGAAGCCGGCATTCTGGGCCGGTTCATCCCCGATTTCGGTCGTGTCGTCGCCCAGATGCAATACGACATGTACCATGTCTACACGGTGGACGAGCACACCCTGCAGGCAATCGGCATCCTGCACGCCATCGAGAACGGCGAGTTGAAGGAAGACGCCCCGGTCTCGTCCGAGGTCATTCACAAGGTGGCGTCGCGTGACGCGCTGTATCTGTCGGTGCTGCTGCACGACATCGCCAAGGGCCGCAACGGCGACCATTCGGCGCTGGGGGCCGAAGTCGCCATGAAGGTGGGGCCGCGCTTCGGCCTGACCGATGCGGAAACTGAAACAGTGGCGTGGCTGGTGCGCGAGCATCTGAACATGAGCCGGGTGGCGTTCAAGCGCGACATCGACGACCCCAAGACCATCGCCGATTTCGTTGCCGCCGTGCAAAGCCCCGAGCGTTTGCGCCTGCTGTTGTGCCTGACCGTGGCCGACATCCGCGCCGTGGGCCCCACTGTGTGGAACGGCTGGAAGGGCGGCCTGCTGCGCGAGCTTTATCTGCGCACGGAAGAGGTCATGCTGGGCGGTCTGGCGGAAGCCCGCGAGTCCCGCGTCAAGGCCGCGCAAACCGGTTTGCGCAAGGAATTGGCCGGGGCCAAATGGCCGCAGGCCGAGATCGACGCCCATCTGGCGCGGGCCTATCCCACCTATTGGACCTCGTTCGACACCGCCACCCATCTGCGCCATGCCCGCTTGGTGCGCGAGGCCGAGGCGACCAACGCGCCGCTGACCGTGGAATCGCGGGTGGATGCCAAGCGTTCCGTCACCGAAATAACCGTCTATACAAGTGACCATCCCGGCCTGTTCTCGCAGATTGCCGGGGCCATGGCGGTCTCAGGCGCCAATATCGTGGATGCCAAGATCATCACGCTGGCCAACGGCATGGCGCTGGACACCTTCTGGATTCAGGAAAGCGATGGCGGCGCGTTTGATTCCTCGCCCAAGCTGGCGAAGCTTTCTGCGGTCATCGAACAGGTGCTGTCGGGCCGCATGCGGCTGGACAAGGAATTGGCGGCGCGCAAGGGCAAGCTGCCCAGCCGCGCCCATGTGTTCAAGGTGCCGCCCCGCGTCATCATCGACAACAAGGCCTCCAGCACCCACACCCTGCTGGAGGTCAATGGCCGCGACCGCCCCGGCCTGCTGTACGATCTGACCGCCGCCATGACCCGCGCCGGCCTGCAAATCGGCTCGGCCCATATCTCCACCTATGGCGAGCGGGTGGTGGACGTGTTCTATGTGAAGGATATCTTCGGCCTTAAGGTCAACCACGAGCGCAAGCTCGATCAGGTCCAGACCGAGTTGCTTAAGGCGCTGGAGGACCCGGCGGCTAAGGCGGCGGCGGAGTAAGCACCGAGTTCGTGGCTCCCTCACCCGCCTTCGCTGCGCTCAGGCACCCTCTCCCGCTTGCGGGAGAGGGTGGGACCCGCGAAGCGGGAGGGTGAGGGAGCTACAGACGAGCTATTAACCTTTCGGGACTAAACACCTTCCCATGAGCCTCGTCCGTTCCATCGCCACCGTCGGCGGCTTCACCATGCTGTCGCGCATCACCGGGTTGATGCGCGAGATGATGATTGCCCAATACATGGGGGCAAGTGCGGTGGCCGACGCCTTCTTCGTCGCCTTCCGCTTTCCCAATTTGTTCCGCTCGCTGTTTGCCGAGGGCGCCTTCAACGCCGCCTTCGTGCCGCTGTTCACCGGCAAACTGACTGCCGAGGGCGAAGCGGAAGCGCGCTCCTTCGCCGAGCAGGCCTTGGTGGTGATGGCGATCGTGCTGGCCGCTTTCGTGGCCGTGGTCGAAATCGGCATGCCGTGGGCCATCTACGCCCTGGCGCCGGGCTTCGGCGAAGTGCCGGGCAAGCTGCAAGTGGCGGTGGAGCTGTCGCGTATCTGCTTTCCCTATCTGCTGTTCATCTCGCTGACCTCGTTGCAGGCGGGCGTGCTCAATTCCTTGGGCAAGTTCGCCGCCGCCGCCGGTACGCCGGTGCTGCTGAACGTGGTCGCCATGACCGGCCTGTGGGCCTTGGCGCCCTATACCGCCACGCCCGGCCATGCTTTGGCCTGGGGCACTTTCGCCGCCGGCATCGCGCAATTCACCTGGCTGGTGTTCTCGGTGCGCAAGGCCGGTATGCCGCTGCGGCTGGTGCGGCCGCGCCTGACCCCCGAGGTCAAGATGCTGGGCAAGCGCATCGTGCCGGGCGCCCTGGGGGCCGGCGTCTATCAGGTCAATCTGGTGGTCAACACCATGATCGCGTCCACCGTCGCCAATGGCGCGGTCAGCTATCTGAACTATGCCGACCGGGTCAATCAATTGCCCCTGGGTGTCATCGGCATTGCCATCGGCACCGCCTTGTTGCCGCTGCTGTCGCGCCAATTGAAGGCGGGCGAATTGGACGCGGCGCGCGAAAGTCAGAACCGCGCCATGGAATTCGCCCTGCTCATGACCCTGCCGGCGGCGGCGGCGCTCATGACCATCGCCGAGCCGGTGATCCGGGTGCTGTTCCAGCGCGGGTCCTTCGGTCCGGTGGAGACCACGGCCACCGCCGCCGCCCTCATGGCCTTCGCCGTCGGCCTGCCGGCTTACGTGTTGGTCAAGGTGCTGGTGCCGGCCTTCTTCGCCCGCATGGATACGCGCACCCCGGTCAAGGTGGCCGGCGCCACCGTGGCTCTGAACGTGGCGCTGAACCTCGCTTTGGTCGGCCCGCTCGCCCATGTGGGCATGGCCCTGTCCACCGCCTTGGCCGCGTGGTTCAACGTGGTCGTGTTGGCAGTCATCCTGAAGCGGCGCGGGTTCTTCGCCATGGACGCGCGGCTCAAGGCCAAGGTGCCGCGCATTTTGGGCGCCACGCTGGTGACCGCCGCCGCCCTGGCCGCTGCCCGCCATTGGGCGTGGCCGCTCGCCACCAATGGCTGGCTCGCCATGGGGATTTTGGCGGCCATTGTGGTTGCCGGGCTTCTGGCGTTCATGATCGCCGCCCATGTGCTGGGCGCCGCGCGGCTGGGCGAGATCAAGAAAATGCTTCGTCGGAAGGCGTGACAAACGGCTGGGGTTAGGGGCACGTCCTTCGGCGCGCTTGCGTTGCCGAGGCCGGCATCGTAAGCAACAGGGGAGAGACCTCCATCTGCCCCGCCACCCTGAGAGCATCATGACCGACCAGACGCCCCCCGCTTTCGACAGTGCCGCTCCGGCCAAGCCGTGGATGCGGCTGGGGGTGAAGCCGTCCTTGTGGTGGCTTGCGCCGCTGGCCGGCGTGGCCGCCGTGAGTGCCTTGGTGGTGGGCATGGCGCTGGCCCATGTCATCGACGACGATATGGACTTTGGGCCGGGCACCGTCACAGTCCCGCAAAGCCGCGCCGTCGCCATTGCCTCGCGCTTGGTGTTCCGCGAGGTGGATCAGCACAAATGGACCGCCAACGACCCGTTCTTCACGCCCAGCGGCTGGTTGGACAACATGCCCAATTTCCAGCAGGGCATGGTGGCCGCTCTGGCTCGTTACGTGCGCGTAATGGCTGATATGAGCGATCGCGGCCAGGGTCCCGACATGGAGTTGGAGCGCGCCGCCGGCTTGCTCACCTATCCCGGCACCATCTGGAAGTTCGATCCCTCCACCTCGTGGCTGCCCACCGCCTCGTCGGAAAAGCAGTACCGCAACGCGGCGCGCAATCTGGCCGAATACAACAACCGCCAGATTGCCGGCACGGGCGACGCCGAGCGCAACGCCGAGGCACTGCAGACGCTGGTGGCCGCTTTGGGCCAGGATTTGGCAGCGGCTTCGGCCATCATCGACAAGCATCTGGCCGAGGGTCATTCCGCCCTGTTCGACCCCAAGGCCGACGACGTCTTCTACGTGACCAAGGGCAAGGTCTACGCCTATGCCCTGCTGCTGCGCGAGATCGGCTGGGACTATGCCCATGTGCTGACCGCCCGCGATCAGGCCGCCCAATGGCGCCAGATGGTGGAGTCGCTGAAGGCTGCCGCCGCGCTGGAACCGGCGGTGGTGCTCAACGGCGCCCCCGACGGCAACTTCGTGCCCAGCCACCTGACTGCCCAGGGCTTTTATCTGCTGCGTGCCCGCGCCCAGTTGACCGACATTGCCGAGCATCTGGCCCGCTAGCGGGGCGTGACCGGGCAGGGAGGGGCGCAATCATGATCCGTGTCCTCGCCCTTTTTGCCCTGTTGATGGCCGCGCCGCAGGCCCGTGCCGCCGAGCCGCTGGTGGCCGATCTGTCCAAGCATCTGGTTGCCATCACCACCGGCTTCGCCGGCACCGACGTGCTGCTGTTCGGCGCGGTGGAAGAGGTGGCGGGCGCCGGCGCCGGTGATGTGGTGGTGGTGGTGCGCGGCCCCAACCGGGCGGAAATCGTTCGCCGCAAGGCTCGCCGGGCCGGCATCTGGATGAATATCGGCTTGGCCGAGGTGGCCAACGCGCCCTCATTCTATCGGGTGGCGGCGACGCGGCCTTTGGCGGAAGTGGCCTCGGCCCCGGTGCTTGAACGCCACCAGATTGGCCTTGAACATATCGAACTGGACATCCGTCCGTTGGATCATCGCGCCGGCACCGAGGACTACCGCCAGGCCCTGCTGCGGCTGAAGCAATCCCAGGGATTGTACGGCGACGCGGTGCAGGATATCGGCTTTCTGGGTCGCCGGCTGTTTCGCACCGACGTGCATTTCCCCGCCAACGTGCCAGTGGGCACCTATCTGGTGGAGGTCTATCTGATCGCCGGTGGCGAGGTCGTGAGCGCCCAGACCACCCCCTTGGTGATTTCAAAGATCGGTCTTGGTGCCGACGTGTACGATTTCGCCCACCAGCAGGGCTTGGCCTACGGTATTATGGCCGTATTGCTGGCGGCCGGTGCCGGTTGGGCGGCTGCGGTGGTGTTGCGTAAATAATGGGGGATGGAATCATGCCGGTGGAACGTCCCAGCAGCGGCCGCGTCTTCCTGGTGGTGGTGGACGATTCCGAGGAAATGAAGGCATCGCTACGCTTCGCCTGCCGCCGCGCCCGCCACACCGGCGGCCGGGTCGCCCTGCTGCGGGTGGTCGAACCCGCCGAGTTCCAGCACTTCGCCACCATCGGCAATCTGATGCGGGCGGAAGCGCGGCAAGAGGCGGAAGAGCTGTTGCAGCGCATGGCCGCCGAGGTCAACGAATGGTCGGGCCATCTGCCGGTGCTGTATGTGCGCGAGGGCAACCCGCGTGAGGAATTGATCAAGCTCATCGACGAGGAGCCGCAAATCTCCATCCTGGTGCTGGCCGCCGATACCGGACCGGGCGGTCCGGGGCCGCTGGTCACCGCCATGACCGGCAAATTCATCGGCAAACTGCGGGTGCCCATCACCATCGTGCCGGGCAACCTCAGCGACGAGCAGATCGAAGCGATTACCTGATTATTGGTGCGCCCTCGCCGGGCGGGCGCGTCCGCGCCCTTGGCCGCCGCCTCAATGGCGGCTCCAGCTGGTAAGGACCAGCTGGTATAATGCCCGGCCTTTCCCTTGACTAAGGGCCAATGTGGGGCCATTTACCTCTTTCGGCTTCCGCTCCGCGCTTTAGTACCCCCTTGGCGAAAACCCCCAGTGACGACCACGAGGAACCGATGTTCATTCAGACCGAACCGACCCCCAATCCTTCCACGCTGAAGTTCCTGCCCGGCCGCGACGTCATGGGTCGGGGCACCGCCGATTTCCTTACCGCCGAGGGCGCCACCAGCTCGCCGCTGGCGGTTCGTCTGTTCAAGGTCGAGGGTGTCTCCAGCGTCTTCCTGGGCGGCGATTTCATCACTGTCGGCAAAGAGGCCTCGGTGGATTGGGCGGTTCTCAAGCCGCAAATCCTGGCCGCCATCATGGAGCACTACACCAGCGGTGAGCCGGTGATGGTGGAATCCGCGTCCGCCGCTCAGGGCGGCGAAGGCGATAGCGATATCGTCAAGCAGATCAAGGAATTGATCGAGACCCGCGTGCGTCCGGCCGTGGCCCAGGACGGCGGCGACATCATCTTCCGCTCGTTCGATGACGGCATCGTCTATCTGCACCTGCAGGGTTCGTGCGCCGGCTGCCCCAGTTCGTCCGCGACGCTGAAGCACGGCATCGAGAACATGCTGAAATATTATGTGCCGGAAGTGGTGGCGGTGCAGGCCTGCGAATAGGTCTGAACGTCTAAGGCGTGACTAAAGATCACGGCGCCCCTTGTGGGCGCCGTTTTCGTGACTGGAGATGACGGGTGGCCGAGAACAAACTGACCTCGTTCGTGGGTGTCGCTGCCGTGTTGGCGGGGGTGCTGGCGCTGTATGTGCTGGTGGCGGCACGGGTGGACTCGCCCCTGTGGCGGTCGGTGGTGCGGGGCGAGCCGGTGGGGCTGGAAAGTTCGCTCAGCCTTGATGAACGCGACAACGCCGCCAGTCTGGACCAAGCCTTTAGCCGCATGGGCTATAAGCTTGAGGCGGTCGCCAAGGGCAAGGCGGTGCCGTCGCTGTTCCTGACCAACGTTCCCGCCGATTTGGCCGATTTGGCCGAGGTGGACGTCAAGAAGCGGGTGTTTCTGCGGCTGATGCTGCCGCTGGTGCTGGTGGTCAACCAGGAAATCGCCGAGGATCGCCGCCGGTTGGAGGCCATGATCGCCGGACGCGAACCCCGTGACGAACCCTGGCTGGCCGAGCTGGCGGCCCGCTACGGCGTGGACGGCGCGTCACCGACCCAGCTGTTGCGCCGTGTGGATGTGGTGCCGCCGTCCTTGGCCCTGGCCCAGGCGGCGGAGGAATCCGGCTGGGGCACGTCGCGCTTCGTGCGCGAAGCCAACAATCTGTTCGGCCATGTGGGCCAGGACGTCACCCCCACCGGCGATCAGGACGGCCCGCGCATGGCCTCCTTCGCCAGTCTGCACGAGGCGGTGCGGGCCTATGTGCACAACCTCAACACCCATTCCGCTTACGAAACATTGCGCCGCTACCGTGCAACCGCCCGCGCGCGCGGTGCCTTCCCCGACGGCCACACTTTGGCCGGTGCGCTGACATCCTATTCGGAACGGGGCTCGGCCTATGTGGACGCCATCCGCGCCTTGATCCGGGCGAATAATCTGCTGCGCTATGATCACGCTAAGCTGGATCGGGGCGTGGCAAGCTAATTACCCACATAAAACTGCCAGCCGAACCACCGCCAGCGGCCGTCCAGCGCCGGCGCCGTGCAGTTCAGCCGGGTGCGGCCTTGGGGCAGCGGCTTATTCATACGCACCTCGATGCGCGGCCCCAGGCGTTCGATTACCGCGCGGCCATCGTGTGAGGTGTAGCAGGCCAGATGCTCCATGCCAGCGATCTCCACCGCCAGGGTGAAGCCGAAGGCGGGCGGGTTGGTCACCAGCTTGGGGTCGTCGGGGGTGATGTCCACCGCTTGCAAAGCCGTGGAGCGCACCGCCAAGCGGAAGCGTTCGGCCTCTCCATAGGTTTCGTTCAGGGCGAAGCGGGGCAGGAAGAAGGGGTCGGCCCTGCGCCATACCGATCCGGAATGCTGGCCGAACGCCGCCTTGAAGCCGAAATTGCGGGCGGCCTGGGCAGCCTCGCGGCTCATTTCGCCATAGGGCCAGGCGAATAGATCCGGCGTTTTGCCCAGCTCGGTCTCGAAGCGGGTTCGGGCGCGGGCCATGTCCTCGGTAATGGCGGCCATGTTGAGCGCCGGCATGTGGGGATGGCCGGCACCCTGACTGCCGATGGTGACCAAGCCCGATGCCGCCAGCTCGCGCAAGGACTCCCAGCTCATGGTGTCCGGGCCACCACGATCGGTCTCGTCGGTGGCCACAAAAATGGTGAAGGGCAAATTGGCGGCCTTGAAGCGCGGCCAAGCCTGGGTCCACACCGAGGTCCCGGCGGAATCGACGGTGATGGCGACCGCCTTGTCGGGCAGTGGTTTGCCGGCCTGCATGGCATCCACCACCACGGGCAGCGGCAGCACTGTGTAACCGCCCGAAATCAACTCGGCGATGTGGGCATCCAATTGGTCAAGCCGGGTGTTGGCGCTGGGGATACGGTCGTCGCCGAAGCGGCGATAGCTCAGTACCACCGCCGAGTCCGCCGCGCACACTGGACCAGTGGCCAAACTCGCCATCATGGCGAGCGCCAAAGCCAGAAACACAGTGTTTCTCATCCAGGCCTACCCCTTTTAGCCGGCGCGACTATCTTTGGCGGAGCGAATCGCAACCATGCGGGCGTAGCCCATCTTTTACGACAGGAGATCGCCGATGACCACCCCGGTGGACGACAAGGCCCTGGACCTGATGTTCCGCGAGGCCCGCACTCATTCCAAATGGCTGGACAAGCCGGTGCCCGAGAGCTTGCTGCGTCAGGCCTGGGATATTGCCCGCATGGGGCCGACCTCGGCCAATACCCAGCCGGCCCGGGTGGTGTTCGTGCAATTGGCCGAGGCCAAGGCCCGCCTCAAGCCGGCCCTGGCGCCCGGCAATGTGGACAAGACCATGGCGGCGCCGGTGACCGCCATCCTGGCCTTTGACCTGGAATTCTACGAAAAACTGCCCAAGACCTTCCCCCAGGTGGATGCCCGGTCATGGTTTGTCGGCAATGAGGGGCTGATCCAGTCCACTGCCTTCCGCAACAGCGCGCTGCAGGGCGGCTATCTGATCCTGGCGTTGCGGGCCTTGGGCCTGGATTGCGGCCCCATGAGCGGGTTCGACAACGCTGCGGTGGATCAGGCGTTCTTCGGCGGGACGGCGGTGAAGTCCAATTTCCTGATCAATATCGGCTATGGCGACAAGGCCGCTTTGCATCCGCGCAATCCGCGCCTGGACTTTGATGAGGCGTGCCGGGTGGAGTAGGAAAGGTAGTGCCGGCGACGGATCAAAACTTCGCCGGCACCACATGACTGATATCCACCCCCGCCGCCCAACCGCCCGCCAATGCGATCACCGCCACCAGACCCATTTCCACGAATGACCCGGTGCTGCACAGGTTCAGGGTGAAGCGGCGTTTCATGGGCCACAGCAGCGGCACGCCCGACGGCGTCAGGCCATCGGCGGCCAGATGGGACAGATAGCCGATCACCAGGGGCGCCGCCCATGCGTGCATTCCCATCACGGCCAGGACAACGATTCCGCCGAGGACGGCCAGCAGGGAATGGGTCACACCCCGGTGGCCCACCACCATGGCCAGTGGCACCGAGATGGGTTTCAGTTTGCGGCCGGCCCAGGATTGCGGGTGGTCGATATCGGGCAGCAACGCCCCCAATGCCGCCAGCCCCAATGCTTGCGGGTCGGCGGGCGGGGTGCCGGTCAGCTTGGCGGTGACGGCCCACAGGGCGGCCCCGGCGATAATGTGCGATCCGGCCATCATGGCGAAATACGTTCATCGAACGGTTGAGTGGAAATTGCTGCCATTTTCAGTTAAAGTCCGACGCTCTGGTGTGCCCAAGAGTTTGGGCTGGGGGAAGCGGCATGTCCATAGCCTGGCGCGACGCCATGAATGTCGGCGAGCCAATGGTCGATGAGGACCACAAGCATCTCGTCGATTTGATCAATGCGTTCGAACTTGCCATCAGCGGTGGCAGGAAGATCGAGCATAAGAAGATTGCCCGAGTCCTGTTAAGCCTGGTGGATTACACTGGTGCGCACTTTACGCGCGAAGAGGCATTGCAGCGCGCAATCCGGTATCCCTATCACGAGAGCCATGTGCGTTCGCATCGCGACGTGCTGAAGAAGCTGTCGGACATCGTGACCGAATATTCGCGCACGCCCGAGGGGCCCACCCGTGACCGCATGGTGCGTGACCTGGCCGGCTTCCTGAAGGAATGGCTGGTGGATCACATCATCCAGTCGGATTTGCGCATGAAGC
This sequence comes from Rhodospirillales bacterium, assembly GCA_014379805.1. Classification (GTDB taxonomy): domain Bacteria; phylum Pseudomonadota; class Alphaproteobacteria; order Rhodospirillales; family Magnetospirillaceae; genus Magnetospirillum. The sequence goes on along the minus strand of JACMLB010000058.1, from coordinate 576 downwards.
CCTATGTGCTGCAGATGCAGGCGCAGAAGGCCGAATCCTTGCGGCGCAAGCGCGAAGCCCTGCTGAACAGCCAGAAAATGGCCGGCATCGAGCCCGCTTTGGAGCCGCTTGGCCGGCCCGACCTCATCAAATAAGCCTGGAACGACGAAAGGCCCGCCGGTGGGCGGGCCTTGTCGAAGGTGGCGCTAAATCCCGCCACATTCATGCGCGATAACGGATTAACAGCCTACTCGTTGGCCGCTTTCAGCGCTATTCGTTGACTGCTTTCAGCACTGCGCGCGCTTCGTTCTCATCGATCTGATGCAGGTCGTTCAGATGGATTTCCCAGTTCTCGACGAACTCCTGCACGGCCAGGGCCAGGCATTCGTCCATGCTTTGGCCGGTCTCGGCCGCCAGCGCGTCAAGGCGCTGTTTCAGCTCGGTCGGTATGGTGACCGCCAGGGTTTCCATGCTCTCGTCCTCATTCGGGTCGCCAAAAGGCAGGGGGCCACTCTACAGCCAATGTCACGGCGTTGCCAGTTCCGAGAGACCGGCCTGCCATGGTAGAACCCCCCATGCCCAGCCACACCCCCCCAT
>JACMLB010000057.1 GCA_014379805.1 Rhodospirillales bacterium | reverse complement strand
GCGCCGTTCATATGCAGGTAGCGCAGCAGCCACCCGTAATTGACGTCGCGCATGATGCGCTCGACCGAGTCGAAGGCCATCGAGGTGTGAGCCGTGTAGTTCATCACCAGGAAGATGCCGGTCAGAATCATGATCACCAGGGTGAGGCCGGCCAGCGAGCCGAAATTCCACCAGTAATTCAGATTCTTCGGGGTCGGATATTCGATGGCGCTATGCTGCATCATCGAGAAGATCGGCAGGCGCTGGTCAACCCAGGCGACTACCTTGTTGTTTGTCTTGAAACCGCTCATGGCCGATCCCTTACCCGATCCGGATGGTGGTGTCGGTGGTGAAGGCGTACTTCGGCACCGGCAGGTTCAACGGCGCCGGACCCTTGCGGATGCGTCCCGACGTATCGTAGTGCGAACCATGGCAGGGGCAGAACCAGCCGCCGAAATCGCCTCGGGGGTCGGCAGCCTTCTGGCCCAGCGGCACGCAGCCCAGATGGGTGCAGACGCCGACCAGAACCAGCCATTCGGCTTTCTGGACGCGCTCGCCGTCTTTCTTGGGATCGCGCAGTTCGGCAACGTCGTCCTTCTGCGCCGAGGCAATTTCCTCGGCGTTGCGATGACGCACGAAAACCGGCTTGCCCTGCCAAACGACCGTAATCGCCTGACCGGGTTGAATAGCTGCAATGTCCACATCAGTGGTGGACAGCGCCAAAGTATCTGCGGCGGGGTTCATGCTATGCACGAACGGCCACAGGGCAGCAGCCGTCCCAATGGCCCCCATACCGGCGGTGGCATACAGCAGGAAATCCCGCCGCGTCTGCCCGTCCGTCGACGAGGGCTGGGCATGCGTTGCCGAATCAGCCATGACTTAACCTCTTGTTGGCCCGCGGAAGCGGCCCTATTAACCACATTGGCAAGCCCGATTCAACAGGCGAGTCAAGGACACTTCGGGATTAACTAATTCTGTTGATTGGGATTTCGCCCACTGCTTTATGCGGTTTCGGGTATGCAGACTGGATCAAGGATGGACCTGCCTAGACTAGCGCTCTACCAGCCCGATATTCCCCAAAATGCCGGCACCTTGCTGCGGTTGGCGGCGTGCATGTCGTTTGCCGTGGATGTGATCGAGCCCTGTGGTTTTTTGTGGGACGAAAAACGCATGCGCCGGGCCGGCATGGATTATCTGGACCATGTAATGGTGACCCGGCATTCGTCGTGGGCCGCCTTCCACCACACCAATCAAGCCGCCGGGCGCCGCTTGGTGCTGCTGTCCACCAAGGCCTCGACCCGCTTGGACCACTTCTCCTTTGCCGCCAATGATTGCATCATGGTGGGGCGCGAAAGCGCCGGCGTGCCAGACGATGTGGCCCAGGCTGCGGATGTGCGGGTGCGCATCCCGCTGGCGCCGGGGGCGCGCTCGTTGAATGTGGCCGTGGCCGCCGCCATCACCATGGCCGAGGCCTTGCGTCAGCTGAATGCCTACCCTGCCGAGGATTTGCCATGACCAATCCCACCGTGGACCGCATCTACGCCGCCGAGAAGGCGCAGGCCTATGATCGCCGCATCCGCGACGCCATTCCTGGCTATCAGGCGTTGCATGAACTGGCCTGCATGGTGGTGGCCGAAAGCACCGGCGGCCATGGCCGGGTGCTGGTGACCGGCGCCGGCACCGGTGCCGAATGCGTGGCCCTGGGTCTGGCCTGCCCGACCTTGCATGTGGTTGGCATCGACCCGGCCAAGGACATGCTGGCCTTGGCCGAGCACAAGGTGGCCGATCACGGATTGACCGAGCGGGTGCGGCTGTACCCGTGTGAGGTCAAGGAATTGCCCACCTTCGAGCCATTCGATGCCGCCACCCTGATATTGGTCCTGCACTTCATCCCCGATGACGGGTCCAAGCTGGCGCTGCTGACCGATTTGGCCAAGCGTCTGAAGCCCGGCGCGCCGCTGGTGCTGGCCGATCTGTTCGGGCCCGGCTGGGACGACGATTGGCAAGGCGAATTACGCATCTTCTGGCGCCATCTGCAGACCGCTGCCGGAATTGCTCCGGCTGACATCGACAAGGGCTTTGCCCATGTGGACCGCGACATCCATCCGGTGACCGAGGAACGCCTGACCGAACTGCTGGCCGAGGCCGGCTTCGGCCCGCCGCTGCCGTTCTTCCGCGCGCTGTGCTTTGGGGGCTGGGTGACGTTGCGGGTTAAGTGACTTAGGTCACTCTAGTTTCCCGCGGGTCTGTGTCTTCTTCTCCGCCGTTCAAAATGGGAGCCCTCATGCGCCGCATCATCCTTGCCATCCTCGCCCTTTTCTTCGCCCAGCCCGCCGTTGCCGCCGTTGAGCTTGCGGCGCCCGAGGCTCTGGCCCAGGCTCAGGCTGGCAAAATCGTCATCCTTGACGTGCGCACGCCCGGTGAATGGCGCCAGACCGGCATTGCCCCTGGGGCCAAGACGGCGGATTTCCTGAACTCTGGCGGAGCCGACGCCTTCGTCGCTCAGGTGCTCAAGGCTGCCGGCGGCAACAAGGCCGCGCCGTTGGCTGTGGTTTGCCGCAGCGGCAACCGTTCGGCCAAGGCGGTGGCCCTGCTGGAAAGCCGGGGCTTCACCAATCTTCGGCATATGGGTGAGGGGATGAATGGCTGGGTCGGGCGTGGGTTGCCGGTGACCCAGTGGGCGCCGTAATCAGTTGATGGGTTTGGCGCCCATCTGCTTGAACCCGTCCTCGATACGCCGCAGCAGAATGTCGGCGTCGGGGGCTTTCTTGGACACCAGGAAATAGGTTTCCAGCCGGGTCAGCAATTCGTGCCGCAGATGGGGAACCCTGGTCTCGCCCAAAGCCAGCGAGGCGGGGTCGCGGTAATCCACCAGATAATCGCCATGGCGGTTGTTCAGCATTTTGAAGGCGGCCTGGTGGGTATCGGCATAGCTGATGTGGATGTTGTTGGCCGGGTCTTTGAAGAAATCGATCCAGCCGCCATAGCCATAGCCGCGCAGCAGGATGATGGACTTGCCCCGCGTGTTTTCCATGCGGCCCAGCGGTGGTTGCGACGACAGACGATAGCCTTCCAAATCCAGGTAAGCCATGGGCAAGTGGCCGTACAAGGCGGCGTCGGCCAATTCGGGATGGCGGATCAGTACGGCGACATGGGCGGTGCCGTCGCGCACCGATGCGACCAGCCGGGCGCCAGGATAGCATTTGGCTTCCCACGGCAGGCCGGCGCGGTCGAGAATGGTGGTGACTAGCGTCACGGCCTTGCCCGAGGGCTTACCTGCGCTATCCGTGTAAGACAGTGGCGGGAACTCGACGCAGCCGATCTTGATGGGCTCGGCGGCGGGGGCGCTCCAGGCGGCAAGGCAAAGCAAAGCCGCCGTCGCGCCAAGTCGGGCGGCGTCAAGGGAAAATGCCCATGGATCGGTTAAAATTCCCATATCCCCATTGTGCTATGCGGCCTTCGCACGCGCAATGGTTCTAGTCATGCGCGCGTCTTTGGCCTACCTTTCGGCAAATTGGGGCAGAGGGGGGCGCCAGCACCGTGCCGTGGCGCATTGAACAAATCACAAGCCGGTTCCTGGCCATCGTCGTGTCAGTGGCCGCCTTGATGGCTGTTTTGGTCGCCGGCGTCGTTGCGTGGCGCCAATTCGAAACCCAGCGTCAACGGCTCGACTTGTATATGGGCGAGCTGGCGCGGCTCAATGCCGTGGCGTTGATCGAACCCATGTGGACCATCAACGAAAGCGCCAGCCGGTCCATCATCTGGTCCCTGGGGGCCCATCCCGAAGTGGCCTGCGCCGAATTGCTGGAGCCCAATGGCACGGTGGTCGCCGCCACCCGCGATGGCGGTTGCGAGCCGACCTTCGACGCCAACCGCATGTCCCATCCGGTGGCCTATAACGGCTATCATCTGGGCGATCTCATCCTCTGGGTCAGTCGGCGCGCTCTGTCCGATTCGGCCCGCGCCGATGTGCACCTGACCGTGCTGGTCTTCCTGTTGCTGTCGTGCGTCATGGTGGTGACGGCGGTGTTCGCGCTGCGCGCCACCGTGATCGCGCCGCTGGACCGGCTGATCGCCGCTATCCGGGTGGGCAAGGTGGCGGCCAATCTTCGGCCCAAGGACGAATTGGGCCGCGTCATCACCGCCTATAACGGCCTGCTGGATCGGGTCGAACGGCACACCGCCGAGCTGGAGGACGCCCGCGCCCAAGCGGTGGCGGCGGCTCAGGCCAAGTCGCGCTTCCTTGCCACCATGAGTCACGAAATCCGCACCCCCATGCATGGGGTGCTGGGCACGGTCGAGCTGTTGCGCGAAACCTCGTTAAGCGGCGATCAGCGCAAATACGCCGATGTGATTCTGCATTCCACGGAATCCCTGCTGGGCATCATCAACGACATCCTTGATTTGTCCAAGATCGAGGCCGGCAAGGTGCGCATCGCGTTGGGCCCAGCCAGTCCCAGCCATATTGCGCAAGAGGTCATCGGCGCGCTGTCGGCCACGGCGCGCGGCAAGGGCGTGTTGTTGCATCTGACCTGGACGCCCGACACCCCCGGCTGGGTGATGGCCGATGCCATGCGCCTGCGTCAAGTGATGCTGAATTTGGTCGGCAACGGGGTGAAGTTCACCGAAAAGGGCGCGGTCACCGTGGCCCTGCGCCGTGCCAGCGAGTGGCTGGTGATCGAGGTCTCCGATACCGGTATCGGCATGGGTCCCGAGGTCCTGCCGCGCCTGTTCGAACCTTTCCAGCAAGGCGATGCCTCGACCACGCGGCGCCACGGCGGCACCGGGCTGGGCCTGTCCATCTCGCGCCAATTGATCGAACTCATGGGCGGAACCATCGAGGCGGAAAGCGTCTGCGGCCAGGGCTCCATTTTCCGCGTCCTGCTGCCCCTGGTGGAAGCGGAAGCGCCCGACGCCGTCGCCGAGCCCGTTGCGGTGGCAGCCACGGCGGCGCGCGGCGGTCGGGTGCTGGCTGCCGAGGATAATCCGGTCAATCAGTGGCTGTTGCGCTCGCAGTTGCAGCGGTTGGGCTATGAACCCGACATCTATGCCGATGGCCGCGCCGCCCTGACTGCCTTTACCCAAGGCGATTATCAGGCCGTGGTCACCGATTATCACATGCCGATCATGGATGGTCTGGACCTTGCCCGCGCCATCCGTGCCGCGGAAGGGGGCGGTGGATCAGTCGGGGCCATTCCCATCATCGGCATGACCGCCGACGCCTTCGCTGAAACCACCGAAGAATGTCTGCGCGCGGGCATGAACGAGGTGGTGACCAAGCCGGTCTCGCTGGAAGCCCTGGGCGCGGTACTCGCCCGCCGGATTACCGGCACCCTGCCGACCGCACCCGCCATGGCGCCCGGCCCCGCCGGCTTGTCCGTGGCCGATGCGCCTTTGCTGGACCGCGCCATCACTCAGGCGGTCTTCGGCGACGATACCGACATCCGCGACGAGATGGCTGCTTTGTTCGCCACCACCGTGGACGAATTGCAAGACACCATCCGCGCCACTCTAACCGCCGGCAACGCCCCGGCTTTGTCGGAAGCCGCCCACTCTTTGGCCTCCGCCGCCTTGTCCCTGGGCGCCACCCGCCTGGGCCTGACCGCACGCGCCCTGGAACACGCCGCCATAGCGGGTGATCTGGCCGGGGCGGAGGGGCTTGCAGAGAGAGTGGTGGGTTTGGACCGCGAGACGCGGGAGGCGTTGGCGGGGGCGGAGGTGTAGCCCCCGTTCCCACCACCCCTTACCGTCATGCCCGGACTTGTGTCAGAACAGGATTCCGACGTGCCAGGATGAGATCCCTCGCATTCGCTCGGGATGACAAGCTATTGGAAAACCAACGACTTGCCCTTGCGACAGGCGCCCTGAGATTAACCACAGAGGCACAGAGACACAGAGAGGCCGCGCCAGACGGAACCCGGCCAGGGTTCCACCCGACAGATATCTCTGTGCCTCTGTGTCTCTGTGGTTAATTCCCCGTCCAATTGGACCGATGTCGCCGCAAGGCCTCGGGAGTGGAAGGTCAGTGGAAAATCAAACCTTCAGCCGTTCAACCATCTTCTCATAGCCTTCCACCTTGGCCAGCGGGCCGATGGCCGACACCGTGGGGGTGGTGGAGAACAGGCGTTTGGCGACGCGCATGATCTCGGCGTTGTCGATGGCTTCCACCTTTTCCACCACTTCGGCGGTGGGGATGGGGCGGCCATAGACCAGGATTTGGCGGGCTAATTGCTCGCAGCGCGACGAGGTGCTTTCCAGGCTCATGAGGATGGACGCCTTGAGCTGGGCGCGGGCGCGCTGCAATTCGTCGGGCGACACGCCGGCGGTGACCTTGACCACTTCCTCGCACATGACCGGAACCAGCTCG
>JACMLB010000056.1 GCA_014379805.1 Rhodospirillales bacterium | reverse complement strand
GTAACGCCATCGAGCGCATGTTCGGACGGCTCAAGGATTTCCGCCGTATCGCCACGCGATATGACCGGCTGGCCCGCAATTACCTCGCCGCCGTCTGCCTCGCGGCGACGTTCTGCTACTGGTTATGAGTCCGGAGCCTAGCGGCCATCGATGCATTCGATGCGCACGATCGTATAGTTATCGTCGATGTCGCCGAAGCTTGCGGGACTCAAGGTGGGCAGGAACGTGTGGGGGATATGTTCATCCACAACCACGTGTGCGCCATAGTAATCGTTGTGCCGCGCCTTCAGCTTGGCCGGGTCGGCGCTAGCACGGGCATATGTTTCAAATATCTGTTGGCGGGCATCGCTGACGCGGGACTCGAACCAGAAATTATCGGCCATGGCTCGCTCTTTGATGTCCGGGCTATTGCGCCAGCCGTCCAACGCTTTCTGAAGATCGTTATCAGCAAACCGCAAAACAAGCTCCCAGCTCAAACTCTACTCTTGGATAAAAGTTTAGCAGGGGTGCAACGATGAGTCGACATATGAACGGGCTAGGCCTCGCTTACAAAGTGTATGCCATTAAGACCCATTGCCTGTTGTTCTCTAAAATTGTGCAGGCGTAAGCCGCCCCCCCCTGGCCCAAAGCGGACGAACCGCGTCAAAGCAGGTTGCAGCCGGCCTGGGACGCATCCTGTCAGGCTCCACCCCCTACCCCTGCAACTCATCCACCCCGGCATACAAATCCAGCGCCTCCGGGTTCGCCAGCGCTTCCTTGTTCTTCACCGGGCGGCCGTGGACGACGTCGCGTACCGCCAGTTCGACGATCTTGCCTGATTTGGTGCGCGGGATGTCGGCCACCGGGATGACCTTGGCGGGCACGTGGCGGGGCGTGGTGTTGTCGCGGATTTTCTTTTTGATGGCGTCGGTCAGGGCCGGGGTCAGTTTGATGCCGTCGCGCAGGCGCACGAATAGCACCACGCGCACGTCGCCTTGCCAGTCCTGCCCGATGACCAGACTTTCCATCACTTCGTCGAACTGCTCCACCTGACGGTAAATCTCGGCGGTGCCGATGCGGACGCCGCCGGGGTTCAGGGTGGCGTCAGAGCGGCCATAGACGACGATGCCGTCATGCTCGGTCAGTTCCACCCAATCGCCGTGGCACCAGATGTTGGGATATTTGGCGAAATAGGCGTTGTGGTACTTGGACCCGTCGGGGTCGTTCCAAAAGCCGATGGGCATGACCGGGAAGGCCTGGGTGCACACCAGTTCGCCTTTTTGGCCCTGGACCGGCTTGCCCTCGTCGTCGAACACCTGAACCTTCATGCCCAGGCCGCGTGCCTGGATTTCGCCGCGCCACACCGGGCCGATGGGATTGCCCAGCATGAAGCACGAGATGATGTCGGTGCCCCCCGAGATGGAGGCCAACTGCATGTCGCCCCTGATCTTGCCGTAGACGTAATCGAAGCCCTCGGGCGCCAGCACGGAGCCGGTAGAGGCCAGGGTGCGTAGGCTGGTCAGCTTGTGGGTCTTGGCCGGCTCCAAACCCATCTTGGCGATGGCGTCGATCCACTTGGCCGAGGTGCCGAAGAAGGTCATGCCCTCGGCATCGGCGAAGTCGAACAGGATGTTGCCGCCCAGGGCCGAGGGATTGCCGTCATACAGCAGCAGGGTGGCCTCGGCGGCCAGGGCGCTGACCAGCCAGTTCCACATCATCCAGCCGCAGGTGGTGAAGTAGAACACTCGGTCGTCACGCTTGGCGTCGCAGTGAAGTAGGTGTTCCTTCAAATGCTGGATCAGGGCGCCTCCCACGCTGTGGACGATGCATTTAGGCGCACCCGTGGTGCCCGACGAGAACATGATGTACAGCGGCGCGGCGAAGGGCAGGCGGGTGTATTCCACCGGCTTGGCCGCGAACGGGGCCACGAAATCGGCCAGATGCACGGCCTTGGGCACGGCGCTGATATCGGCGCGCTCGGCCACATAGGGCACGATCACCACCTTGTTCAAGCTGGGCATGCCCGCGACGATGGCGGGCAGCTTGTCCAGGCAGGAATGGCTTTTGCCCGAATACCAATAGGCATCGGCAGAGACCAGCACCTTGGGCTCGATCTGGCCGAAGCGGTCCAGCACGCCCTGGATTCCGAAATCGGGCGAGGCGGACGACCAGATGGCGCCTATGGATGACGCCGCCAGCATGAAGGCCACGGATTCGGGCATGTTGGGCATATAGCCGGCGATCCGGTCACCCACGCCTACGCCGGCGTCACGCAATGCCTGTTGCAGGCGCGAGACCAAGGCGTGCAGTTCGGCAAAGGACAGCGGGCGCTTTACCTTGTCTTCGCCCCAGAACACGATGGCGTCATGGTCGTCATTGCGGCGCAGCAGGTTCTCGGCAAAGTTCAGCCGGGCTTCGGGGAACCATTGGGCGCCGGGCATCTTGCGGATGTCGTCCACCACCACCGCACCAGGGCCGTCGCCGATAATTTTGCCCCAGTCCCACACCGTGGCCCAGAACTTGTCGGGAGCCGCCACCGACCAGCGCCACAGGCTGGGATAGTCATGGACGCTGGCGCCATAACGCTCGGTGACCGAGCGGATGAAGGCGGTCAGATTGGCGGCGGCGATGCGTTCGGGCGCGGGTTGCCAGAGCAGCGTCGACATGGCGGCGTCTCCCCTATCGGTTTTGTCCATTAATCCAGAAAGGGAGGTCCGCGCCAAGGGCGGGATTAAGCCCGCCAAAGGCGGGCTTTCACCGAGAAGCCGTCTTCGCGTCCAGAGCCTCACGCGCCTTAATGCGGTGGGCATCGGTGATGTGAGGGCGAATGGCGCGGATGGCAGCCATCAGGATGGCCAGATCGTCGGCATAGCCCAATCCGGCAATGACATCGGGAACCACGTCGAAGGGCAGGACGAAATAGGCCACTGCCCCCAGCAGGATCGCCTTGGCCTTGATGGGGGTGGCGGGGTCGCGGGCGCAATACCAGACCGCAACCACCTCGTCGAGGAACGGCACCTTACCGGCCGTATCCCGAACCTTCTTCCAAAATTTCACCGGGTCCACATTCTGTATGTCCATTGCACAACGCAATGTGGGGACAGATGGGGGCGGTTCAAGCGGTCGGGGCGGTTAATTCCCCCGCAAATCCTGGGCGACCTGACGGGCGCGGCCCAGCTGGCGCTGGTTCATGGATTTACCCAGGCGGTCGCGGGCCTCTTCCGCCACTTTGGCGCCTTGGGCTGCGGCCATCTCGTAGTTGACCCAGGCGCGCACCGGGTCCTTGCCGGCGAAGCCCTGGCCCTTGGCGGCCAGATCGGCCAGCACCATCAAGGCAGGAGCGTGGCCGTTCCAGGCGGCGGCGGACAGCCAGCCGATGCTGTTGGTCAGGCTGAAGGGCAGGTCCATGCCGCCCAGATAGGCCATGCCCAGCATATATTGGGCTTCGGCGTGGCCGTGGCGGGCGGCGTCCAACAGCCATTGCTCGGCTTCGACCATGCCGGGGCGGACCACGTCGGGTTCGCGGTCGTCGCCGCCGGCCTGCGTTGCTGCGGCACGGGTGGCGTACAGCTTGTCGCGTTCCTTGTTGTCCACCTCGCGTGAGCGGTCCTTGTAGACAAGCCGCCACGCGCCGGGCTCGGTCAGCAGCATGCGGCCCAGGCGGAACTTGGCCTCGGCGTCGTTGCCATAGGCGGCTTCCAGATACCACTGCCGCGCCTTGGCAGGATCGGCGGGCAGGCCCTCGCCCTTTTCATAGGCTTCGCCCAACGCCAGGATGGCATCCACATTACCGGTGGCGGCGACGGCCTCCAGCCAAGCGGCGCCGGTGGGGCCGCCGATCTGATCGGTTTCTTCGGCTAGGAACAGCTCCAGGAAGCGGGCCTTGGCAGCCTCGTCACCCAGATTGCCGGCGCGGAACCACCATTGGGCCGCCTGATGCAGGTCGCGGGGCAGGCCAGCGCCTTGTTCATACGCTCGGGCCAGATCCATGGCCGCGCCCTTTTCGCCATTGCCAGCGGCGATGGCGAACCATGAGGCGGCTTCGGCCAGATTTTTCTTCACGCCCTTGCCGTCGCGATAGGCTTGGCCCAACAGATACTGCGCCGAGGCGTCGCCCTGGGCCGCCAGCTGCGCCAAGCTGGGTTTGGCCGGGGCGGCTGGCTGCACGGGTTTGGCGGCGGCTTGGGGCGTTTTATTCGGGCGGGGCGGGGTTTGCGCCAAGGCCGAGCTTGCGGTCAGGGAGGCAAGCAGGGCGGCGGCGACGGCGATCCTCATGGGGGCAACGCTTTCCAATGCGACGGGGCCGGCCAACGGGCACGACCAAGCTTTTCACCCGCATGATTCCACACGGCCAAGGTCCTGTAAATGTCGGCCTCGCGTTGGGTGTGTTGCGTGCGTGTCAGCCCCCCATCTTCCGTCCGCCGGTATGGTCGGTGGCGGGCCGATAGGCATCCTCCATGGCATGGGCCAGCCGGATATCGCGTTGGGTGACGCCGCCGGCATCGTGGGTGGTCAGAACCACCTCGACGCGGTTGTAGACGTTGGACCATTCGGGGTGGTGGTTCATGCGCTCGGCCTTCAGGGCCACCTGGGTCATGAAGGCGAAGGCCTCCACGAAGTCGTGGAATTTGAACTGGCGGTGGATGGCGTCGCGATCCTTGCATTCCTGCCAGCCGTCCAGGCCCAGCAGGGCCGTGGCACGCTCAGCGCCACTTAACGGGGCAGCGCCACTTAACTGGGTCATTTTTTGCCTCCTGCCGATATGTACCTATACAGAGTCTAATGGGCGGCCTTCACGCATCCATCAAGCCAGGGTAAGGTGCAGTCATGCCGCGACTTATGCCTCCCCACACTACGCCGCCGTCCTTGGGCGATTTCGAGACCATCGCTCATGCGGCCTACGCCGAAATCCCTGACGAGCTGCGCCGTTATGCCGCCGACGTCATTATCCGTGTCGAAGACTTCCCCGACGAAGAGACCGAGCAGGACATGGGGCTGGAATCGCCCTTCGACCTGTTGGGGCTGTATCGCGGGGTGGCGCTGCCGCATTTAAGCTTCGGCGATACCATGCCGCGTTCGGACGTGGACATGATCTTCCTGTATCGTCGTCCCATCCTGGATTACTGGTGCGAAACCGGCGAGGATTTGACCAGCGTGGTCAAACACGTGCTCATTCACGAGATCGGCCACCACTTCGGCCTCAGCGACGATGACATGGAGCGCATCGAGGACGAAGCCTGAGGAGACTGCCCTGATTATTTTCGTTCCCTTGGCTGTTCCCGCCCCCCTGGCCCCCGAATTGCTGTATCGGGTCTGCGACCCCACGCAATTCGCCTTCACCACCACTGCCGAGCTGCCCGATACCGAGGAGCCCGTGGGCCAGGACCGCGCAGTGGAATCCATCCGCTTCGCCATCGGCATGCGCCATCGCGGCTTTAACCTGTTCGCCTTGGGGGCCGAGGGCACGGGCCGGCGCTCGCTGGTCATGCAGTATCTGACCCAGGCCGCCGCCCGCCAGCCGGTGCCGGACGATTGGGTCTATGTACACAACTTCACCGAAAGCCACCGGCCCCGCGCCCTGAAGCTGCCGGCGGGCCGCGCCATGGGCCTGAAGAAGGACATGGATTGGCTGGTGGAGGAATTGTCGGTGGCCCTGCCCGCCGGGTTCGAGGCCGACGAATACCGCGCCAAGAAGCAGGTGCTGGAAGACGATTTCAAAGCGCGCCAGGAAGAAGCCCTGGGCGCGGTGGGACAGGCCGCCAAGGAGCAAGGCGTGGCCCTGGTCCGCACCCCCGTGGGTCTGGCCCTGGCCCCCATGCGCGAGGGCGAAGTGCTGTCGCCCGAAGACTTCAAGCTATTGCCCGACGACGAGCAGGTCAGCTTCAAGGCCGACATGGAGGCTCTGCAGGAAACCCTGGAGGTCACGCTCAAGCAGGTGCCGCGCTGGGAACGCGAGACCCGTGCCAAGGTGCACGAACTGGATCAGGAAGTGGTGTCCATCGCCATCGAGCATCTGATGGACGAACTGACCGACCGTTATTCCGATTTGCCCGAGGTGCTGGAGCATCTGTTGGCGGTGGCCGACGATATTGCCGACAACGCCGGTGACTTCCTTGCCAGTGACGACGAGGAAGACGACGACGCCAAGCGCGAAGGCGGCGAGTCGGGTATCCGCCGCTACCGCGTCAATGTGGTGGTCAATAATAATGCCACCTGCGGCGCCCCGGTGGTGCATGAGGACCATCCGACCCAGCCCAACCTTATTGGCCGGGTCGAACATTTTGCCCATTACGGCGCGCTGATCACCGATTTCAACCTGATCAAATCCGGCAGCCTGCATAAGGCCAATGGCGGCTATCTGGTGCTGGACGCCCGCAAGCTGCTGCTTAATCCCTATGCCTGGGAGGATTTGAAGCGGGCGCTGAAGGCGCGTGAACTGCGCATCGAGAGCCCCGGCCAGAGCACCGGCATGATGAGTACGGTGACCCTGGAGCCCGAGCCCATTGCGCTGGACATCAAGGTGGTGCTGATCGGTGACCCCGAGCTTTATTACCTGCTGTCCCACCACGATCCCGAATTTGCCGAGCTGTTCAAGGTGGCTGCCGATTTCGATTGGCGCATGGACCGCAGCGACGACAACATCATGGGGGTGGCCCGTTCCATCGCCACCTTGGTCCGAAAGGAGGACCTTCGCCCGCTGGACCGGGGCGCCGTGGCCCGCGCGGTGGAGCAATCGGCCCGCGAGGTCGAGGATGCCGACAAGCTGTCCACCCACATGGCCAGTCTGGCCGATCTGGTGCGCGAGGCCAATTACTGGGCGGGCCAGGACGGTGCGCAGGTGATTTCGGCGGATCATGTGCAGCAGGCGGTGGATGCCTCGACCTATCGCCAGGACCGCGTGCGTGAACATATGCTGGAGGAAATCAGCCGGGGCATCGTCCACATCGCCACCGACGGCACCGCGCTGGGCCAAATCAACGGGTTGGCCGTGATGGAACTCGGCCGCTTCGCGTTTGGGAAGCCGTCGCGCATCAGCGCGCGGGTCTCCTTGGGCAAGGGCGATGTGGTGGATATCGAACGCGAGGTGGATTTGGGCGGGCCCATGCATGGCAAGGGCGTGCTCATCCTGACCTCGTTCCTGTCGGGCCGCTTCGGCACCGACATGCCGCTATCGCTGGAAGCCAGTCTGGTGTTCGAGCAATCCTATGGCGGCGTCGACGGCGATTCTGCGTCCTCCACCGAACTATACGCCTTGCTGTCGGCTCTGGCCGAAGTCCCCATCCGCCAAGGCTTCGCCGTCACCGGTTCGGTGGATCAGAATGGCCGGGTCCAGGCCATCGGCGGGGTGAATGAAAAAATCGAAGGTTTCTTCGATCTTTGCGTGGCGCGCGGGCTGACCGGCAGCCAAGGCGTGTTGATCCCCGCCACCAATCTGTCCCATCTGATGCTGCGCCGCGACGTGGTGGAGGCCTGTCGCCAGGGCCGCTTCGCCATCTATCCCATCGAGACCATCGACCAGGGCATTGCCCTGCTGACCGATGTGCCGGCGGGAGAAAAGGACGCGCGTGGCGATTATCCGGCGGGCAGCATCAACCGCAAAGTCCAGGCCCGCTTGGCGGCGTTCGCCCGCCGTTACGACGACGCGGTGGCGGGCGGGCAGGGGCGCAACGGGCGGAACGGGCGGTAGGGACTGTATCCCTGCTGCAACAGTGTGACTCAGAAGAATCACCTTGTGCGGATTCTCCCTTCCCATATGCGCGGGGGAAACTATATGAATCCCTCTAGATGTTGCTTTGTTGTGAACGGGTCATGCTCAAGCGTTTCGCCTTTGTGGTCTCCTGCATCCTCGTCGCCGCGCCTGCGGTGGCGGGTGAGGCGGCGCGTCCGCGTTTGGTGGCCGGCGGCATGGACCTGTCGCAGCCGGAACTGCGCACCGAACTGTTCACCAAGGGCGCGTTCTCCGCTGGCGCCGTGGCCGATTCCACGCCCACCGAGCATGGTCGCGAGCGCATGGCCCTGGGTGGTTATGCCGCTTACGCCTTTCGCGATCTGAAGTTTTCGTCGTCGCTTAAGGGTGACAGCGTTGCGTCCTCCGCCGATTTCAGCGCGTCCTATCTGGGCGGGGTCATGGGCGTGGACGGCATTGCTTCCGCCAAGCTGGGCTACCAATGGGGCAAGCAGCAGGCGTTCAGTGTAAATCCGGCCCAGGCCGGGTTGTCAGCGTTCTCCGGCAGCTACGATCCCAGCCGGCCGGTGGGCGATTTGTCGCTGACGCTGTCCTTCACCCATGACGTGACGCCCTCGCTCAGCTTGGGCGGCTTCGCCGCCGCCACCCGTAAGGATGACGACCGTGAGCCCGAATCCGGTCTGCGCTTCGGCGCCGGTGTCGGTTACAAGTTTTAGGCCCATGACACCCGACCATTTACGCACCCTGGCCCGTTACAATCGTTGGGCCAATGGGCGCCTGTATGCGGCCTGCGGTGACGCGGGCCAAGCGGAACTGGCGTTGCCCCGCCCCAGCTATTTCGGTTCGATCCTGGCGACGCTGAACCATGGGCTGGTGGGCGACCGGCTGTGGATGGGCCGGTTCCAAGGCACCCCGTGCCCCGACATCGTCTCGCTGGGCCAAATCCTGCACCCCGATTTCGAGGGCCTCGCCGCCGAACGTGCGGCGGTGGATGATGGGGTGGTGGCGTATTTCGACGATTTGCGCGGCGATTTGAACCGCGTCTTCAGCTATCGCACCATGGAAGGCCAAGCCACCCAATCCCTGCTGGGCTGGGCCATGACTCACATGTTCAACCACGCCACCCACCATCGCGGTCAAGTTCACGACATGTTGTCGTCCACCAGCGTGGAGCCGCCGGCCATGGATTTGATCTACTTCCTGCGGGAAGGGTGAGGGACGGCGCCAAAGAACGGCGAGCAGCAGGTTTTAGGAACACAGATAAACACAGAGCCCGCTGGCGCGGGCTACACAGATAAGGTTCCCCTATTCCCATCTGTGTTCATCTGTGTGGGCGCCTTTAGGCGCCCCTGTGTTCATCTGTGTTCCCATGAACAACCGACCGCCGTGCCTCGCACCCAAACAAAAACCCCGCCGGTTCGCACCGACGGGGTTTCGTGTTTCCGCAGAGTTGGAACGCTTACGCGCCCATACGCTTCTGCAGGTTCTCGTCCAGCTTGTCCAGGAAGCCAGAGGTGGTCAGCCAAGCCTGCTTCGGGCCGATCAGGATGGCCAGATCCTTGGTCATGAAGCCGGCTTCCACGGTTTCGACGCACACTTCTTCCAGGGCGGTGGCGAAGGCGGCCACTTCCGGGGTGTTGTCGAACTGGGCGCGGTACAGCAGGCCACGGGTCCAGGCGAAGATCGACGCGATCGGGTTGGTCGAGGTCTCCTTGCCCTTCTGGTGCTCACGGTAGTGACGGGTCACGGTGCCGTGGGCGGCCTCGGCCTCGACCACCTTGCCATCGGGGCTCATCAGCACCGAGGTCATCAGGCCCAGCGAACCGAAGCCCTGGGCCACGG
>JACMLB010000055.1 GCA_014379805.1 Rhodospirillales bacterium | reverse complement strand
GGCCGCGCGACGGCCAAGTGGTAAAGGGCGGGAAATTGTGGCTGCGCATGGGGCTGAAGGGCATGGGCATCGCCCCCGCCGGAGTGGCTTGGCCCAATGCCGGCCATCACCACGTGCTGATCGACGTGCCGCCGCCGCCCGCCGACGAGCCCATTCCCAACGACCGCAATCACCTGCATTTCGGCAAGGGCCAGACCGAGGCGCGCATCGAACTGCCGCCCGGCAAGCACACCCTGCAACTGATGCTGGGCGACGAAAAGCACTTCCCCTTCGATCCACCGCTGTTGTCCAACAAGATCACCATCACCGTGACCGAGTAAGGAGGCGTCCATGAAGCGCTTTGCCCTGGCCGCCGCCATCACCCTGCTGGCCGTCCCCACCCTGGCCGCCGAAAACACCAAAGCGCCTGCCGACGTGCACCTGTATATCGGCTGGCCCAATAACGGCGAGGTGGTGCGCAGCCCGTTCAAGGTGTGGTTCGGCCTGCGCGGCATGGGCGTGGCCCCCAAGGACGTGCGCGCCCCCGATACCGGTCACCACCATTTGCTGATCGACACCCCCTTGCCGCCCCTGGACGAGCCCATCCCATCCGACCGCAAACACCTTCATTTCGGCAATGGCGAGACCGAAACCACCGTGGAACTGCCGCCGGGCAAGCACACCCTGCAATTGATGCTGGGCGATCACGACCACAAGCCGTTCGACCCGCCATTGGTGTCGAAGAAGATCACGGTGACGGTGAAGTAAGCGCCGCGCACATTGTCATCTCGAACGAATGTGAGAGATCTCATCCTGGCAGGATGGTGGCAAGTGCTGACACGGCGCGCCAAGCGGAGATCCCTCCTCCCGTTGGTCGTTCGGGATGACAAGGCTGGCTAACGTTCAGCGTGTCCCCCCCTCAGTCCATTTCCCGCACCACCCTGAAGCCGTTGGCGATATAGCGCACGTCGGCGTCGTAATAGAACCGGCTGGCCGAGGCGGCGTAGCTGTGGTCGTTGCGCCACGAGCCGCCCCGGATCACCCGTTCGCGGCAATTGGGCTCCACCCGCGCCGAACCGTCCTTAGGGGCGCCCGCATGGCTGGGGCTCCAGCAATCCTCCACCCATTCGGCCACACCTCCGGCAGTGCCGAACAGGCCAAATCCGTTGGCGGGGAAAGCATCCACCGGCGAGGGCAGCTTGCGGTCATAGGCGCCGCCGCAATCGGAGCAATTGGCCTTGCCCTTGCCGAACGCTTCGCCCCACCAATAAGCCGAGGCGGCACCGCCGCGCGCGGCGTATTCCCACTCCGCCTCGGTGGGCAGGCGGTATTTGCGGCCCGTCTGCTTGCTCAGCCAAGCCACGTAATCCTGGGCGTCCTGCCAATGGACGTTGCGCACCGGCAGGCGGTCGCCGCCCTCGCCCGGTTCGCCCGCCGGTTTGCAGGCGCCGGCCTGGACGCAGGCGTTCCACTCGGCCACGGTGACCTCGTATTTGCCGATGGCGAAGGCCTTGGCGATGGTGACCTTGTGCGGTGGCTTCGAGCTGGCGTCTCCGCCCATGGCGCCCATGGTGAAGCTGCCCGGCTGCATCACCACCAGGGCCGGACAATCGCGGCAATCCTTCAGCGCACCGTCCTCGGGCGGCGCCGGGATGATGGGCATGGCGGCGCTTTTAGGCGGGGTATCCGGCAACGGCACGGTAACGGCGGACGCCGTTTTGGTCGCCTTGGCCGGCTCATGCGTGGTCGCAACGTTTGGGGCGCCCCCTCCGCCAGCCGGGCGGTTGCCGACGGCGATGCGCAGGCGCGCCTCGGCCCGGCCGCCGCGCTGGTCGTCCACCACATAGGCAAAGGCGCCGGCCTCGCCCTGATCGGCCAGACCGGGGTCATAGGTCAGCTTGGCCAGTTCTTCGGCGGGCAGGCGGTCGCCCACCTTTAGCGCGGTGCCGTCAGAGTTCCGCACCACGCCGCGCCCCGGCACCTCGGACACAGTGATGGAGAGCGGGTCGCCATCCGGGTCCACCGGCACCTTGAGCCCCAAAGGCAGCGCCACCGTGTGCAACTGCCGCTCGGCCTCGACGGCGGGCGGGCGGTTGGCGGCGACGATCTTTAAGAACAGACTGCCCGCCACATTGGCGCCGCGCCCGTCCTCCACCGTAAAGGTCAACGGCCCGGCTTGGCCGGTGAAGCTGCCATCGGGGATGAAGGTCAGCTTGCCCAATTGCTCAGGCGTCAGAGCGTCGCCCATCAGCAGCACCCGGTCGCCTAATTGCAAATTGCCGCCCTTGGGCAAGCCGGTGATGCGCACAGACAGGCGGTCGCCATCGGGGTCTGACAAGCCGGCAATGTTGAGCGGCTTGGGCGTCTTGTCGTCGCCGATATCCAGCGGCGCCAGCACGGGCACCACCGGCTGGGCATTGGGTGGCAGCGGGTCGAAGTAGAACGGCTCGGCCCCCAGCGAACCGAAGGTGAAGGGCTCCTGGCGGCCATTGGTGGCTTTCAGCACCTGATCGCGCACCCGGCGGAAGAACAGGCCCAATTCCAGCCCCGGCATCTCCAGATTGGCGAGCAATGCCTCGGTGTACGGGCTGTGATTGCCCTCGCCGTCCTCGGCCAGGGCGTCGGCGCGGGTGGCCAGCGCAACCAGCGTGTCCTTGGGCGTGGCGTCCACGCGGGCCAGACCCGGCCCGACGGCAACGGCACGGGCCCGCGCGACCTGTACCTTTTGCGCCAACTTCTCGGCGAAGGGATTGTTGCGGCAGGCGTCCAGGATGACGATGCCCAGCACGCGGGCCTGGGACGCCTCACCCAGCAGGCGTTCCAACGGCATGGCCTCGTAGACCAGATCGCGCTCGCGCTCCAGCCGGGCGTCGATGGGGATCAGGTAGTTCTCGCGGTCCACCTGCATGCCGTGGCCGGCATAGAAGATCAGCGCCACGTCGGCGCCTTGGGCCTTGATGCCGAACTCGCGCAGGGCTTTGGCAAAGTCGCGGTAGTCGGAATCCAGATGGGAGTCCACCTCGAAGCCCAGCCGGGCCAGGCTTTCGCCCATGGCGCGGGCGTCCTTGGGCGGATTGGGCAGATTGGGCACGCTGACATACTGCCCCATGCCGATCACCAAGGCGACGCGACGCTGGCTCGCCGAAGACGACGGCCCGGCCACCAGCAACAGCGCCGTCATGAACAGCCACAGCAATCTCATCTCGGTGCCTCCCCGGTTTGCATATAATC
This sequence comes from Rhodospirillales bacterium, assembly GCA_014379805.1. Taxonomy (GTDB): domain Bacteria; phylum Pseudomonadota; class Alphaproteobacteria; order Rhodospirillales; family Magnetospirillaceae; genus Magnetospirillum. The sequence goes on along the minus strand of JACMLB010000055.1, from coordinate 1,302 downwards.
AGTGGGAAGGGCGTCGTTCGTCTTTCCATCCGAAGTATGCCGCAGGGGTATTCGGGCGCCCCGGCGGCAACCCCATCTAAGCGCCATGGCCCGCACCTTCACCATGGACCGCCAAGCCATCCTGGCGGAAAATTCGCTACTGAAGCATCTCGACCCCGCCGACCGGACGCGGCTGGCGGACTACGCCCAAGTGGTGCGCCACCCCACCGACGCGGTGATCTTCCAACGCGGCGACCCCGGCGACAGCATGTTGGCGGTGGTGACCGGGCGGGTGAAGATTTGCGCTCATTCGGTGGAGGGCAAGGAACTGATCCTCAACATCATCAAACCGGGCGAGGTGTTCGGCGAAATCTCACTGATCGACGGCGAAGCGCGCACCGCCGATGCCGTGGCGCTGGAAACCTGCCAATTGCTGGTTCTGGAGCGGCGCGACTTCCAACGCCATCTGGAGCAGAACCCAAAAATGGCGAGCCGCCTACTGAGCATCCTGTGCCAGCGCCTGCGCCGCACCAGTGCCCATCTGGAGGAAAGCCTGTTCCTGGAAGTGCCCGCCCGGCTGGCCCGCGTACTGCTGCATTTGTCCGGCGCCTTCGGCATCCCCGCCAGTGCCGGCGTGTGCATCGACATCAAGCTGTCGCAACAGCAATTGGGCTCCATCGCCGGGATCACGCGGGAAAGCGTCAACAAGCAGTTGGGGCTGTGGCAGAAGGCGGGCTGGATCGCCGTGCGCAATGGTTACATCACGGTGATGCAGGCGGGGGCGTTGGGGGAGTTGGCGCAGCTAGAATCTGATACACCTCCACCGGATGGCGCTTGCCCTTCACGGTGATTTCACCCACCAAACGCCCCGAGACCACGCCTTGCACCCGGTCCCAGGTGGCGCGGGCGGCCAGGATGCGGCAGGGGCTGCCCGGGGTGATGGCAACGCTTTTCGCCAACGCTTCCAGCCGGGCGGCGGTGTTCACCGAATCGCCCATCAGCGTGTATTCCAAATGCCGCCGCGCCCCCACGCTACCGCCCACCATGGCGCCGGTGGTCATACCGACGCGGATACGGATTTCGGGCAACCCCTGCGCCGCCCAATCCCGGTTCAGCCGGTGCAGGGCGTCCTCCATGGCAAGGGCCGCCTGCACCGCCTGAATGGCATCGGCGGTGATGGAGGCTTCGTCGCCGCGCGGCAGCGGCGCGCCGAAGGCCGCCAGGATGCCGTCGCCCAGGAAGCGCAGCACGATGCCGCCATGGGCGGTGATGATCTCGGTCATGGCCTCCAGGTAGGTCTCGATCCAACCCATCAGCCGCTCC
>JACMLB010000054.1 GCA_014379805.1 Rhodospirillales bacterium | reverse complement strand
TCCCCAACCAGACAGCCCCCGCCACACACAACGTCGCCGTCTCAGGCTGGCGGCGAGGCATCACGCCCAAGCGCAACCTGACGGCGAGTTGTCGGACTGACCATAAGGCCGGGCGTCAGCCCGGTGCATAATGGCGGCTAAAAGCCCCCCTACTCCGCTTCCGGCAACCGCACCCATTCCGGGACCGTCACCGTCAGCTTGGCGGCACCAGCCGTCAGCGGCGATTTCACATGTTCCAGCCGGATCATAGCCAGCCCCACCGGGCCATTGCTGGAGCGCATCTCGCCCGCTTCCACCTCGCCAGCCATAACCGGCGTGCCCGGTTCGGGGGCGTCGCCCTGGATGACCACCGGCAGCAGGCGCTTGCGCACCAGACCACGGTACTTGGTCCGGGCGGTGAGTTCCTGGCCCATATAGCAGCCCTTGTTGAAATCCACGCCGCCCAACTCGTCGAAGCCGTTTTCCAGCAGCAGGGCCTTGTCCACCGGCAAATCGCGGCTGCCATCGGGCACGCCCAGGCCCAAGCGCAGCACATCCCACGCTGCCAAAGGCGCCTCGGCCAGACCCGCATTTTGCAACGCATGGGCGGATTTCAGCAGCACGCGGGCGCCCAATTGGGGCAGGCGCGGGTCCACCATGGCGATGCCGTCACCGAAGGGCCGCGCCGCACCGGGCTCGCCCGACAGACCAATCGCCTGGGGGGCGAACACGGCATAGACCGCCAAATCCTCCACCACGCTGATGGTGACCTTGGCGCGCAGTTTGTAGAGCGACAGCTTTTTGCGGAAGTCTTCGATACGAGCGGCTTCCAAATCCACCAGGAACGCGTCGCCGGATTCCACGATGAACAGATCCCACAGGAACTTGCCCTGAGGGGTCAGGAAGGCCGCAAAGATGGCGCGATCGGGGCCGGCCTTGGTGATGTCGTTGGAGATCAAGCCTTGCAGAAAAGTACGCCGATCCTCGCCGGCCACCGACAGGACGGCGCGGTTGAGGCGGGTATAGCGGGTATCGGCCATTACAATGGACTCCCATGGGCGGGCGGCGGACCCGCAAAAGGTGGGGCAAAGGACGGGCCTTGGCAACCCTCGAACCTTGGCAGGGCAATTCCAGCACCGTATAAGTGGGCCGATGCATATCACCCTTGTCGACGACTCCATTCCCTTTGACGGCTTCACCGCCTCGGCCCGTGCCATGGGCGGCGCCGAGAAGGCGTTCGCCGCGCTACCCGGCGCGCTGGCCCGGCGCGGCCATTCCGTCGCCGTGTTCAACCGCTGCCGCTGGAGCATGTTCATCGAAGGCGCCCAGTGGGAGACCTTCGACGGCAGAAAGCCGCTGACCACCGACGTGCTGGTGGCGTTCCGCAAGCCGGCCCTGCTGGAATACGTCCGCCAGGCCAAGCGCCGCGTACTGTGGACCACCCAGCCCGCCCGCCTGCTGGAAAAGAAGTCCAGCCGCACCCTGCTGGACGATCTGAAACCGCTGGTGCTGCTCAGCTCTGCCGCCCAGGCGGAAGGCTGGTCGCCCAACGGCCTGTCCGTGGGGGCGCTGCCCCCCGCCGTGAAGTCCGATTTCCTGACCGATGCGGCGACTGCCCCGGCCATTCCGCCGCGCGCCATCGTAACCACTCACCCCGCCCATGGCCTGGACTGGCTGTTGGAGCTGTGGCTGAACCGCATTCACCCGGCGGCGCCCGAAGCCGAGTTGCACATCTATTCCATCGCGCTGGCCAAGGCCGCCGATGGGGGCGCCATCGTCCCCGAATTGCAGATGCTGGCGGCCAAGGTGCTGGCGGCGCGCGACCACGGCGTGGTGGTGTTGCGGCCCGGCGCCGATGGTGTCATGGCCCAGGCCTATCGCGAGGCGCGGGTGCACCTGTATCCCGGCCATGCCGACGACACCACCGCCTTCACCCTGATGGAAAGCCAGGCCACCGGCCTGCCCGCCGTGCTGCGCCCCCTGGGCGCCGCGCCCGAGCGGGTGGGCAACGGCCAGTCGGCCTATGTGGCGCCCGATGACGATGCGTTTGCCAATCTGGCCTCGACCCTGCTGACCAACGAAGCGGTGGCGCAATCCATGGGTGCCGAGGCCAAGGCGCTGTATACGGGCCGCACCTGGGATGCGGCAGCGGAACGGTTCGAGGCGTTGCTGACATGATCCGATTGCTGCAAGCCATGGCTGGGGCCGATCGCGGCGGCGCCGAAGGGTTCTTCGAGCGCCTGACCCTGGCCCTGGAACGCGCAGGCATTCATCAGCACGTATTGATCCGTCACAATCCGCGCCGTCACCATTTGCTGCATGAAGGCGGCGTGGCGGTGACCGAACTGCCCTTCGGCGGTATGCTGGACGTGAAGACCCGACGCGGTTTCTCGAAGGCCGTCCACGAGTTTAAGCCAGCCATCGTGCTGACCTGGATGAACCGCGCCAGCCGCTTCTGCCCCAAAGGCCACTTCATCCGCGTGGGCCGCCTGGGCGGCTATTACGACCTGAAATACTACCGGGGCTTCGATCATCTGATCGGCAACACCCAAGACATCTGCGACTGGATCATCGGCCAGGGCTGGCGCCCCGAGCAGGTCCATTACGTGCCCAATTTCGTCAGTGCCGCCGTGGCCCCGCCGGTCAGCCGCGCCACGTTCTCCACACCCGAAGGGGTGCCGGTGCTACTGGCCTTGGGCCGGCTGCATGAGAACAAGGCCTTCGACATCCTGATCAAGGCCCTGCCCACCATCCCCGAGGCCTATCTGTGGCTGGCCGGTGAAGGTCCGCTGCGGGCCGAGCTTGAACTGCTGGCCTCGCGCCTGGGGGTGATTTCGCGCGTGCGCTTCCTGGGCTGGCGCGACGACGTGGCCGGCCTGTTCGCAGCCGCCGACATCTTCGTCTGCCCGTCCCGCCACGAGCCCCTGGGCAATGTGGTGATCGAGGCGTGGGCACAGGGCATCCCGGTGGTCGCCACCGCCTCGGAAGGCCCCGGCGAACTGATCGAGGACGACATCGACGGCGTTCTGGTGCCGGTAGATAATCCCGCCGCCCTGAGCGCAGGCATCAACCGCGTGCTGGCAGACCCCAATATGGCCGCCCATATGGGCGCCGCCGGCCGTCAGGTGTATCAGGAACGGTTCACCGAAGCGGTGGTGGTGGCGCGCTATCTGGAGTTCTTCAGGAAGGTCGCCGG
>JACMLB010000053.1 GCA_014379805.1 Rhodospirillales bacterium | reverse complement strand
TCCCCAACCAGACAGCCCCCGCCACACACAACGTCGCCGTCTCAGGCTGGCGGCGAGGCATCACGCCCAAGCGCAACCTGACGGCGAGTTGTCGGACTGACCATAAGGCCGGGCGTCAGCCCGGTGCATAATGGCGGCTAATCAAATCCCCCAATAAAAATCGACTCTTTTTCCATGCCCCTTTTTCAGGAGCCGTGGCCAGGAAGTTAATAATTGAAGAGCAGATGTCGAGGTCGACGTCTCCCGGGAGAAGATAAAGATCATGCGTTAACAAAATAGTTTGTCTCTGTGCCAAGCTTCGCAAACATTGACCTTTTGTATCTATCTTTAATGTATCCCGCTATGGTCATATCATTGCTGCGGAGTTTTTCTAAATTAGCCTCGCCCTTTCCGTTTCCGCCAAGGATAATTTCAGAGACATTTGCCTGAGGGCAGGCGTCAACAACAACAACCTCTTCATCTGGATGATTTATGGCGTATTCAACAGCAAGGACGTACGTGAGAAATGTCTTGCCAACGCCGCCTTTATTATTCCAGACAAGATATTTAACTCGTTCCATTACTAAAATCCCCCAGCAACGCCAGACCGCGAGCGCAGATCAAATCGCCTGAAATTAGCGCGAATGTATAGAAAAAGAAACATCCTCTCAGCCCTGAACTTTTCCTGCGCCTAACCCACCACCTTCACCCGATACGTCGCCGCGCCATAACTCGCCAGCTTGCCGCACGGTGCCGGTTCGAACCCCAGCCCCTGCCAGAACCCGTCGGAATTGCTCACCGCCGTCAACGCGATGCGGTTGAAGCCGTGTGCCTTTGCCACCTGTTCCAGCCGCACAACCAAGGCCGCACCCAGGCCACGACCACGGGCTTCAGGCAGCAGCGCCACATCGTGCAGGTAAAGGCAATCGGCCCCCGCCGGCAGGGCGGTCAGCACCGTGTCCAGCGGCGGCGGGTCGCCCACCACTCCCGGATGGGCGATGCAATACCCCAGCGCACCGGCCATGAAGCAGCCGGCGGGGAACAAATCCAATCGGTTGGCGAAGATTTCCGGGGCTTCGGGGTGGTCCAAATGGACCTGATCCGCGATGGTCTGGACGGCGGACAAATCGCCCGCCAGCATGGGCCGCCACATGGTCAGCCGGCCATCAAACGGTCGCTGAGAGCTTTCAGCACCCCGGCCAGCAGCACGTCCAACAGCACCACGCCGCCCGCCGTGGCGAAGCCGACGCCCAAAGCCGTGTGGGCCACATAGGCGCGATAGACCAGCAAGATGATGGTGACCACCTGGGCCAGCATCATTGTCTGCGGCGCGGGGAACAGCACCGCCAGCACGGCCACCGGCAGCAGCACCGACATTTGCACCACCGCCGACCAGTTATAGGCGACGATGTAGCGCATGTAGTTGGGCCATTTGTCCAACGAGTCGGCCACGACGATCATCACCAGCGGGAAGGCGACCCAGTCGATGACGTAGGCTATGATCTGGATCATGATCTGGCGCAAACCGGCGTCCTCGCCGAAGCCGCCGGTGATGAGGTCCAGCACCAGGAAGGCCGGGGCCACCACCACCGCCGCCCAGAACGAGCGCCAATAGCCGGTCGGCGACGCATCGAACCACGCCAAGCCGCTGGGATCGCGGCGCGCCAGCTTGAAGGCGCCGGTGATGCCGCGCGACAGCTCGACCATTGTGATCATCGGTGGCCCACCAGACGGTCCAGCACGCGCCCGTAGATTTCGGTCAGGCCTTCCATGTCGGCCACCAGCACGTGCTCGTCCACCTTGTGCATGGTTTGGGCGACCAGGCCGAATTCCAGTACCGGGCAAACGTTCTTGATGAAGCGTGCATCAGACGTGCCGCCGGTGGTGGACAGTTCGGGTGTGGCGCCGGTGACCGCCAAAGCAGCCTCGGCCACCGCGTCGGACAGCACACCGGGCTGGGTCAGGAAGCTTTCGCCCGAGACCTCGATGGCGCACTCATACTCGCCGCCCACCCCGTCCAGGGTGCGGCGGATCCACTCTTCCAGCGATTGGCCGGTGTGCAGATCGTTGAAGCGGATGTTGAAGCCGGCGCGGGCCTCGCCGGGAATGACGTTGGTGGCGGGATTGCCCACATCCACCGTGGTCAGCGCCAGGGTTGAAGCCTGGAAATGGGCGCTGCCCTCGTCCAGTGGAGAGTCCGTCAGCCGGCGCAGCATTTCCAGCAGGCGCGGAATGGGATTGTCGGCCAGATGGGGATAGGCAGCATGGCCCTGGGCGCCGAACACCGTGATCTTGCAATTGAGCGAACCGCGCCGGCCGATCTTCATCATCTCGCCCAGATGGCGCGGGTTGGTCGGTTCGCCCACCAGACAGAAGTCCAGCTTTTCGCCGCGTTCGGCCAGCCAGTCCAGCACCTTCTTGGTGCCATCCACCGCCGGGCCTTCCTCATCGCCGGTAATCAGCAGGCTGATGGAGCCCTTGGCCGGACCCGCTTTCAGGAACCGCGCCACCGCCGCCACGAAACAGGCGATGGCGCCCTTCATGTCGGCGGCGCCGCGTCCAAACAAGCGGCCATCGATGACCAGCCCGCCGAACGGGTCCACCGTCCAATGGGGACCGGGCGGCACCACATCCGTGTGGCCGGCGAAGCAGAAGTTCGGCCCCGAATTGCCCAGCCGGGCATACAGGTTCTTG